>NZ_JBLVKW010000035.1:0-79143 GCF_048270745.1 Streptomyces sp. NPDC056231 | reverse complement strand
CGCCCACCACTTGTGGTCCCCCCCCCGCCCTCTTGTGCGTCGAGTGCGCGGCGTCAGCGCATCTTGCCGCCGCGCGGCATCCGCATACCCTTCGGCATCGGGCCCTTCGGCAGCGGCATGTTGCTCATCAGGTCGCCCATCGCCCGCAGCCGGTCGTTGGCCGCCGTCACCTGCGGGCCGGTCAGGACCCGCGGCATCTTCAGCATCTTGGTGCGGACCTTCTTCAGCGGCACCTGGCCCTCGTCGTTGCCGACGATGATGTCGTGCACGGGTACGTCCACGAGGATGCGGGCCATCTTCTTCTTCTCGGCCGCCAGCAGGAGCTTGACCCGGTTCGGGTTGCCCTCGCCCACCAGTACGATGCCCGCCTTGCCGACGGCCCGGTGGACGACGTCCTGGCTGCGGTTCATCGCTACCGCCGGCGTCGTGGTCCAGCCGCGGCCCACACGGTCCAGCACCGCCGCCGCAGCGCCCGGCTGTCCCTCCATCTGCCCGAAGGCCGCCCGCTCGGCACGCCGCCCGAAGACGATCGCCATCGCGAGGAGGGCCAGCACGAAGCCCAGGATGCCCAGGTAGATCGGGTGGTCGATCAAGAAGCCGATGGCGAGGAGGACACCGAAGGTGACGATTCCCACACCTGCGACGACAAGACCGATCTTGGGGTCGGTCCGCCGGGTCATCTTGTAGGTCAGGGCGATCTGCTTGAGCCGCCCCGCGTTCTCGACGCTGTCCGCGCCGTCAGTGTTTGCCTTCCTCGCCATGTACTGAAGTTTACGTGGCCTAGGAACGGTGGTCGGCCACGGCCTCCAGTACGTACTCGGTCTCGACCCGGTCCTTGGCGCGGCGGCGGTCCTCGAGGACGGCCGTCCAGGCGTTGCGGCGGGCGGTGCGCTGGCCGCTGCTCAGCAGCAGCGACTCGACGGCGCGGAGAGCATCGGTGACGGACGGAATGGCGGTGGCACGTACCGGCACGGCCTGCATCGTGGAAGTCCCCTCGGAACGGATGCGCGGAGTGAGTGGGTTACAGGAGTTGCTTGCGCGGGTTGGAGACGGTGAGCAGTGGCGGCGGCAGCCGTGAGAACCACTGCGCTGCGTGCATCCAGAGTCACTGCTCGGTGTTACCAGCGCATGACCTTTCGGTCAAACACCAATGAAACCTTGATATGAGCGCGGCGCACGCCGACGCGGCCCATACGCGTCCCCGACCTGCGGGGAGCGTATGGGCCGCGTCGATTCAGCCAGTACCGTTCAGTAGCTTCTTGTGCTCGGATTCACACGGTCCCGGTCAGGCAGTGGGTGCGGTCGTGACCGCGCCGCGCCGCTCGATCGCCTGCTGGAAGAGCCGGCCGGCCCGGTACGAGGAGCGGACCAGCGGCCCGGACATCACACCGGAGTAGCCGATCTCATCGGCCTCCTCCTTCAGCTCCACGAACTCGTGCGGCTTCACCCAGCGCTCGACCGGGTGGTGGCGCACGGAGGGCCGCAGGTACTGCGTGATCGTGATGAGCTCGCACCCGGCGTCGTACAGGTCCTGGAGCGCCTCGCTCACTTCCTCGCGGGTCTCGCCCATACCGAGGATGAGGTTCGACTTGGTCACCAGACCGGCCTCGCGGGCCCGCGTGATGACCTCCAGGGAGCGCTCGTAACGGAAACCGGGACGGATCCGCTTGAAGATCCGCGGCACCGTCTCGACGTTGTGCGCGAGTACCTCGGGGCGCGAGGAGAAGACCTCGGCCAGCTGCTCGGGCTCCGCGTTGAAGTCGGGGATCAGCAGCTCGACCTTGGTGGCGCCGGCCTCGCGCTCCGCCGTCAGCGCGTGGATCTGGCGGACGGTCTCCGCGTACAGCCAGGCTCCGCCGTCCTCCAGGTCGTCGCGGGCGACGCCGGTGATGGTGGCGTAGTTCAGGTCCATCGTGACGACCGACTCACCGACGCGGCGGGGCTCGTCCCGGTCCAGCGCCTGCGGCTTGCCCGTGTCGATCTGACAGAAGTCACAGCGCCGGGTGCACTGGTCACCACCGATGAGGAACGTGGCCTCACGGTCCTCCCAGCACTCGAAGATGTTCGGGCAGCCGGCCTCCTGGCACACCGTGTGCAGACCCTCGCTCTTCACGAGCTTCTGCAGCTGGTTGTACTCGGGGCCCATCTTCGCCCGGGTTTTGATCCACTCGGGCTTGCGCTCGATGGGGGTCTGGCTGTTCCGGACCTCCAGGCGCAACATCTTGCGCCCGTCGGGTGCGACAGCGGACACGTCCGGCTCCCTACGACTTCGATTCTTCGGCGAACACCAGGGTACGCCCGCTATTTGTACGGTTGGGGTGTGGCCCTTGCCCCTGGGCAACCAGGGGGCGGGCCGGGCCATTCCCGGGGCTCCGGGTCAGGCCGAGGCCCGGTCGGTCTCCCGCGGGGCGAGCTCCGCGTTCTCCAGGACGTCCTTCAGGTGCTTCTCGACCACCGGGAGCACCTCCGCGACGGTGACGTCGCGGCCCAGCTCGTACGCGAGCGAGGTGACGCCCGCATCGCGGATGCCGCACGGCACGATCCGGTCGAACCAGGTGTTGTCCGGGTTCACGTTCAGCGCGAAGCCGTGCATGGTCACACCCTTGGCGACGCGGATGCCGATCGCCGCCAGCTTGCGGTCCTCGCGGCGCTGGCCGGCGTTGGACGGGGCGTACTCGGGGCCGTTCAGCCGCGGGTCGAACTCCTCGTCGTTCAGCCGCGGGTCGAAGTCGAGGGAGAGGCCGCCGAGCGACGGACGCTCCTCGACCGGGTCACCGAGCACCCAGACTCCGCTGCGGCCCTCGACCCGGCTGGTCTCCAGACCGAACTCGGCAGCCGTGCGGATCAGTGCGTCCTCCAGCCTGCGGACATGCGCCACGACATCCACCGGGCGCGGCAGCTTCTGGATCGGGTAGCCGACGAGCTGCCCGGGGCCGTGCCAGGTGATCTTTCCGCCGCGGTCCACATCGACGACCGGAGTGCCGTCCAGGGGGCGCTCACTCTCGGTCGTACGCCGTCCCGCGGTGTAGACCGGCGGGTGTTCCAGCAGCAGACAGGTGTCGGGAACCGTGTCCTCGAACCGGGCCGCGTGCACCTCGCGCTGCTTCTGCCAGGCCTCCTGGTAGTCGACGGCTTCCTCACCGAATCCCAGCCGGACGAACCGAAGCTCACTCACGGAGATGCCTTCCTACTTGCGGTACCGGGAGCCGGGGGTGCCCCGGAACCACGTCACCATGCACTGATGCGCGCCCCGGGCCACTGTACGACCGCCCCGGGAGCGGTGGCCCGACAGGTTGTTCCCGTCAGTGCCACCCCCAATCCTCACACGATCGGATGAATGTGAAGCGAAGGAGAGTGCGGCCGTCGTAGGGCCCGCTAAATTCGCGCCGTTCCATAAGGGCTGCCCGCCCGGCCCCGAAAGCAGGAGACCGTACAGCTGATGTCGGAACGACCTCCGCAGCGCACCCCCAACCGCCAGCTCGCCTCGCTCATCACCGAAGCCGGATTCTCGAACGCCGGCCTCGCCCGCCGGGTGGACCAGCTCGGCCTCGAACACGGTCTGGATCTGCGCTATGACAAGACCTCCGTGACTCGCTGGCTGCGCGGCCAGCAACCGCGCGGCACCACCCCCGCGCTGATCGCCGAGGTCTTCACCCGGCGGCTCGGGCGCCGGCTCTCCGCGCAGGACCTGGGCCTCGACGGGGGTGCGCCCGTCTACGCCGGCCTGGAGTTCGCCGCAACTCCGGCCGAGGCGGTGGAGATCGTCAGCGGCCTGTGGCGGAAGGACTCGGGCAGCCAAGCGGAGCTGCGCAAGATCGCGTTCACCCCGGCCGGGCTCGTGGTGCCCAGCCGCGACTGGCTGATCGGACGGGCCGATGAGTGGGTGGGGCGGGGGAGCGAGACCGCTGCCCCCGGCGGCGGGGGCAGCGGGACCCAGGCGGCGCCGGTGCTCGGTGCGCAGCGCGGGCCGGTGGGGGCCAACGGGTCACCTGGTTCGCACGCCGGAGCGCACGCCACGGCTCACGTGGGGGCGCATGGACTGCACGGGGCGAGCGGGCCCGGGGGCCGGTACGGCGCCCGGGGGCCCGCGCCCGCCAGGCCCTCCGGGTCCGCCGCGTCGCCTTCCGCCTCCGCCGGGCCTCCGGTGCACCTCGTGCCGCCGGGAACCGGCGCCCCCGGCGTCCCCCGGCAGCGGCAGACCGACCGCGGATCCGGCCAGAAGGTCAGCAGCGGCGATGTCGCCGCCCTGCGTTCCGTCGGCGAGCTCTTCCGCGCCCTCGACAACGCCTACGGCGGAGGCCACGCCCGCCAGGCCCTCGTCCGTTACCTGGAGCACGAGGCCGAGCCGATGCTCCGCGGGACGTACGGGGAGACCACCGGGCGGCGGCTCTTCTCGGCCGCCGCCGATCTGACCCGGCTGGCGGGCTGGACCTCGTACGACATCGCGGCGCACGGTCTCGCCCAGCGCTACTTCGTCCAGGCGCTGCGGCTCGCGCAGGCGGCAGGGGACCGGGCGTACGGCAGTTATGTGCTGATCACCATGAGCCGGCAGGCGGTCTATCTCGGGCACGGCAGGGAAGCCGTCCAGCTGGCGCGCGTCGCCCAGCAGGGCATCGGCTCGTCGGCGCCGCCCGTCGTCATGGCCCTGCTGCACGCCGTCGAGGCGCGTGGGCACGGCGTGCTCGGCGAGGCCAGGACCTGCGCGGCCTCGCTGGCACGGGCGGAACGCGCGCTGGAGACCGCCCGGCCCGGGGACGACGTGCCGTACTGGGCGCGCTCCTTCGACGAGGCGCAGCTCGCCGACGAGTTCGGGCACTGCCACCGCGATCTGCAGCAGTACCGGGCAGCCGCCCAGCACGCGGAGCGTTCGCTGCAGCTGCGCGCCCCGGGGTACGCCCGGAGCAGGCTGTTCTGCCGGGTGGTGCTGGCGTCCGCCCGGCTCGGGCTCGGCGAGCTCGACCAGGCGTGTCTGCTCGGCGCCGAGGCGGCGCAGCAGGCGGCGGAGATGCGCTCGGTCCGGGCGACGGAGTACGTACGGGACTTCGAGCGTCGCCTCGAGCCGTACCGGGACGCGGCTGCGGTACGGGGATACCGGGACCGGGTCGCGGCCCTCGGGTGATCCCTCCCGCGGGATCACGGATGACTCTTCCGCGTGACTCCTGCGCGCGACGGAACGGGTGGTGGCCCGGACCGGGAACGATCGGTCCGGGCCACCACCCGTTTTCGGCAGGGCTCTCTCAGTGCCCGCGCACCTCGACCTCCGCCAGCGACAGCGGGTTGGTGCCGGAGGTCAGTTGCACGCGGACGTACCTGCCGGAGGTGCCCGCCGGGAGCTGCACAGTGGACGGCCGTCCGGCCTGGCCGGTGACATGGACCGCCGTCACACCGGGTGCGGTCCGTGCCTCATCGAGTCCGTCGGCCGTGATCGGGGTGTCCGAGGTCATGACCCAGAAGTCCTTCAGCCGGTCGGAGCAGCAGTCGGTGCGGTTCCAGATGTCGACTGCGGACAGTGACTTCGAGGCGCCCAGGTCGACCTGCCACCACGCCTGCGACGAGGGCTCCGCGGTGTGGGTCACCGAGCCCGATCCGAAGGAGCCGTCGGTGTTCCCGTCGACGGCGCGGGAGGCAGGGGCGTCCCACGCGGTGCTCTTCTGGGTGGCCGGCTTGTTCCGGGCGAGGTTCTCCAGGGCCACCCTGACCTTGACCGTCGTGGTGGTGGTGAGAGGGCCGTGGCGCAGGGTGATGTTCAGTGCGTACGTACCGGGGGCCGCGGAAGCGGGCGGCGTCACGGTGAACGGGACCTCTGCGTCGGCGCCGGGCGACAACGGGTGCACGCGGGTGGCCGCAGGGGTGACGGTCCAGCCCTCGGGGCCGGACAGCCCGATCCCGGTCCCGGGTGCGCGTGTGCGGGCGGTGTTGGTGAGGGTCAGGGTGCCGTCGGCGGCGCGCCCGGGGTTGAGCTCCTTCGGCAGTTCGGTCCTCGTGCGGACGAGGGTGTTCACGCCCGGAGTGGTGACCTTGAAGACGTACGCGCTCGTGCTCCTGGTGGCCGACGCCCCGTCCTTCGGCGTCTCGACGATCACGCGGCCTGCGGAGTCCTTGTGCCAGGGGAGTGCGCTGCCGTCCGAACCGAGCAGCGTGATACGGGAGTCGGCGGTGACGGGCGTGTCGGCGCCGAGGGTGAGTTCGGTGCCGGGCCACTCCAGCGCAGTCGCGTACAGCGTGCCGTCCTTCACCGTGTAGCGGACCTTGTCGTCTCCGGTCGGCTCCTCGGCATGGTGCCAGTAGGTGGTCCCGTAGATCGCCTCGCCGTTGATCTTCAGCCAGGCGCCGATGTCGAGCAGCCGCTGCTGCTGGATCTCGGGGATGGTGCCGTCGGCGCGCGGGCCGATGTCGAGCAGCAGATTGCCGTTCTTGCTGACGATGTCGGTGAGCGAGTCGATCAGCTGGTCGGAGGTGAGGTGGTCCTCCTCGGGCTCGTTCTGGTTGTAGCCGTAGGAGTGCGCGATGCCCCGGCTCGCCTCCCACTTGTTCGGGTCGATGTCCGGCTTGACTGTGTACTCGGGTGTCTGGAAGTCGAGTTCCTTGCTGTCCAGCGCACCGGTCTCGATCTTGCAGCGGTTGGCGACCGCGACTTCCTTCGGGTGCGCCCGGTTCTTCGCGCGGTTGTAGTAGTCGGCGATGACGGGCGCGGTCTTCCAGTACGACGCGGGTTTGTCCCACTGCCCGTCGCACCAGATGATGTCGGGATCGTACTGATCGACCAGCTCGTTCATTTGCGGGACCATGTAGTCGCCGACGTAGTCCTTGACCGACGGGGCGCCGGTGTACGGGACTTCGGCGCCGGTGTACGGGTTGAGGACCGGTTTGCCGGTGTACGACGGGTTGTACCACTCGTACAGCGAGTAGTAGAAGCCCGCCTTCAGCCGGCCGCCCTCGGTGTCCTTGCGCGCCGCCTTGAACAGGTCGCCCGCCAGGTCGCGCTTCGGGCCGAGGTCCACGGTGTCGCGGCCGCTGACCTTGCTGTCGAACAGTGCGACGCCTTCATGGTGTTTGGAGGTCAGCACGAAGTATTTGGCACCGGCATCCTTGAACAGCTTCACCCAGGCGTCCGGGTCGTACTTCTCGGCCTTCCACTGGCCGATGAAGTCGTCGTAGTTCGCGTCCGTGCCGTAGGTGTCCTTCTGGTGGGTGTTGGTGGCGCTGCCCTTGCTGTTCATGTAGTTCCAGTACCACTCGGCGTAGCTGCCGCGCGGACCCCAGGCGGGCACCGAATAGGCGCCCCAGTGGATGAAGATGCCGAACTTGTCGTCGTTGAACCACGTGGGCGTGGGGTGGCTGTTGAGGGACTCCACCGTCGGCTCGTAGTCCTTCGACGGGGGTTCGGGCGCGGCGGAGGCCGGGGTGGTCAGGAGGCCGGCGAGGGCGGCCAGAGCTGTCGCTCCGACGAGTCGCGTACGGGTACGGGCATGGGTACGGGTCACTGCGGTTTCCCTTCGGGTCAGCGGTCGTAGTGCGCGTAGTCGGCCCGGACCTGTTCGGGGCTCAACGCCTCGTCCCAGGTGGAGACTTCGTCGAGATCTCCGCGCAGCCCGGCCTTCTCGGTGCCGATCGAGCGCAGCGGGAGCGGAATGGACGCGCCGACCATTCCGACGCGCTCGCCGTTCGCATACAGGGTGGTGCGGCCCGGCTCGGTGACCCAGGTCAGCTGGACCCACTGGTTCAGCGGCAGGGTGTAGTCGAAGCTGTGGTCGGCCACGCCGTAGCGGGTGAAGCCGACCTTTCCGGTGCCCCACTGCTGGAGTTTGAGCGCGCCGGCCTTCGAACTGAGCAGCACTTGGTCACTGGTCCTGCCCGTCGTCCTGACCCATCCGGAGACGGTCCACGGCTCGGCCAGGTCGAGGCCGCCGAAGCCCACCCCGTCGCGGTCGCTGTCGAAGCGCCAGGCCTGGCCGCGCACTCCGTCCGGGACCGGAGTGGGGTTGTTGATGATGTACGAGGTGCCCGGCAGGTTCCCCGCGGTGTCCTCGGCGAAGATCGTGTTGCCGGGGCTGCCGGCCCACGTCCAGCCGCTCGGGTAGGAGGCCTGGTCGAAGGTCCAGTGGTGGCTCGGCCGGCCGTCGTCGACCCGGGGTGCCACCGGGTCGGGCCGCAGGCCGGGCGGGTCGCCGAGCCGGGCGACCAGCGTCCGGAAGTCCTGCACGGTGTCCGGGGTGGCGGAGGCGTTCCAGGAGCGGTCCGCGATGATCGCGCGGGCGGTCGCCATCTGCTGCTCGAAGTAGCCGTCGTCGGCCCAGAAGTTGTAGTCGGCCCAGTTCATCAGACCGGATCCGAGGAGATCCGGCGCGGTGCTGGGCACCCAGGAGTCGTACATCCACGACTCGTTGGGGTACAAGTGGTGATAGTTGTTCGGCGTGTTGTAGAACGGGCCGATGGCGATCTCGTCGTGGCCGGGGATGACAGGCTCGGTGCCGGTCCCTTCCCAGGTCAGGAACACCACGGGCGCGTGAACCTGCTGCTGGGGTGCGGCGAGGTGCTCGGATCCGTTGTAGATCGCGGTGCGCTTGCCGTGCTCGGTGACGACGTCGTCGAGGGTGTTGATGTAGCCGTTCAGCAGGTCACCGAGGGTGCTGGTGTCCGGATCGGCGGCGAGATAGTTCTTGACGCGGGGGCAGTTGGCGAGCTGGCCGGGCAGCTCGTCGGCGCCGATGCTGAACAGCGGGGCATCGAACCAGCCGGCGAACTCGTCGACGATCCGGCGGGTCGTCGCGACCGCCTTCTCGCTGGTGAGGTCGACCATCCAGTTCGGCGTGAGGTGCGAGTGGGTGTGTGCCTGGGTGCACGGTTCGGGGCCGTCACCGAAGCCGATCCCGAATGCGTCGGTGATCACGGTCGCGTGTCCGGGCATGTCGATACCGGGCATCACCTGCACGTGATAGCGGGCGGCGACACGCTTCAGCCGCTCGATGTCGGCGCGGTCGTAACTGTGTGCGGGGTCCGCGAGTCCGGGGAACTCCGGGCTGAAGAGACGGAAGCCCTCGGAGTCGGAGAACTGCAGGAACAGGGTGTTGAGCTTCTGGTCGGCCATCCGGCGGACCAGCTTCTCCAGGTACTTCGGCTGCCAGTACTTGCGGCCGGCGTCGAGCATGGTCATCCGGACCGGCTGGGCGGGACGGTCGGTGGAGACGGCCTTCGGCACGGTGAGGTGATCGGGGGCGGTACGCAGCAGCTGCAGGAGCGTGCGCGTCCCGTAGAACAGGCCGTGGGTGGAGGCGGCCTCGATGCGTACGGCGTCCGTGCTCTCGAACCGGTAGCCCTCCGCGCCCAGTGCCCCCTGTTCGGTGAGCGTCAGCACGATGTCGCCGGCCCGCGCGTGCCGGATGTCGCTGCTGACGGCCGGAGCGACTCCGCTGACCTGGGCCACCTCCGTACGCAGCTGCTTGGCCAGGTCCTGCACGGACTGCCGTGCGGGGCCCGGGAATTCGGCCCGCCCGGAGGGGAGAGCGGTCATGGAGCGGGACTGGGGGTCCACCAGGATGCGGGTCCCCGCCGTCAGCTGTGTGTGGCCGCCCGCTTCGCTCCACTGGGTCGGTCTGGGAACAACGGGCGGCCCTGGTGAGGCCGTTGTGCTGCCCGTGCTCGATCCGGGTTCGTCCGGGGGTTCGTTCGCCACCGCGACGGGAGTGATAGATCCGATGACTAGAGCTATAAGAAGCGGCAGAACGGGCATGGCTCGGCGCACTACGGTCTCCTGAAGTCTGGTTTCGCCAGGACCGTAGCGGTAGACGTGACGCACGACAAGGGTGTTTGCGGGAGTGGTGTGGACCACTCCCGAAAACAGGAGGTGGGGCGAGAGATCCGATCTGTAAAGGGTGCTCGGGGTTGCGATCGGCTGGACCGGGGCAGGATGTGCGCGGGCGGACTCAGGCCGCTTCGCGCAGCTCCGCCTCCAGCTGGCCGGGCCGGACGCCCAGATCGCCGAGGATGGCGTGCGCTGCGCGGCGGCCCGAGAACAGGGCGCCCTGCACCGTGCTCGTGTCCCGGTGGTCGCCGCACACGTACAGCCCGGCGAGCAGCCTGACCGGGCGGCGCAGATCGTGCGGAGGCGGCATGGCGGGGACCGCCTCCGGGTCGTGGTGGGCGGCCAGCAGTTCCCAGTCGTCCGTCGGGGTGCCGTACAACGCGGCGAGATGGGTGCGGACCGAGCGGTCGAGATCGGGCGTCGGCGTGCCCAGCACCGTCGACGTGATCAGGGTCCGGCCGTGCGGGGCGCGCGAGGGGTCGACCTCACTCATCACGCAGGTGTGGGCCACCGGGCCCGAGCGGTCGGCGTCCAGCAGCAGCGAGGCGCCGGTCGGCGGGGGAGCGGGGGCGGTGTGGTGCAGGACCGTCACCGGATGGAAGGGCGGCACCCGGAGACCGGGCAGCAGCTCGGCGGCGGCGCTCGCACCGGTGGCCAGCAGCAGGGAACGGCAGCCCAGTTCACCGTGTTCCTTGGTGCGTACGGAGGTGGTGTCGGCGGCGGTGACATGGACGCCGGTCCGCACGGTGCCGGGCGGCAGGGCCGCCGCCAGCAGCTCGGGCAGCGTGGCCGAGCCGCCGGACGGCACGCACAGCCGGCCGCGCGCGTAGCTGCGCAGGGCGAGATCGGCGCACCGGCTCGATGTGGTGAGCCCGGGGTCACTGAGCAGCGCGGTGAGCAGCGGGCGCAGGAAGCCATTGACCGTACGCGAGGGCAGACCGCGGGTCGACAGGGCGGCGAGGGCGGTCCGCTCCGGCCGGGCCAGGATGCGGGCGGCCGGGGTGGCCGCGAGCCGGGCGAGGGCCGCGCCGAGCCTGGCCTGGTCGATCGGCCCGCCCATCGGCGGGCGGGGGGCGCTCGCCAAGGCGCGCGCCGCCTTGAATGCGCCCCGTGCGCTCCGTACCTGGCGCGCGTCGCCGGTCCGGTACTGGCGGCCCTCGCTGTGGACGAGGACCCCCGGAGCGAAGTTCCGCAGCAGGATCCCTTCGAGGCCGGGCGCGGCGCGCAGTTCCGGATATGAGGTGCTGAGGAGCGGGCCGATGTGGTCGAGCCGGAACCCGTCCACCTCCTCGGTGGTCATCCGGCCGCCGACGCGTGGGCCGGCCTCCAGGACGCTGACGCTGACCCCTGCACTGGTCAAATGATGGGCTGCTGACAGGCCGGCGATTCCGGCACCGATGATGACGACGTCCGCGTGGTGTGCCGTGCTGAGCACGTGCCCCTCCCCGAGTCGGCGCAACTGGTGGGAGGCTCTTGCCCCCAACAGGTCCCCGGAATGCCCGAGTTCGCCACGAGGCTAGGAGGGGTCCAGTGCGGGCGCAGTCGCGCGCGGCCCGGGGCACCGTGGCACGGGGTCGCACATGCGTGTGATCCGACCGTGCGGGGTCAGCGCAGCGCCGCGCGGATGGCGCCGTCGATGCCGGGGAAGGCGAAGGTGAACCCCGAGTCCAGCAGCCGTGCCGGCAGAACCCGTTGGCTGCCCAGCACGTCCTCCGCGAAGTCGCCGAGGGTGATCCGGAGCGCGGGCGCCGGGACGGAGAGCAGCGTCGGACGGTGCAGCACGCGCCCCATCGCCGCTGTCACCTCGGCGTTGGTCACGGGGCCGGGGCCGGTCAGGTTCACCGGTCCGGACAGCGACTCCGTGTCGAGGAGGTGCCGCAGGGCCGCGATGTGGTCGTGCAGCGCGATGAAGCTCCAGTACTGGCGCCCGCTGCCGAGCCGCCCGCCGAGCCCCGCCCGGAACAGCGGGAACAGCCGCCCCCAGGCCCCGCCCTCCCGGGCGACGACCAGGCCCGTGCGCGCGTACACCGTCCGGATGCCTGCCGCCTCCGCCGGAGCCGCGGCAGCCTCCCAGTCCACGCAGACGGACGGCAGGAAGCCCGTGCCGTGCGGCGCGGTCTCGTCGACCGCGCGGTCCCCGGTGTCGCCGTAGTAGCCGATGGCCGACCCGCAGAGCAGCGCCTTCGGCGGTACGTCGAGGGAGGCCACCGTCTCGGCGATCGCCGCCGTGCCCAGCACCCGGCTGTCCCGGATCTCCCGCTTGTACTCCTCCGTCCAGCGATGGTCGCCGACCCCGGCCCCGGCGAGATGGACGACGGCGTCGCAGCCGACCAGGCCCGCCCCGTCGACGTAACCCCGCTTCGGGTCCCACTCGACCTCGTCCCCGGCGCGCGCCGGATGCCGGACGAGGCGCACGACCTCGTGACCGTCGGCCCGCAGCGAGCGCACCAGCGCGGCTCCGATGAGTCCGGTGGATCCGGTGACAGCGATACGGGAGTACACCATGGCACCATCCTGCCGCAGCGGCGTGCGGGGTGCCGCGCCCTCATCACCCGTCACGCCCGAATCACTCGAACAGCAGTTGCAGGGCGACATCCCGACAGTGGCGCACATGCCGCAGACCGCCGCCCCGCTGTCCGCCGCGGTGATGGCGGCGGAGAGCAGCCGGTACTCCTCCCCGGAGCGGTCCCGGGTCGTCGAACGACTTCCGCCGCCGCCTCCCGTTCGGCTCCGCCGAGCGCCCGGCAGATATGCGATGACGTGACCGGGCGGGCCGTGGCACAGTGGCGCCCATGCCTGAGCTCCGCACCCCCCTCGTGCGCCCCGCCGTTCTCTCCGACGACACCGCTCTCGGGGAGCTTGACCGGGCCACCTGGTCGACCCTCCACGCCGTACAGCCGCGTCCGCAGCCGCCGTACGAACCGTTCTTCGACGACTGCCACCGGCCCGAGCACCTGCTCGTGGCCGAGGTGGAGGACCCGGCGGGCGACATGCGCATCGCCGGTTACATCCGGGTCGTCGCGGCGACCCCGCTCGCCTGCAACGCGCATGTGCGCCAGATACAGGGCCTCGCCGTGGCCGAATGGGCGCGCGGCAGCGGTGTCGCCAGAGGGCTGCTGCGGGCCGCGTTCGCGCTGGCCCGCAAGGAGGGGGCGAACCGGATGACGCTGCGGGTGCTCGGGCACAACGCGCCCGCCCGGGCGCTGTACGAGTCGGAGGGGTTCGTCGTCGAGGGGGTGCTGCCCGGCGAGTTCTTCCTGGGCGGGCGCTACGTCGACGACGTGATGATGGGCCGCTCGCTCGCCCTGTGACGGCTTACGGCCTCCCCCGCGACAGTGAGTGGGGTCGGTCTTACCCCTTGAACAGCCGCATGCCGCCCATGAGTTCGTGCAGGCAGCGCACCGCGAGGGCGGCGGGGGAGCCGGCCCCGGCTGTCGGCGCGTCCGTGACCGCCCAGGCCTCCAGCGCCACCCGTACCGCGTCCGTGGCGGCCGCAGCGGCCAGCCGGACCTCCAGCGGGTCCGCGTCCTCACCGGCCAGCCGTGCCAGCACCGGCAGCAGCCGCTCCTCCGAATCCTGATTGACCCGGTACCAGACGGCGCGCAGCGCCGGATCGTCCTGTGCGGCCCGCAGCAGGCCGCGCGTCCAGCCGAGCTGCTCCGTGGCGTGCTCGTCGCTCGGGCTGAGCGCGTCCATGACCGCACCCTCCAGCGCCTCGGCCAGCGGGACCCCCGGACCGGCCGCGCCGAGCAGGGCGCGCCAGCGTTCGGCGCCGCCGGAGAGCAGCGGCCCCACCGCGTCCTGCTTGGAGCGGAAGTAGCGGTAGAAGGTGCGCAGTGCGACGCCCGCCCGGTGGGCGATGTCCTCCGCCGTGGTGCCGTCCGGCCCGCGCTCGGCGAAGAGCGCAGCGGCCGCGCGCGCGATGTCCAGCTGGGTCGCGGCCTTGCGGCGCTCGGTGAGGGACGGCTGCTGGTGGTTCATTCCCCGCAGATTACCCGGGCCGGGACTCCTTCGTGCGAGCGCTGGGTGCGCAGAATGCCATTCTGGCAAAACGTGCCATCTAGGCGTACGGTGGATGCGAATCAAGAGAGACGTCGGGGGACTCGGAACGAGGAGTGAACACATGAACCGCTACACAGGCCGCCGCGTACTCATCACCGGCGCCGGCTCCGGAATCGGGCAGGCCACCGTCCACCGCGTACTCGCCGAGGGCGGCCTGGTCGTCGCCGCCGATGTCAACGAGGCCGGGCTGAAGGCCACGTACGACACCGCTGTGGCAGGAGGCACCGCGGAGAGGCTCACCACCGTGGTCCTCGACATCTCGGACGAGGCCGCGGTCCGGGCCGGTGTCGCTGACGCCGTGGCCGCGCTCGGCGGCCTCGACGTACTGGTCAACGCGGCGGGCATCCTGCGCTCGGAGCACACGCACAGGACGTCGCTGGAGTTCTTCAACAAGATCCTCGCGGTCAACCTCACTGGCACGTTCCTGATGATCCGTGAGGCGATACCGGCGCTGCTGGCGGGCGACAAGCCGGTCGTCGTGAACTTCTCGTCGACCTCCGCGAGCTTCGCGCACCCCTATATGTCGGCGTACGCGGCGAGCAAGGGCGGCATCCAGTCGATGACGCACGCGCTGGCGAGCGAGTACAGCAAGCAGGGTCTGCGCGTCGTCGCCGTCGCACCCGGTTCGATCTCCTCCGACATGACCAGCGGCAACGGCCCGGGGCTGCCTGCCGACGCGGACATGTCGCTCTTCGCGAAGCTGTCCCCGGCGCTGGGCGAGGGCTTCGCCAGCCCCGACACGGTGGCAAGCGTCGTCGCTATGCTGGGCTCCGAGGACGGTGCGTTCATCACGGGTACGGAGATCCGCGTCGACGGCGGCACCCACTTCTGAACCCGGGTGCCCACAGCGGGAGCGGGGCGGCTCAGCCGGAGCCGAACCGCTCCCAGAGCAGGGGAAAGCGTTCGGCCAGCGCCGCGTCGTCCTCGAAGCGGACGGGCGCGCCCTGCGGCTCGGCGGCCTGCGGCGGAAGGCCGAGGTCCGGCGTGACGACGCCGGTGAGCTGTTCGTACGCCTCGTCGGCCGCATAGCCGAGATCCTCGGCGTCCCCGTCGATCTCCTCGTCGAAATCGTCGAGCAGTTCGGCGAGGCTGTCCGGATCGTGCACCGCCCCCTCGAAGACCTCCCGCCCCTGGCCGATCAGCCAGCACCGGAAGAAGTCGAAGGCGTCGTCGCTCGCGCCGCCGAGCAGCACGGCGGCGGCGCCCCACAGGTCCCAGTGGTACGCGCGGTTGTAGCGGGCCTCGAAGTGCCGGGCGAAGTCCAGCACGGACTCCGGGTCGAGCTGCACCAGCCGGTCGACGAGCAGGTCGGCTTGGTCCTCGGGGTCGCCCTCGGCGGCCTCGCGGGTGCTGTCGATGATCTCCCAGAACTCCGTCTCGTCCATCACGGGTCAAGCATCGGCCTTGGTGCCAGGCGATGCACGCGGAGACACCGAAAAGAAGCCTTCAGCGATAGAGGCCGCTCAGCCGTTCGGCGGCAGCGGCGAAGCGGCTCCGCAAAGCGGGCGGCTCGAGGACCTCCAACTCCGGCCCCAGGGACAGCAGCTGGTCGTACGCGACCTCCAGGGACTCCACGGGCAGGGTGACGGTGCGCCACCCGTCGGTGCCGGGCGGCCCGGCCGCGTCCAGTGCGTCCTGGACCGCCGAACGATCCATGCTGCGCGACAGCCGGCCTGCCCCCGCCTCCGACACCCGTACCGTCACCTCGGTCTGCAGGATCGAGCGGGCGAACCGCGCGGCCTGCTCGTCCCAGAAGCCCGGCAGATCGAAGTCGTCGTCGCGTACGAACCGTTCGTCCGACACGGCCACGGCGGTGAAGCGGTCGATCCGGTACACCCGGAAATCCGTCCCGGCGCGGGCGCACACGTACCAGACCCCGGCCTTGAGAACGAGGCCGTACGGCGCCAGCTCCCGCTCGACCTCACCGCCCGCACCGCCGCGCCGGTAGCGGGCACTGATCATCCGGTCGTCCCAGACGGCCTCCGCGACGGCGGGCAGCAACTCGGGCGTGATGGGCTCCTGATACCAGCCGGGTGCATCCAGATGGAAGCGCCGGGCGGCGGTGTCGGAGGCGTCCCGCAGCGAGGGCAGCAGCGCGGCGGACACCTTGAGCCGGGCCGCGGACGCGGCGTCCTGGAGCCCCATCTCGCGCAGCGCGGACGGCAGCCCGGAGAGGAAGAGCGCCTCGGCCTCGCTACGGGCCAGTCCGGTGAGCCCGGTCCGGTACCCGCCGACGAGCCGGTACCCGCCGGCCCGGCCCCGGTCCGCGTACACGGGAACCCCCGCCTCGTTGAGTGCCTGGGCGTCGCGGGTGACGGTCCGTTCGGACACCTCCAGCTCCCGGGCGAGCTCGGCGGCGGTCATGGCGGACCGGGACTGGAGGAGCAGCACCATCTTGATGAGCCGGGCAGCACGCATGGGGCAAGTCTGCCGTGCCCCCCGTCGCCGGGCGGGCCGACGGCCTCCCCCAAGGGCTGTCCCGTCGCAAAAGGCCCTCCGTGTCCGGTCAGGCTCGAAGACCGAGCCCGCCCGGACACGGAGGGCGGCACGGCAGCCGGGCGTACCCGGCTGCCCTCACCTCACAGCCCGTACTTCTCCCGGGCCTCCTTGACCGCGGACGCGGTCACCTCGCCGCGCCGCGCCAGCTGGGCCAGCGCCGCGACCGTGATCGACTGCGCGTCGACCCCGAAGTGGCGGCGGGCCGCGTCACGCGTGTCGGACAGACCGAAGCCGTCCGTGCCGAGCGAGGACCAGTCCTGCTCCACCCACTGGCTGATCTGGTCCGGCACCTGTCGCATCCAGTCGCTGACCGCGAGCACCGGGCCCGGTGCGCCTTCCAGCGCCTGGGTCACGTACGGCACCCGCTGATCGCCATTGAGCAGCGCCTCGTCGCACTCCAGCGCCTCGCGGCGCAGCTCGCCCCAGGACGTGGCGGACCAGACGTCGGCCGTGACACCCCAGTCCGCGGCGAGCAGTTCCTGGGCCTCCAGGGCCCAGTGGATCGCCGTGCCGGAGGCGAGCAGCTGCAGGCGCGGCGCGTCCGCGGCGGCGGGCGTGCCCTCCTTGAAGCGGTAGAGGCCCTTGACGATGCCCTCCTCGACGCCTTCCGGCATCGCGGGCTGCGGCTTCGGCTCGTTGTAGACCGTCAGGTAGTAGAAGACGTTCTCGGCCTCGGGGCCGTACATCCTCCGCAGACCGTCCTTGACGATGACCGCGATCTCGTACGCGAACGCCGGGTCGTAGTTGAGCGAAGCCGGGTTCGTGGCCGCGATCAGGTGCGAGTGGCCGTCCGCGTGCTGGAGGCCCTCACCGGTCAGGGTGGTCCGGCCCGCGGTGGCGCCGACGATGAAGCCCTTGCCGAGCTGGTCGGCGAGCTGCCACATCTGGTCGCCGGTCCGCTGCCAGCCGAACATCGAGTAGAAGATGTAGAAGGGGATCATCGTCTCGCCGTGCGTCGCGTACGACGTGGCAGCGGCGATGAAGTCGGCCATGGCCCCGGCCTCGGTGATCCCCTCGTTGAGGATCTGGCCGTCCTTGGCCTCCTTGTAGTACATCAGCTGGTCGCGGTCGACCGGCTCGTACGTCTGGCCCAGTGGCGAGTAGATGCCGGCCGACGGGAACAGCGACTCCATGCCGAAGGTACGGGCCTCGTCCGGGACGATCGGTACCCAGCGCTTGCCGGTCTCCTTGTCCCGCATCAGATCCTTGGCCAGGCGCACGAAGGCCATCGTGGTGGCCATCTCCTGCTTGCCGGACCCCTTCTTCAGCGCGGCGAACGCCCGCTCCTCCGGCTCGGGCAGCGCCACCGCGTGCATCCGGCGGGCCGGGGCGGGGCCGCCGAGGGCGGCGCGGCGCTCCTGGAGGTAGCGCACCTCGGGGGAGTCGGCGCCCGGGTGGCCGTAGGGCACCAGGCCGTCGTCGAAGGCGCTGTCCGGGATCGGGAGTCCGAGCAGCTCGCGCATGCCCTTGAACTCGTCGATCGACAGCTTCTTCATCTGGTGGTTGGCGTTCTTGGACTCGAAGCCCTTGCCGAGCGTGTAGCCCTTCACCGTCTGGGCGAGGATCACGGTCGGCGCGCCCTTGTGCTCGACGGCCGCCTTGTACGCCGCGTACACCTTGCGGGCCTCGTGGCCGCCGCGGGAGGTGTAGAAGCACTCGGCGATCTTCGCGTCGGTGAGCAGCTTCGCCAGCTCGGCGAGCGCCGGCTCGGCGCCGAAGAAGTGCTCGCGGATGTACGCGACGTCGCGGGTGGCGTACGTCTGGAACTGGGCGTCCGGGACCTCCCGGAGCCGGCGGACCAGCGCACCGGTGGTGTCCAGCTGGAACAGCTCGTCCCAGGCGTTGCCCCAGAGCGTCTTGATGACGTTCCAGCCGGCTCCGCGGAACGCACCCTCGAGCTCCTGGACCACGCGGAAGTTGGCGCGGACCGGACCGTCGAGGCGCTGCAGGTTGCAGTTGATGACGAAGGTCAGGTTGTCGAGCCGCTCACGCGCCGCGAGGGCGAGGGCGGCGGTGGCCTCGGGCTCGTCCATCTCGCCGTCGCCCAGGAAGGCCCAGACGTGCGAGTTCGACGTGTCCTTGATGTTGCGGTTGGCCAGATAGCGGTTGAAGCGCGCCTGGTAGATGGCCGAGAGCGGGCCGAGGCCCATCGACACGGTGGGGAACTCCCACAGCCAGGGCAGCCGCCGCGGGTGCGGGTAGGACGGCAGACCGTCGCCGCCCGCCTCCTGGCGGAAGTTGTCGAGCTGCTGCTCGCTGAGCCGGCCGTCGAGGAAGGCGCGGGCGTAGATGCCGGGGGAGGCATGGCCCTGGATGTAGAGCTGGTCGCCGGAGCCGTCCCCCTCCTTGCCGCGGAAGAAGTGGTTGAAGCCGGTCTCGTACAGCCAGGCTGCCGAGGCGAAGGTGGCGATGTGGCCGCCGACGCCGAACCGGGCGCCACGGGTGACCATCGCGGCCGCGTTCCAGCGGTTCCAGGCGGTGATCCGGGACTCCATCTCCAGGTCGCCGTCGAACGCGGGCTCGGCGGCGGTCGGGATGGAGTTGACGTAATCGGTCTCCAGCAGCTTGGGCAGCGCGAGACCGGCGCCCTCGGCGTGCTGCAGCGAGCGGCGCATCAGATACGCGGCGCGGTGCGGGCCCGCGGCCTTGGTGACGGCATCCAGGGAGGCCGCCCATTCGGCGGTCTCCTCGGGGTCACGGTCCGGGAGCTGGTCGAGCTCGCTCGGAAGCTTTCCTACGGGGTCGGTCATGATCGCCGCCTTCCGGAGTGGAGGGGGGTGGTGAAAGGGCCCTGACTGGCAGGACAGGGCGATGGGGCCGGTGGGCCCGCGGAGTGAACTGTAGAACGCTGATCGATGATCGATCAAAGGATGAAGGGCAAAACTTCTCGATATGAAGAAATTGGCATCCGGTGCCCTGCTTCGTGGCACGGAGTGACGTCGGAAATAGGAAGAATCCGGGCGCTCATCTGTACGGCTGAGCGCCTGGACCACGCATCTGTGTCAGGCGCGCGGGGCGCACCCCAGGACATGCGCCTTCACCAGCGCACCGATGTCCGGGTCCTTGCGCAGGAACGCGTCGATGAGCGCCTCGTGCTCCTCCGCGTACGACTTCTGCACCGTCCCCAGCCACCGGATCGAGAGCGCCGTGAACACCTCGATGCCCAGACCCTCCCAGGTGTGCAGCAGTACGGCGTTCCCGGCGGCCCGCACCAACTCCCGGTGGAACGCCACCGTGTGCCGCACCTGCGCCTCGCCGTCGGCCAGCCGGTCGGCCTCGTACAGCGCCGCCACATGTGGCGACAGCCGCGAGCAGTCCTCGCCGAGCGCCGGAGCCGCCAGCTCCGCCGCGATCTGCTCGAGACCGGCCCGTACCGGGTAGGACTCCTCCAGGTCGGCGGCGGTCAGATTCCGGACCCGTACGCCCTTGTTGGGCGCCGACTCGATCAGCCGGAGGGTCTCCAGCTCCCGCAGCGCCTCGCGTACGGGCGTCTGGCTGACCTCCAGCTCAGTGGCGATCCGTCGCTCCACGATCCGCTCGCCCGGCTTCCAGCGCCCGCTGACGATCCCGTCCACGATGTGCTCGCGGATCTGTTCGCGCAGCGAGTGGACGACGGGCGGGGTCATGAGGGCTCCTTCGGGGAAACCGGTGCTGCCGATCCGACCGGTGCGGGTGAGGCAACCGGTGGTGTCTCAAGGCTGTTCCGTCATCCCTGGCGGGCGCACGGCGACAGCTACGGCACCTCACCGCGTTGTCGGAACACCCGAATACGCCCAGTATGAAGGCGCTCCTCCGCTTTGCGATGCACCGTATCCGACGCCGTGCGCTGATTCACCAGGGATGACGGGACAACCCTTAGACAATACGGCGGTGCCCCCGCCCGGAAGGGTTCCGGACGGGGGCACCGCTGGTGAGGCTGGTTACAACCGTGGTGCTCAGAGGCCGAGCTCGACCTCGAACTCGCCGGCCTCCAGGATCGCCTTGACCGCAGTCAGGTAACGGGCGGCGTCCGCGCCGTCCACCAGACGGTGGTCGTAGGAGAGCGAGAGGTACGTCATGTCGCGGACACCGATGACGGTGCCCTCGGCGGTCTCGATGACCGCCGGACGCTTGACGGTGGCACCGATGCCCAGGATGGCGGCCTGGTTCGGCGGCACGATCACGGTGTCGAACAGCGCACCGCGCGAGCCGGTGTTGCTGATGGTGAAGGTGGCACCGGACATGTCGTCCGGGGTCAGGCCGCCGCCGCGGGCCTTGCCGGCCAGCTCGGCGGTCTTCTTCGAGATGCCGGCGATGTTCAGGTCGCCCGCACCCTTGATGACCGGCGTCATCAGACCCTTCTCGGCGTCCACGGCGATGCCGATGTTCTCCGAGTCGAAGTACGTGATGGTGCCCTCGTCCTCGTTGATCCGGGCGTTGATGACCGGGTGGGCCTTCAGCGCCTGGGCCGCCGCCTTCACGAAGAACGGCATCGGGGACAGCTTGACGCCCTCACGGGCGGCAAAGGCGGCCTTCGCCTGGTTGCGCAGCTTCATCAGCTTCGTGATGTCGACCTCGACGACCGAGGTCAGCTGGGCCTGCGAGTGCAGCGCCTTCATCATGTTGTCGCCGATGACCTTGCGCATGCGGGTCATCTTGACCGTCTGACCGCGCAGCGGGGACACCTCCAGCTTCGGCGCCTTCGCGGCTGCCGGAGCGGCCGCGACCGGGGCCGGAGCGGCAGCGGCGGCCTTGGCGGCCTCCGCGGCGGCGACGACGTCCTGCTTGCGGATACGGCCACCGACGCCGGTGCCCTTGACGGCACCGAGGTCGACACCGTTCTCGGCGGCGAGCTTGCGGACCAGCGGTGTGACGTACGCACCGTCGTCGACGGAGGCCGGAGCCGCCGGGGCCGGGGTGACCGGAGCCGGAGCAGCGACCGGAGCCGGGGCGGCCACGGGCGCCGGGGTGGCGGGCGCAGCCGGGGCCGGAGCGGCCACCGGGGCGGGGGCTGCGGCGACCGGCGCCGGAGCAGCCGGAGCCGGAGCGGCCACGGGGGCCGGAGCGGCCGGGGCCGGGGCAGCCGCCGGGGCGGCACCCGCGGCACCGATGACGGCGAGCTTCGCGCCGACCTCGGCGGTCTCGTCCTCGGCGACCACGATCTCCAGCAGCACACCGGAAACCGGGGCGGGGATCTCGGTGTCGACCTTGTCCGTGGAGACCTCGAGCAGCGGCTCGTCCTCCGTGACCTCCTCGCCGACCTCCTTCAGCCAGCGCGTGACGGTGCCCTCGGTGACGCTCTCGCCGAGCGCCGGGAGGGTGACGTCCGTACCGGTCGCGGCACCAGCCGGGGCAGCGGCCGGAGCCGCGGCCACGGGGGCCGGGGCGGCGGGGGCCGCCGCGACCGGCGCCGGAGCCGGAGCGGCCACGGGCTCGGCGGCCGGAGCCGCGGCCGGGACGGCCGCACCCGTGCCGTCGTCGATGACGGCCAGCTCGGCGCCGACCTCGACGGTCTCGTCCTCGGCGACCTTGATGGACGCGAGGATGCCGGCGGCGGGCGCCGGGATCTCGGTGTCGACCTTGTCGGTCGAGACCTCGAGCAGCGGCTCGTCGGCCTCGACGCGCTCGCCCTCGGCCTTCAGCCAGCGGGTGACAGTGCCCTCGGTGACGCTCTCACCGAGCGCCGGAAGGGTTACGGAAACCGACATGGTTTCAGTTGCTCCTTACAAAAGTGCGGAAGTGGGTCGGTCGTCGCGCCCGGGACTGGATCAGTCGTGGGAGTGGAGGGGCTTGCCGGCCAGGGCCAGGTGGGCCTCGCCGAGCGCTTCACTCTGCGTCGGGTGGGCGTGGATGAGCTGCGCGACCTCGGCCGGCAGCGCCTCCCAGTTGTAGATCAGCTGGGCTTCGCCGACCTGCTCGCCCATACGGTCACCGACCATGTGGACGCCGACCACGGCACCGTCCTTGACCTGGACGAGCTTGATCTCGCCCGCGGTCTTGAGGATCTTGCTCTTGCCGTTGCCGGCAAGGTTGTACTTCAGGGCGACGACCTTGTCCGCGCCGTAGAGCTCCTTGGCCTTGGCCTCGGTGATGCCCACGGAAGCGACCTCGGGGTGGCAGTACGTCACCCGGGGGACACCGTCGTAGTCGATCGGGACGGTCTTCAGACCGGCCAGCCGCTCCGCCACCAGGATGCCCTCGGCGAAGCCGACGTGCGCGAGCTGCAGCGTCGGGGCCAGGTCGCCCACGGCCGAGATGGTCGGAACGTTGGTCTGCATGTACTCGTCGACGAGGACGTAGCCGCGGTCCATCGCGACGCCGGCCTCCTCGTAGCCCAGACCCTGCGAGACCGGGCCGCGGCCGATCGCGACCAGCAGCACCTCCGCCTCGAACGTCTTGCCGTCGGCGAGGGTCACGCGGACACCGTCCTGCGTGTACTCGGCGCTCTGGAAGAACGTACCGAGGTTGAACTTGATGCCGCGCTTGCGGAAAGCGCGCTCAAGAAGCTTCGAGCTGTTCTCGTCCTCGACCGGAACGAGGTGCTTCAGGCCCTCGATGATCGTGACGTCGGTACCGAAGGACGTCCACGCCGAGGCGAACTCGACGCCGATGACGCCGCCGCCCAGGACGATCGCGGACTTCGGGACGCGGTCCAGCTTCAGCGCGTGGTCCGAGGAGATGATCCGGTTGCCGTCGATCTCCAGGCCCGGCAGCGACTTCGGCACGGAGCCCGTCGCCAGGAGCACGTGGCGGCCCTGGATGCGCTGGCCGTTCACGTCCACCGAGGTGGGGGAGGAGAGCCGTCCCTCACCCTCGATGTAGGTGACCTTGCGCGAGGCGATGAGACCCTGCAGACCCTTGTACAGGCCCGAGATCACGTCGTCCTTGTACTTGTGGACGGCCTCGATGTCGATGCCCTCGAAGGTGGCCTTGACGCCGAACTGGTCGGCCTCGCGTGCCTGGTCGGCGACCTCGCCGGCGTGCAGCAGCGCCTTCGTGGGGATGCAGCCGTTGTGCAGGCAGGTGCCGCCGACCTTGCCCTTCTCGATCAGAGCGACGTCCAGGCCCAGCTGCGCTCCGCGCAGGGCCGCGGCGTAACCGCCGCTACCACCGCCGAGGATCACTAGGTCGAAAACGGTGCTGGCGTCGTTCGCCACGTCACGTCCTCCATGCATGTGCGCCGTACGCCGGGCCCCGTCGCTGGGGGATGACCGGCCGGTCGGCTGGTGTTCGGCCGCTTTTGTTATTCGGCCCTGTGGTGGGGGCCCTGTCCTGCCGAGAACCCATCTTCGCACTTGTTGAGGGTGGGCGGGACGCGGGGCCCGGGTCCGGGACGGATGATCACCCGTTCCGGACGGTTACTGCTGCGTAGAGATTGGTAGGAGCGGCGCGAAGCACCACGGTGGAAGGGTGGGGGTGGGAGACGGGTAGGAGTGCGGATTTCGTTGAGAGCGAAACCTGTGCGTGCTGTCGATGCCGACGGGTGAACACGTACGGCCCCGGACGTATGCCCGGGGCCGTACGCACGGAGCATCCTCTAGCCGAGGTCCCCGGCGGCGGTGCGCTCCGCCAGCTTCACCAGCGTGCGGACCGCGGAACCGGTGCCGCCCTTCGGCGTGTAGCCGTACGGCGCGCCCTCGTGGAAGGCCGGACCCGCGATGTCCAGGTGCGCCCAGGCGATGCCCTCGCCCACGAACTCCTGCAGGAACAGACCGGCCACCAGGCCGCCGCCCATCCGCTCACCCATGTTGGCGATGTCGGCGGTCGGGGAGTCCATGCCCTTGCGCAGGTCGGCGGGGAGCGGCATCGGCCAGGAGGCCTCACCGACCTCCTCGGCGATCTCGTGGATGGACGTCCGGAAGGCGTCGTCGTTCGCCATGATGCCGAAGGTGCGGTGGCCCAGGGCCAGGACCATTGCTCCGGTCAGGGTCGCCACGTCGACGATCGCGTCCGGGTTCTCCTCGGAGGCGCGGGTCAGCGCGTCGGCGAGGACGAGCCGGCCCTCGGCGTCCGTGTTCAGCACCTCGACGGTCTTGCCGCTGTACATGCGCAGCACGTCACCCGGGCGGGTGGCGTTGCCGGACGGCATGTTCTCGGCGAGCGCCAGCCAGCCGGTGACGTTGACCTGGAGGCCGAGACGGGCGGCCGCGACGACGGCCGCGAACACGGCGGCGGCGCCGCTCATGTCGCACTTCATCGTCTCGTTGTGACCGGCCGGCTTCAGCGAGATGCCGCCCGAGTCGTAGGTGATGCCCTTGCCGACCAGGGCCAGGGTCTTCTCCGCCTTCGGGTGCGTGTAGGCGAGCTTCACCAGGCGGGGGCCGTGGGTCGAGCCCTGGCCGACGCCCAGCAGTCCGCCGAAGCCGCCCTTGACGAGCGCCTTCTCGTCGAAGACCTGCACCTTGATGCCGTGCTCCTTGCCGGCGGCCGTGGCCACGGCGGCGAAGGACTCGGGGTACAGGTCGTTCGGCGGGGTGTTGATCAGGTCGCGGGCGCGGTTGATCTCCTCGACGACCGCGGTGGCACGCTCTGCGGCCGCCTTGAACGCCTTGTCGCGCGGCTTGGCGCCGAGCAGGGCGACCTCGGCGAGCGGCAGCTTGGCACCGTTGCCGTTCTTCTTGTCCTTCGGCGCGAGCTTGTTCTCGCCGCCCTGGTACGCGGTGAAGGCGTACGCGCCGAGCAGTGCGCCCTCGGCGACGGCCTCGGCGTCCTCGACGGACGTGATCGGCAGCGCGAAGCCGGCCTTCTTGGAACCGGTCAGCGCACGCGCGGCGGAACCGGCGGCCCGGCGCAGTGCCTCGCCGTCGAACGCCGCGTCCTTCTCCGGGACCGGACCGAGTCCGACCGCGATGACGACCGGGACCTTGAGGCCGTCCGGTGCGTGGAGCTTGGTCACTTCGCCCTCGGCACCGGAGGCGCCCAGGGTCTCCAGGACGGTGGCGAGCTTTCCGCCGAACGCCTTGTCCACGGCCTCGGCGCCCGGTGCGACGACCAGGCCCTTGGCTCCCTTGGCGACGCCGACGACAAGTGCGTCGGCGCGCAGCGTCGCCGCACCGGCAGTGCTGAGAGTGAGAGCAGTCACGGTGGTGAAATCTCGCTTCCGTTGAGTTCGTTGTCGGTCGAGGGGTGGGCCGACCGTGCCCGGCGCATCGTAGACGCCGCCGCAATGTGCCGGGAATGAGCCTACGCGCGCCTTTGCTGCGGGATCACGGCGGCGGGCCGTCTGAGGCCTGTTCCGGCGGCAGGGCTCCGGCCCCCGGCCGGCCCGGTCGGGGGGGCGCGACGGCGCAACCGGCCCGGGAAGTAGGGTCGTTCGGAGGTGCCGGAGCGAGCGGGGGAGAGCGATGCGCGCCCAGCGGGCTGTACGCAGGACGAGACCGAAGTCGGCGGCGCCGGTCGTCGTGCTGATCCTGTCGGCGGTGCTGGCCGGCTGTACCGCGGCGCCTCGAACCACCTCCGCGGCGCGCTGGCAGCCGAAGCCGGGTACCGACTGGCAGTGGCAGCTCTCCGGCCGCCTCGACGCCACCGTGGACGTTCCGGTGTACGACATCGACGGCTTCGAGCACGATGCGCAGGCGGTCGCCGATCTGCACCGCCGCGGCCGCAAGGTCATCTGTTACGTGTCCACGGGCGCCTGGGAGGACTTCCGCCCGGACGCCGGGAAGTTCCCCGCCTCGGTCCTCGGGAAGGGCAACGGCTGGCCGGGGGAGCGCTGGCTCGACATCCGCCGCACGGATCTGCTCGGGCCGCTGATGGAGTCCCGGATCGAGATGTGCGCGAAGAAGGGCTTCGACGCGGTCGAGCCCGACAACATGGACGGATACCGCAACCGCACGGGCTTCCCCCTGACCGGCGCCGATCAGCTGCGCTACAACCGCCTCGTCGCCCGCATCGCCCACCGCCACGGACTCGCGGTCGGGCTGAAGAACGACCTGGACCAGATCCCGCAGCTGGAACCGGACTTCGACTTCGCGGTCAACGAACAGTGCGCCCAGTACGACGAGTGCGCCGACCTCACCCCGTTCATCGAGGCGGACAAGGCGGTGTTCCATGTGGAGTACGAGGTGCCGGTGGCACGGTTCTGCCCGGAGTCGACGAGGCTGCGTCTGAGCTCGCTCCGCAAGAAGTACGACCTGGGCACCTGGCGCCGGAGCTGCGCGGCGAGCCCGTCCGCGGAGTGAGGAGAAGACGGAGACCGGGCCGCCGCGTACCCCCGTCCGCCCAGGTCCCGTTCTGCCGGTCTTCGTGGGCCCGCCAGGGGTTACGGGACAGCCCTCAGCCCAGGGCCAGCGCCACCAGCGCCGCCGTCGCCGCCGTCTCCGCGACCGCCCCGAAGACGTCCCCGGTCACGCCCCCGAACCGCCGCACACAGTGCCGCAGCAGCAGCTGGGCGGCCATCAGCCCGGCCACTACGGCAAGGCCGTGGTGCAGCGCGCCGTATCCGCCGAACACCGCCCCCGCCCCCGACCCCGCGGCCACCACCGCGACCGTCACGGCCGCCGCCGCCCCCGTCGGCACCGTTCCCGCCACCGCCGCCCCCAGCCCCTCCGGCCGGGCCGGAGGCACGCCCTGACGGGACGCCAGTGTGAGCGCGAGGCGGGCGGTGACCCCCGCGACGACCGCGGCCACCGCGCCGTGCGCCCAGCCCTCCCCGTACAGCTGATGAAGGACCGCGACCTGGGCCAGGAGTACGAACAGCAGGGTGATGACACCGAATGGCCCAATGTCCGACTGTTTCATGATGCGCAGCGCGTCCGCCGCAGGCTTGCCGCTGCCGAGCCCGTCCGCCGTGTCGGCGAGCCCGTCGAGGTGCAGCCCCCGAGTGAGGACCGCGGGCACCGCGGCGGAGGCGACCGCCGCGAGGAGCGGCCCGGACCCGAGCAGCAGCAACAGCGCGCCGGGGACCGCCGCGAGCAGCCCCACCACCAGACCAGCGAGCGGGGCGCTCAGCATCCCGGCACGGGCGGCCCCGCGATCCCAGCGGGTGACGCGGACGGGGAGCACGGTCAGGGTGCCGAAGGCGAACCGTATGCCGTGGCTGTTCAGGGAGGTCACGGCGCGCAGGCTATTCCCTCGGCCGGGCCGCTAGATTGGCCGAAACGCTGCAAAACACCGCAAAGGCGGACCAACGGGAGTGGTGGCATGGGTCACTGGTTCGATCAGAACTTCGTCGAGCCGGGGAAGCTGCCCCTGCTTCTCTCCCTGGCCGCCTTCGTGCTGACCTTCGCCATCACCCGTCTCATCACCCGGATGATCAGGGCCGGGAAGGGGCCGTTCCGCAACATCACGCCCGGCGGGTTGCACGTCCACCATGTGGTGCCCGGTGTGGTGCTGACGGTGATCGGCGGCTTCGGCGCGATCTCCAGCGGACGGCACGGCGTCGGGGCGGGCATCTGCGCGGTGATCTTCGGGATGGGCGCGGGACTGGTGCTGGACGAGTTCGCCCTGATCCTCCATCTCGACGACGTGTACTGGTCCGAACAGGGCCGCCAGAGCGTCGAGGTCGTCGTCCTCACCACGGCGCTCGTCCTGCTCCTCCTCGGCGGCTTCTCACCGCTCGGGGTGAAGGAACTGACCAGCGATCAGCAGCAGGGCCGGCTCGGCATCGTCCTGACCCTGCTGATCAACTTCTGCTTCGTGCTGATCGCTCTGTTCAAGGGCAAGGCGCGGATGGCGGTGATCGGCACCCTGGTGCCGTTCGTCGCCCTGTTCGGGGCGATCCGGCTGGCCCGGCCGACGTCGATGTGGGCGAAGAGGCTCTACCGCAACCGGCACCGCGCCCGTGCCAGGGCGGTGCTGCGCGCGTACCGCCACGACCGGCGCTGGGTGGGGCCGAGCCGCAGGTTTCAGGACCTCATCGGCGGAGCGCCGGACCGAGACCGGCTTTCCGCGCCCAAGTCCTGATCGCTGCGGGCGGGCAGCTGTCTACGCCTGTCGTGCCAGGTGGTGAGACCGCACAGGATCAGCACCGCGGCGATCGCCGCCAGGTGTTCCTTGCCGGCCAGGTTGTTCCTGAAGATCACTTCGATGACCATCACCGCGATCACCGCCGCCCCGGTGCGCCACGCCCGGTAGGCGTGGCACACATAGACCGCGACCCCGACCACCGCCGCCGACGGTCCGGTGTCGACGACCTGCGCGTCGGATGCGGGCAGTCCGAACAGCCCGTCCGGGCCTACCGCGACGCCGGTCCGTGCGTACAGTGTCCCGGCCAGCGTGGCGACGTACGCGATGAGCAGCGTGCGCCGTCGTCCGAGACAGATCTCGGCGGCCCCGAACACCACGAGCACCTGCGCCAGCGCACCCCACACCGGCAGATCGAGCGCGGGCACGAACAGCGACAGCGGGGTACGCAGCAGGGCGGTCCACAGCGGGTCCTCGGCCCGCACCGAGCCGAGGACCCGCACCGGACGTAATCCCCACGGCTGGCTCTGCACCACATGGAGCAGCGCCGTCAGGCCGACCGCGGCCAGCGTCATCGGAACCGCGCGCAGCCGGGAACGGGTGAGCCCCCCGTGTACGGTCGAGAACAGCGGCCCCCATTCGCGGCGGGCGGCCTCGGGCAGCGCCGCCATCGGTCTCATCTATGGGTCTCCAGGTGCGAGCGGTGCAGCCACTTGGGCAGCCCGGGCGCCTCCAGGAACCCTTCGGCGCGGCCCGCGGCGATGCCGATGCGCAGCAGGTCGGAGCTCTTCTCGAAGAGCATGAAACGCGGCTCCCAGATCGGTCGGTACTTGGCGTTGGCGCGGTAGAGCGACTCGATCTGCCACCAGCGCGAGAAGAAGCTGAGCAACGAGCGCCACAGCCTCAGCACCGGTCCCGCGCCGAGTCGCGATCCCCTCTCGAAGACCGACCGGAACATCGCGAAGTTGAGCGACACCTGCGTGATCCCGATCTCTTTGGCGCGCTGGAGGAGTTCGATGACCATGAACTCCATCAGACCGTTCTCGGCGTTCCGGTCACGGCGCATCAGGTCCAGCGAGAGACCGTTCGGGCCCCAGGGCACGAAGCTCAGTACGGCGCGCAATTCGCCGGGGCCGCCCGCTCCTTCGCCTTGCTCCTTCTCCGCCGCGTCACGGCATTCGAGCATCACGCACTGGCCGTCCGCCGGATCGCCGAGCCGCCCCAGCGCCATCGAGAAGCCGCGCTCGGTCTCGCCGTCGCGCCAGTCGTCGGCGCGTCGCACCAGTTCGGCCATCTCCTCGTCGGGGATGTCTGAGTGGCGCCGGATGGTCACCTCGTACCCGGCGCGCCTGATCCGGTTGTACGCCTGGCGGACGGTCCGCATCGCCCGCCCTTCGAGGGTGAACTCGGCGGTCTCCACGATTGCCTCGTCGCCGAGTTCCAGCGCGTCGAGCCCGTGCCGGGCGTAGACCGTGCCGCCCTCCTCGCTCACCCCCATCACCGCTGGGATCCAGCCGTGTTCGCGGGCCTCGGCCAGCCATGGCTCGATCGCGCCGGGCCAGGCCTCCAAGTCGCCGATCGGATCACCGGAGGCGAGGGAGACCCCGCCGACCACCCGGTAGGTGACGGCCGCCTTCCCGGTCGGCGACCAGATGACGCTCTTCTCCCGGCGCAGTGCGAAATAGCCGAGCGAGTCGCGTTCGCCGTGCTTTTCGAGGAGGGCGCGGAGCCGGTCCTCGTCCTGCGGGGTGATCGGGTCGACGGCCCGGCGTGAGCGGAACGCCACGTACACGACAGCGATCAGCAGCAGGGTGGAGAGGATGTTGATGACGACATTGACCCAGCCGGGAACGGTGATGCCGGGGAAGCGGGCTTCGTCGGTCGCGACGGAGACCAGCCGCAGCGCGCCGTAGCGCCAGCGGTCGAGGAAGGCCGACCGGTCCTCGTCGTGCGCCGTGTTCGTGACGGTGACCAGCAGGGTGGCGATCAGCGAGGTGACCAGCAGCCCGCCGAGGGCGACCGCGGCCGCCAGCTTCGCGTTGGACCGGTCGCCCTTCGCGTAGAACTCCCGCCGGCCCAGGATCAGCGCCACGAAGAATGCGGCTGTCAGCGTCAGGGAGATCCAGTTCTGCGGGTACTGCCGGATCTCCGGAAAGACGATCACGAAGGCGAAGAGCAGGAGCAGGAGGCCGCTCAGCACCATGTTGACGATCCAGGCGGCGCGCTTGCGCCGTCGCATGGTGATCGCGAGGAAGAGGGCGACCACTCCGGAGGAGAAGCCCGCGGTGAGCAGATAGGGCGTGAAGTAGTTCTCGGTGTTGTGCCGGCGCAGGTCCTGACCGAGCGTGACCCAGACGGCGCTCAGGAAATTGATGAATGACACGATGCGCAGATACCAGATGGCGAATGCCGCACTGCGTCGTGAGCGGACGGTGCTCTGCCGGGCGCCCTGGCCAGCCAATTGGACCTCTCCCATAAAAAGCGATCATATGGGGGATTTCGCTCCATGGGGAGGCCCGCTGCGGCCGGTGTCCGGGGCCGGCGGCCGCAGCGCAGCAGGGTCCTCAGTCGTCGTCCGCGTCGGTCTTCGAGGCGCCGTCCTCGTCGGCCGGCGCACGCTCGGGCAGCTCCGCCGCCAGCGCGGCGGCAGCCTGCACGAGCGGAAGCGCCAGCAGCGCCCCGGTCCCCTCACCCACGATGACGCCGTGGTCCAGCAGCGGGTTGAGCGCCATCCGGTCCAGCGCCTTCGTCTGTGCCGGCTCGCCGCTCACCTGACCGGCCAGCCACCAGTCCGGCGCCCGGAAGGCGGCCCGCTGAGCGACCAGCGCGCACGCCGACGAGACCACGCCGTCCAGGATCACCGGCAGCCTGCGCACCGCGCACTGGAGCAGGAACCCCGTCATCGCCGCCAGATCCGCGCCGCCGACCGTGGCCAGCAGCTCCAGCTGGTCGCCGAGGACCGGCCGGGCCCGCCGCAGCGAGTCCCGGATCGCGGCGCACTTGCGCATCCAGGCGAGATCGTCGATTCCTGCGCCGCCGCGCCCGGTGACCACCGAGGCGTCCGTGCCGCACAGGGCCGCGATCAGGGTGGCGGCCGCTGTGGTGCCACCGACGCTCAGATCGCCGAGCACCACCAGATCGGTGCCCGAGTCCGCCTCCTCGTCGGCGATCGCGATGCCCAGACGTACCGCCTGCTCGGCCTCCTCGGCCGTCAGCGCGTCCTCGATGTCGATCCGGCCGCTGCCGCGCCGCACCCGGTGACGCACGACCGACTCGGGCAGCAGCTCCGGCTCGCAGTCCAGGCCGGCGTCGACGATCCGCACCGGTACGGAGAACTGGCGGGCCAGCACGGCCAGCGGTGTCGAGCCCTCCAGTGTGGCCCGGACCAGCTCGTGGGCGGTCCCGGCCGCGCGGCCGGAGACACCGAGCTCGGCCACCCCGTGATCACCGGCGAAGAGCACCACGCGCGGCTGCTGGATCGGTCTGACCGGCACGGCCTGCTGGGCGGCCGAGAGCCACTCGCCCAGCTCGTCGAGCCGGCCGAGGGCGCCCGGCGGCACGATCTGCCGCTCCCGGCGTTCCTCGGCGTCGCGCCGTACGCCGCCGTCGGGGCGTTCGATCAGGTCGGAGAAGTCGTCCAGATTCACGGGAGTCTGCCTCGCGGGTCGTTACGTGGTGTGGGCCGGTGAGAGCCAGCCGGGTGGCCTCTGATCGGGCGGCCACGCCCTGGCACGCACGCTTCCGGCGTTGCCGAAATGTCCTGGTAGCTCCGCTACAAGGTCATCCCGGCGCCTTGGAATCGCACGCACCATGCTGCGTCCGCTCTCCGATCGAAGGTCACCCGACAGGCTCTGAGCCCGGCGGCGGGCTCATTGCGGAACAGTACCTGCCATGATTCTGACGCCTCTTCAGTGCTGCGGCCGGCCCGTCAGGCCCCGAAGCGCAGCAGCGTCACCGCGGGGGTCAGCGTCCGCAGCCCGGGCGTCAGATGCTGGAGCCGGATCAGTTCTCCCATCGCGCCCCGCCCCCGCGGCAGCCCCAGCGCACGCACCTCGGTGATGTTCGGATGCGCACTGCGCAGCTTCTTCCGCTCGCCCGGATTCATCGCCCAGTGCATCGGCGGGACGGTCATGGAGCCGACCTTCAACTTCCCGGCCACCGTCCACTTCGCCGGCCGACGCGCCATGGAGTCCAGCACGAGCACCCCGCCCGGCAGCCGTTCGGCGCAGGTCGCCAGGATCTTCCGTACCTCCCAGGGCTGCAGATACATCAGCAGCCCCTGCGTCGTGACGATCACGCCCTGGCCCGCAGGGTCCTCGATCTCGTCCAGCCAGGAGGGATCGGCCGCCGGCCGGGAGATCGCCCGCAGCCGGTCCGAGGAGGGCAGCAGCGCGCGGCGCAAAGCTGCCACCTGGGGCAACTCCACGCTCAGCCAGGTGAGCCGCCCGTTGTCGACCCGCCAGAAGCCGGTCTCCAGACCGTCGCCGAGCGCGACGACGGTGGCCTCCGGATGTCCGCGCAGATAGCCCTGCACCGTCAGGTCGAAGCAGCGTGAGCGCAGCGCCTGCGCCTGCGAGTGGAAGGCGTTCGGCCGCCCGAAGCGCTCCTCGAAGGGGTAGTCGAGGTCCGCCATGAGCTGCAGCGCCATCGGATCGTCGATGACGGGATAGAGCTGCCCCGCCTCGTACGCCCGGTTGTAGAGCGTCCAGAGCAGGGTCTCCGGAACGCCTTTCAGCATCGGCCTCACTCGCGCCATGTCCGCTCCCTTCCTGCCGCTGATGCTGCTGCGGTGCGGGTCAGCCGCGCAGCGTCAGCGCCTGACCGGCCACCACCAGCAGCACGTGCTCGCACTCGTCGGCGAACGCGGCGTTGAGCCGCCCCAGCTCGTCCCGGAACCGCCGGCCGGCGGCCGTCGCGGGCACCACGCCCGAGCCGACCTCATTGGTCACGGCGACAACCGTGCGCCGCGTTCCGCGTACCGCGCCGACCAGTTCGGCGATCCGCTCCCGCAGCGCGCGCTCACCGCCCTCCGCCCACGCCGCGTCGTCCCAGGCGTTCACCCGGTCCATCGCGTCCGTCAGCCACAGCGACAGGCAGTCGATCAGCAGCGGCGGCCCGTCCGACTCCAGCAGGTCCACCAGCTCACAGGTCTCCTCGGTGCGCCAGGCGGCCGGTCTGCGCTCCCGGTGCAGCCCGACCCGGGCCATCCACTCCGCGTCGCCTGCGCGGCCGCCGCCGGTCGCCACGTACACCACCTCGGGGAAGGTCTCCAGCCGCCGCTCGGCCTCCACCGACTTACCGGACCGCGCACCGCCCGTCACCAGCGTCCGCCGCGGGATATCCGATATGGCGTGGTACTGGCCGACCACCAGTGTCGTCCCGTCCGGCACGGTCCGGGCGCCGGCCGCCGCGAGCCGCCGGTCCAGCTCGGGGCCGGTGGGCGCGTCGTGGTCCAGATGGACGGCGATGACCTCGGTGGCCGGCCCGATCGCTTCGACGGCCCGCAGCCTGGCCATGGCGTCCGGGCGTCCGGTCACATCACCGACCACCATGTCGTACGGTTCCGCCACCCGGTCCGTGAGACCGGCGGGGGCCGCCCCCGGCGGCATGTACAGCAGCCGCACGCCCTCCGGGGACGTCACCTCGTACCCGGTTCCCGGCGAGTCCATCGGCACCGCCCGGATCCGGTGCCCGCTGATCAGCGTCAGTACCTGCCCGTCCGGCACCCGTCCGGCCGAGGGCAGCCCGGCGGGCAGCTCCACGGCGGGCCCGTCGTGCGGATGAGTGAGCAGCACCTGCCGTACGCCGGTCAGTGAATGACCCGCGCGTGCGGCGGCGAACACGGCCCCGGGGGTGAGATCGAGCAGCAGCGCGTCGTCGACCAGCAGTGCGGTCGCGGCGCGCGCCCACACCCCGCGGGCTGTGGCGCAGGCGGCGCACGGACAGTCGGGGCGCGGCAGCCCGTCGGGGGCTCCGGTGCCGAGCAGTGTCAGTTCCACGCTCCGATCCTCCCGCGTCCCCGCACCGACTGCGCGACCAACCCCATGGATCTCGGTCCGAAAGGCCCCAGGCACTAGGCTGCGGGCAGCAACGCGACCCAGGAGGCGGACATGGCGTGGACGTGGCGGTTCGAGAAGTCCGACGGTACGGAGACGGAGCCGGCCCTGCAGCCGGAGGAATTCACGACCCAGGGTGATGCGGAGACATGGATCGGTGAGTTCTGGAAGGAACTCCTGGACGGCGGGGCGGACCAGGTGACCCTCTTCGAGGACGCGACGAAGATCTACGGCCCGATGAGTCTCCAGGCCGACCAGGGCTGACCGCCGACACGGCGCACGAGGGCCCCGGGCGCCGTTCCTCGGCATCCGGGGCTCTCGTACGGCAGCGGTCAGATCTCGCCCAGCGTGACGGCCGCAGTCTTTTCCACACCGTCGCGCAGATAGGTCACGTTGACCTTCTGGCCCGGCTTGTCGCCGGCCAGAGTCTCGGCCAGCTCCGTCATCGTCGTGACCCGCGTGTCGCCGATCTTCGTGATGATGTCGCCGGCCCGAAGTCCGGCCTTGTCCGCGCTGCCGCCCGCCGTGACGGTGACCACCGCGATTCCGAACGGCTGGTAGTTGTCGTCGACGACTGTGCGGCCGGTGATGTTCAGCGCCGCCCGGCCCGAGTCGGTGACCTTGCCGCTCTTGATGATCTGGTCGGCCACCGTCTTCACCATCGAGGCGGGGATCGCGAACCCGATGCCCGGTGCCGCGCCGTTCATCTGCGGATCCGTCGCCGCCAGCGTCGGAATGCCGATCACCTCACTGTTCAGGTTCACCAGCGCACCGCCGCTGTTGCCCGGGTTGATCGCCGCCGAGGTCTGCACCATGTTCGCTATGGTCGCCCCGGTGCCACCCTCCGTCTGGCTCTCGCTGACGGTCCGGCCGACCGCCGACACGATGCCCTGCGTGACGCTGCTGGACAGTCCGAGCGGCGAACCCATCGCCAGCACTATCTGGCCGACCTCGACCTTGTTCGAGTCGCCGAACTTCGCCGGCTTCAGCCCGCTCGGTACGTTGTCGAGCTTGATGACGGCCAGGTCCTGCTCCGGATAGGTGGCGACCAGCGAGGCGCCCAGCACCTTCTCGCCGGTGGCGACGGTGACCTTGAATCTCTTCTCCGGGCCGACCACATGGGCATTGGTGACGATATGGCCCTTGCTGTCGTAGACGACGCCGGATCCGAGGCTGTTGGCGGCTTCGATCTGCACCACGGAGGGCAGCACATTCTTGATGACGGCCTCGTACTCGGCCTGCAGGTCACCTGCGGCCGAATTCGCATGCGGCGAGGCCGACTGCGTGGCAGTGGCGCTGGCCGAGTCCGAGTCGGAGCAGCCGGACAACAGGGCCATGGCGCAGACACCTGCGGTCAGAGGCAGCAGCAGCCGGTACAGACGGCGGCGCGAGTGGGAAGCATCCATGTCTGAATCATCAGCTTTTAACCCTATTGGCGGCCTGTTGGGTTCGGCCGATCGAGTGACGCCCGCTCCTCGTCCGTCCCTCGTCCGTCCCCAGGGAGCTCCAGCGGATCATGCCCTGGTCGCGGCGCCCGGCGCGGCACCTTGCCGCGCTGCCGGTACGCCGGAACGGTTCGCCGTCTGGACGTTCCGGCGCCTTGCGGTGCACCGGAGCGGGCGTCGTGAACCGTCCGGACGCTCTCTAGCCGCGCACTCCGCACAGATGCAGCAGCGCGGCAACCCGGCGGTACGGGTCCGTCCGTCCGGCCCGGTCCTCCGCGGCCAGCAGCCGGTCGAGTTCCGCGGCGGCCGGCAGTTCGACGTCATCGCTCACCTGGTCCGTGAAGATCCGCACTCCGTACCAGGCGTGCAACGGCGCGGCGATCCCGGCGAGCGTGGCCGTGAGGGCGTCCAGCCGGTCGGCGCGGACCGTCAGGCCCAGCCGGTTGGTGTACGTATCCGTGTCGAACGCGGCCAGTGCCGTGTCCCAGTCCCCGGCGGTGCCGGGCCGCATCGCCAGCGCGTCGCCGTTCCGTACGAGCAGTGAGAGCAGCCCGCCGGGCGCCAGCATCCGGGCCAGCCCCGCCAGCAGCGCGTCCGGCTCCCGGGCGTACATCAGTACGCCGTGACAGAGCACCACATCGAAGCTGCCCGGCAGGAAGTGAACGCCGGTGTCCAGGCCGTCGCCCTCGATCAGCCGGACCCGCTCCCGGATGCCCGCGGGCTCGTCCCCGAGCGCTGCGCGGGCGGCCTTCAGCATCTCGGCGTCGGACTCCAGGCCGGTCACCGTGTGGCCGGCCCGGGCCAGCCGCAGCGCCTGCGTGCCCTGCCCCATGCCGACATCGAGGACCCGCAGCCGCTGGCCGACCGGGAAGCGCGCGGCTATCTGCTCGTCGAGCTGCCGGGCGACGAGTTCCTGGCGGACGGTGTTGCGCAGCCCGCCGAGCCCTCCGAGCCACGCCGAAGGGGCCCCGGTGAACCCGGAGTCCCTGGAGGGGGCACTGTCCGGCAGGTCTGCGGACGGACCGCTGACCAAGCCGGAAAGCTCCGTACTCAGGGTCGCTCTCCGCGCTTGACCTGCGGCTTCGGCAGACGGAGCCGACGCATCTGAAGCGTACGCATCAGGCCGTAAGCGACCGCACCGCGCTTCGGCGTGTCGGGGAAGCGCGCGTTCAGCTGCTTCTTCAGCCGGAACGCGAGACCGATCGAGTCGATGACGATCAGCACGATCACGGCGAGCCAGAGCAGCAGCGAGATGTTCTGGATGTTCCGCACCTGGATCACGCTGAGGATCAGGATGATCACGGCGAGCGGCAGGAAGAACTCCGCGATGCAGAAACGCGAGTCCACGAAATCGCGGACGAAGCGTCGCACCGGACCCTTGTCACGGGCCGGCAGGTAGCGCTCGTCGCCACTGGCGAGCGCCTCGCGCTGCTTGGCCAGGTCCACCCGGCGCGCTTCGCGCTGGCGCTTCATGGCCTCCTTGCGGTCGAGCGGCGCGCCACTGGAGGCACGACGGCGCTGCGACTGGGCATCGCTGCGCTTGGGGGTGGGGCGACCTTTGGGGGCCTGCGGGTCGCGGGGCTGCGTGGAGAGGTCCGCCGTCACCTTGGTGGCGGGGGCCTTCTCATCCTTCGAACGGCTACGGAACACAAAACCCAAGGGTACGGGGTCGGTCGCGACGACCCCAGCCCGGTCGGGAACGATCCGGCAACAGCCTGCGTCACCCCAGGTGTCCCGAGAGGGGCAGAACGGGCGTTGTCGCCGGTTTCCCCGACGGCCCCTACTCCCTGGGCCGGAGCGGTATCCGGGGGCAGTCGTCCTTGGGGAGGACCACATCCGTGCTCGAACAGTGCGGTAATAGAGACAGGGCCCGTACTGTGGGTTCTGTTGGAGTGCTGGAGCCCAGTCCGTCAGAAGGGGGCGCGCGAAGCCCATGAGCGGTGTCATGAAGCGTATGGGGATGATCTTCCGCGCGAAGGCAAACAAGGCCCTTGACCGGGCCGAGGATCCGCGCGAGACCCTCGATTACTCGTACCAGAAGCAGCTGGAGCTGCTTCAGAAGGTGCGCCGCGGTGTCGCCGATGTGGCGACCTCGCGCAAGCGCCTGGAGCTGCAGCTGAACCAGCTGCAGGGCCAGACGTCCAAGCTGGAGGACCAGGGCCGCAAGGCGCTTGCGCTCGGGCGCGAGGACCTGGCCCGCGAGGCGCTGTCCCGGCGCGCCGCTCTCCAGCAACAGGTCACCGACCTGGAGACGCAGCACACGACGCTGCAGGGTGAGGAGGAGAAGCTCACTCTCGCGGCCCAGCGGCTGCAGGCCAAGGTCGACGCCTTCCGTACGAAGAAGGAGACCATCAAGGCCACCTACACCGCCGCCCAGGCGCAGACCCGGATCGGCGAGGCGTTCTCCGGGATCTCCGAGGAGATGGGCGACGTCGGCCTGGCGATCCAGCGGGCCGAGGACAAGACCCAGCAGCTGCAGGCACGCGCCGGTGCGATCGACGAGCTGCTCGCCTCCGGCGCCCTGGACGACCCGACCGGGACGGCGAAGGACGACATCGCCGCCGAGCTGGACCGGATCTCCGGTGGTACGGATGTGGAGCTGGAGCTGCAGCGCATGAAGGCCGAACTGGCCGGCGGCTCCACCCCGCCACAGGCCATCGAGGGCGGCTCGCAGGACGCCGCCCAGCAGCAGTCCTCGCAGTCCCCGCACAGGTTCGACAAGCAGTAAGGCGGACGTCATGATCGTTCGGATCATGGGGGAGGGCCAGGTAGCCCTGGCCGACAGCCACTTCGCTGAGCTCAACAAGCTCGACGACGAGCTGCTCGCCGAGATGGAGAGCAGCGACGGCCCCGGCTTCCGCGCCACGCTCCAGGCGCTCCTCGCCAGGGTGCGTGAGCTCGGCACACCTCTGCCGGACGACTCCCTGGAGCCGTCCGAACTGATCCTGCCGTCTCCCGACGCCACCCTCGAAGAGGTGCGCGCCATGCTCCGCGACGGCGGCCTGATCCCCGGCTGACGCCGGTTGCTCCAGCACCCGCACGCACTGTGCCCCGTGTCCGGTCCGCCGGCCGCGGGGCACGGTTCTGCCGGGACTTCTGCGTTCTGCGTGCGGCCCAGGCCGCGGGCGGACCTTATGTGTGCGCGACACGCCGTACCGTAGCTTGACGTGACCACCCTCGGAACCGGGTTGCTGCGCGTCCGGCGCTGGCTGCGCGACCATCCCCTCGCGTTCGACGGGGCGCTCGCCGTGGCCGTACTCGCTGCGATGATCGCCGGATCGTTCACCGACCCGAACGCGCCGAACGGGCCCAGCTTCGGCACCCGCACGCCCGGGGCGGGCAGCGTGGTCCTGATGGTGCTCGCCGCCGCTGTGCTCGCCCTGCGGCGTCGCAACCCGATGGCGGTGCTGGCCGCGACCGGTGGGCTGTCCATCGTCGAGTTCGTGCTGGTGGACCCGCCCGCCCCGGTGGTCATGAGCGCGGTCGTCGCGCTCTGCACGGTCGCCGCGTCCACCGATCGGCCCACCACCTGGCGGGTCGGCCTGCTGACCATGGCCGTGCTGACGGCGTCCGCGATGGTCTTCGGAACGTCCCCCTGGTACAGCCAGCAGAACCTCGGGGTCTTCGCCTGGACCGGCATGGCCGGCGCCGCCGGGGACGCCGTACGCTCCCGGCGGGCGTTCGTCGACGCGATCAGGGAACGCGCCGAACGGGCCGAACGCACCCGCGAGGAGGAGGCCCGGCGACGGGTCGCCGAGGAACGGCTGCGGATCGCCCGCGATCTCCACGATGTCGTCGCCCACCACATCGCCCTGGTCAATGTGCAGGCCGGGGTCGCCGCCCACGTCATGGACAAGCGCCCCGACCAGGCAAAGGAGGCGCTCGCCCACGTCCGGGAGGCCAGCCGCTCGGCACTGAGCGAACTCCGCGCCACGGTCGGGCTGCTGCGCCAGTCCGGAGATCCGGAGGCGCCGACCGAACCGGCACCCGGTCTCGCGGTCCTCGACGAACTCGTGGAGACGGTCCGGCGCGCCGGGCTCCCGGTCCAGGTGGCCTGCGTCGACCGCAGGCCCCCGCTGCCCGCGGCCGTCGACCTGGCCGCGTACCGGGTGATCCAGGAAGCGCTGACCAATGTGCGCAAGCACGCGGGCCCCGGGGCGAAGGCAGAGGTCAGTGTCGTACGGGTCGGGGCGACGGCCGAGGTCACGGTCCTCGACAACGGCACGGGCAGCCCCGAGGGCGCCGGAGCCGACGGCGGCGGCCACGGTCTGCTCGGTATGCGCGAGCGTGTCACCGCCCTGGGGGGCATCCTCACGGCCGGACCCCGCTACGGCGGCGGATTCCGGGTTCATGCGATCCTGCCGGTCCAGGCCCGCACGGGAGCGCCGGGGATGCCGGGCACGGCGGGCCGGACGGGGGAAGGCGCATGACACCATCACCCATCAGGGTCCTGCTCGTCGACGACCAGGCGCTGCTGCGCAGCGCGTTCCGGGTGCTGGTCGACTCGGAGCCCGGCATGCAGGTCGTCGGCGAGGCGGCCGACGGCGCGGAGGCCGTGGCGCTGACCCGCTCGGCGCGCCCCGATGTGGTGTTGATGGACATTCGGATGCCCGGTACGGACGGACTGGCCGCGACCCGGATGATCAGCGCCGACGCGGAGCTGGCGGACGTACGGGTCGTCATGCTCACCACCTTCGAGGTGGACGAATATGTGGTGCAGTCGCTGAGGGCCGGTGCCTCAGGCTTCCTCGGCAAGGGCGCAGAGCCGGACGAACTGCTCAATGCCATCCGTATCGCCGCGGGTGGCGAGGCGCTCCTCTCGCCGGCCGCCACCAAGGGACTGATCGCCACCTTCCTTGCGCAGGGTGGCAGTTCCGGCGGTGAGGGGCCGAGCGCCGCGGAGTACTCCGAGCGGCTCAACGCACTCACCGGCCGCGAACGAGAGGTGCTGGTCCTCGTCGCGGGCGGGCACTCCAATGACGAGATCGCCGAGCGTCTCACCGTCAGCCCACTCACCGTCAAGACCCATGTGAACCGGGCCATGGCGAAACTGGGCGCCCGCGACCGGGCCCAATTGGTGGTATTTGCTTACGAATCGGGCCTGGTGCGCCCACGGGTGGAATGAAGTAGGGAAGGGGAGTACTCCACCTGCGGTATGCGCCACATAAGAAAGTGACCCTGGGGTCGATGATTCTGCCCCTGTGGATGAGCGATGGTGTAGCTGGGCCGGTTCTGTCCCCGAGTCACCTGCCCACCTGCCGCGTAAGCCACAGAAGAGAGACCCACCCATGTCCTGGCTGTCCAGATTCAGCCTCGCGCAAAGGGCCCTGATCGGGCTGATCTCGATCGTCGCGCTCGTCTTCGGAGCGATCGCGATCCCGCAGCTCAAGCAGCAGTTGCTGCCCACCATCGAACTCCCGATGGTCTCGGTGCTCGCCCCCTACCAGGGTGCGTCCCCCGATGTGGTCGAGAAGCAGGTCGTCGAACCGCTCGAGAAGTCCATCAAGGCCGTCGACGGCGTCACCGGCGTCACCTCGACCGCCAGCGAGGGCAACGCCGTCATCATGGCGACCTTCGACTTCGGCGGCGAAGGCACCAAGCAGCTGGTCGCCGACATCCAGCAGGCGGTCAACCGCGCCCGCGTCCAGCTGCCCGACGAAGTCGACCCGCAGGTCATCGCCGGTTCGACGGACGACATCCCGACCGTCGTCCTCGCCGTCACCTCCGACAAGGACCAGCAGGCGCTCGCCGACCAGCTGGACCGCACCGTCGTCCCCGCTCTGGAGGACATCGACGGTGTCGGCCAGGTCACCGTCGACGGTGTCCAGGACCTCCAGGTCTCCATCACCCCCGACGACAAGGAGCTCGCGGCCGCCGGTCTGAACGCCGGATCCCTTGCCCAGGCCCTTCAGGCGGGCGGCGCCACGGTCCCGGCCGGATCGTTCTCGGAACAGGGCAAGAGCCGCACCGTGCAGGTCGGCGGGGCCTTCACCTCTCTGAAGCAGATCGAGGACCTGCGGGTCGCCGGTCAGGACCCGGCCACCGGCAAGTCCGGCAAGCCGGTCCGCCTCGGTGACATCGCCACGGTGAAGCAGGAGCCGTCCACCGCGGTCTCCATCACCCGTACCAACGGCAAGCCGAGCCTCGCGGTGATGGCCACGATGGACAAGGACGGCAGCGCCGTCGCCATCTCAAACGCCGTCAAGGACAAGCTCCCGGACCTCCGCAAGGACCTCGGCGCCGGCGCCGAACTGACCGTCGTCTCCGACCAGGGCCCCGCCGTCTCCAAGGCGATCTCCGGTCTGACCACCGAGGGCGCGCTCGGCCTGCTCTTCGCGGTCATCGTGATCCTGGTCTTCCTCGCGTCGCTCCGCTCGACGCTGGTCACCGCGGTCTCCATCCCGCTCTCCGTGGTTCTCGCGCTGATCGTGCTCTGGACCCGCGATCTGTCGCTCAACATGCTCACGCTCGGCGCGCTGACCATCGCGATCGGCCGTGTCGTCGACGACTCGATCGTGGTCCTGGAGAACATCAAGCGTCACCTCGGCTACGGCGAGGAGCGGCAGTCCGCGATCATCACCGCGGTCAAGGAGGTGGCCGGCGCGGTCACGTCCTCGACCCTCACCACGGTCGCGGTCTTCCTCCCGATCGGTCTGGTCGGTGGCATGGTAGGCGAGCTGTTCGGCTCGTTCTCCCTGACCGTCACCGCGGCCCTGCTCGCCTCCCTGCTGGTCTCGCTGACCGTGGTCCCCGTCCTGTCCTACTGGTTCCTGCGCGCCCCCGAGGGCAGCACGGAGAACCCGGACGAGGCCCGTCGCAAGGCCGAGGAGAAGGAAGCCCGCAGCAGGCTCCAGCGGCTGTACGTCCCGGTGCTGCGCTTCGCGACCCGGCGCCGCATCACCAGCATCGCCATCGCCGTCGCCGTGTTCGTCGGCACCTTCGGCATGGCGCCGCTGCTCAAGACCAACTTCTTCGACCAGGGCGAGCAGGAAGTCCTCTCCATCAAGCAGGAGCTGGCCCCGGGCACCAGCCTGGCGGCCGCCGACGAGGCGGCCAAGAAGGTCGAGAAGCTCCTCGACGAGGACAAGGGCGTCAAGGACTACCAGGTCACCGTCGGCTCCTCCGGCTTCATGGCGGCCTTCGGCGGCGGTACGGGCGCCAACCAGGCCTCCTACCAGGTCACCCTGAAGGACTCGGCCGACTTCGACGCCACCCAGAAACGGATCGACGAGGGCCTCGGCAAGCTCGACGGCATCGGTGACACCACCATCGCCGCGGGCGACGGTTTCGGCAGCCAGGACCTCAGCGTCGTGGTCAAGTCCGCGGACGCCGCGACCCTGAAGAAGGCCTCCGAGGAGGTGCGGGCGAAGGTTGCCGAGCTCAAGGACGTCACCGATGTCCAGAGCGACCTGGCGCAGAGCATTCCGCGCATCTCGGTCACGGCCAACTCCAAGGCCGCTGCCGCCGGATTCAACCAGTCCACCCTCGGCGCGGCCGTCGCCGGAGCGGTGCGCGGCACCCCGGCCGGCAAGGCGATCATGGGCGACACCGAGCGTGATGTCGTCATCAAGTCCGCCCACCCGGCCACCACGATGGAGGAGTTGAAGAAGCTTTCCCTCGGCCCGGTCGAGCTCGGCCGGATCGCCGATGTGAAGCTGGTCCCCGGACCGGTCTCCATGACGAGGATCGACGGCCAGCGCGCCGCCACGATCACCGCCAGGCCCACCGGTGACAACACCGGCGCGGTGAGCGCCTCGCTCCAGTCGAAGATCAATTCCCTGGACCTGCCGGACGGCGCCACCGCAACCATCGGCGGGGTCTCCCAGGACCAGAGCGACGCGTTCATGAAGCTCGGCCTGGCCATGCTCGCGGCCATCGCGATCGTCTTCATGCTGCTGGTTGCGACCTTCCGGTCCCTGGTCCAGCCGCTGATCCTGTTGGTCTCCATTCCGTTCGCGGCGACCGGCGCCATCGGCCTCCTCGTCGTCACCGGCACCCCGATGGGCGTCGCGGCGATGATCGGCATGCTGATGCTGATCGGCATCGTGGTGACCAACGCGATCGTGCTGATCGACCTGATCAACCAGTACCGGGCGCAGGGCCTGGGCGTCGTGGAAGCAGTCATCGAGGGCGGCCGCCACCGCCTCCGCCCGATTCTGATGACAGCACTCGCGACGATCTTCGCCCTGCTCCCGATGGCGCTCGGCGTCACCGGCGAGGGCGGCTTCATCTCGCAGCCCCTCGCGGTCGTGGTGATCGGCGGCCTGGTCACGTCGACGCTGCTGACGCTGCTGCTGGTGCCGACGCTCTACGCGATGGTGGAGCTCCGCAAGGAGCGGCGCGCGACGAAGAAGGCCATCAAGCGCGCGAAGAAGGCGGGCGTTCCGGGCCCGGCCCCGTTGGAGGAGACCACCTCCGAGGAGCCGGAGCCTGCGAAGGCCTGACGCCCGGCACACATGAAGACCCCGGCACCGGTGAACGGTGCCGGGGTCTTCATGTGCCCGTCCCAGGGCGTGTTTCGAAAGTAGCGTCGTACGCCCGTAGGGCGGGCGGGACTTTCGAAACACGCCCCAGCGCCTACGGGAGCGCCAGCATCCGCTCCAGCGCCAGCTTCGCGTACTTCTCCGTCTCGGGGTCGACCTCGATCCGGTTGATCAGGTTCCCCTCGGCCAGCGACTCCAGCGCCCACACCAGGTGCGGCAGATCGATCCGGTTCATCGTCGAACAGAAGCAGACCGTCTTGTCGAGGAAGACGACCTCCTTGTCCTCCGCGGCGAACCGGTTGGCCAGGCGGCGCACCAGGTTCAGCTCGGTGCCGATCGCCCACTTCGAGCCGGCCGGAGCCGCCTCCAGGGCCTTGATGATGTATTCCGTCGAGCCGACGTAGTCCGCCGCGGCCACGACCTCGTGCTTGCACTCGGGGTGCACCAGCACATTGACGCCCGGGATGCGCTCGCGCACATCGTTGACGGAGTCCACCGAGAAGCGCCCGTGCACCGAGCAGTGCCCGCGCCACAGGATCATCTTCGCGTTCCGCAACTCCTCGGCGGTGAGGCCGCCGTTCGGCTTGTGCGGGTTGTAGAGGACGCAGTCCTCCAGCGTCATCCCCAGGTCGCGGACCGCGGTGTTCCGGCCCAGGTGCTGGTCGGGGAGGAAGAGGACCTTCTCGCCCTGCTCGAAGGCCCACTCCAGGGCGCGCTTCGCATTGGACGAGGTGCAGATCGTGCCGCCGTGCCTGCCGGTGAAGGCCTTGATGTCGGCGGAGGAGTTCATGTACGAGACGGGTACGACCTGCTCGGCGACCCCGGCCTCGGTCAGTACGTCCCAGCATTCGGCGACCTGCTCGGCGGTGGCCATGTCGGCCATCGAGCAGCCCGCGGCCAGGTCCGGCAGCACGACCTTCTGGTCGTCGGTGGTCAGGATGTCCGCGGACTCCGCCATGAAATGCACACCGCAGAAGACGATGTACTCGGCTTCCGGCCGGGCGGCCGCGTCACGGGCGAGCTTGAACGAGTCGCCGGTGACGTCCGCGAACTGGATGACCTCGTCGCGCTGGTAGTGGTGGCCGAGAACGAAGACCTTGTCCCCGAGCTTCGCCTTGGCCGCGCGGGCGCGCTCCACCAGGTCCGGGTCGGACGGGGAGGGCAGATCGCCGGGGCACTCGACCCCGCGCTCACTCTTCGGGTCGGCCTCGCGGCCGAGCAGCAACAGGGCGAGGGGCGTCGGCTGGACATCGAGGTCCTGGACGGGGTGGGCCGTGGTCACGTCACGCACCCTTTCTTCTTTGCAGATAAGCCTTTTCGTCTAATTGACGTTATCTATCATATCCGGTTCACGTCACTTTGACGATGCCGATAGCGTCCATGTGACGAATTCGCCCTGGAGGTGGCCGGAGGCCGTCCCGGGGTCGCGAGAGGTCCTCTTGCCCCGCCCGGCACTCCTTCGCCCCGCCCGGCACCTCTTCCCGGAGGGGTGTGCGAGCATGAAAGGAACAGGCAAGCGCTCGGCCCGGAATGAATCCGCGGTCCCGACGGTTGCAACGTCGGCAAGCAGTCCGCACAACCCGGGAGAGAAGCAGATGTCCGTATCGGACGAGACCACCACCGTGAGCGACGGCATCCTCCTGTCCGACGCCGCCGCAGCCAAGGTCAAGAGCCTGCTGGAGCAGGAAGGCCGTGACGACCTGGCGCTGCGCGTCGCCGTCCAGCCCGGCGGCTGCTCGGGCCTGCGCTACCAGCTCTTCTTCGACGAGCGTTCGCTCGACGGCGATGTCGTGAAGGACTTCGACGGCGTCAAGGTCGTCACCGACCGGATGAGCGCTCCGTACCTGGGTGGTGCCTCGATCGACTTCGTCGACACCATCGAGAAGCAGGGCTTCACGATCGACAACCCGAACGCCACGGGCTCCTGCGCCTGCGGTGACTCCTTCAGCTAAGTCGCGAAGGCGGTATCGGGCAGCAATGCCTGACGAAGGCGGTGGCCCCCGGACTCCGGGGGCCACCGCCTTCGGTCGTGCCGGGCACCGATCAGCCGGTGCGACGGGGCAAAGCCTGCCGGGAGAGGCGCCAGAGGGTGTCCGACCCTGATCCGCCGGACACTCCCTAGCCGCGCGGCACGGTGCCGCCCGCTGCGTCGAGCACCTTCCGGTCACCCAGCGGGGCGTCCAGCGTCACCGTCCGCGTCAGCTCCTTGGCGATCATGATGCAGGCCTTCTTCGGGTCGGGGATCGACTCGGTGATCGTCACCCGTACCGCGTTCGCACTCTCGGTCGCGCCGGCCGCGTACGTACTGCACACCCCACCCCAGAACGTCACCCTCAGCGTCCGGCCGTCCGCGGTGTACGAGTTCAGCTGATGCGCGGACCGGGACGCGTCCCCCGTGCCCGAATCCGGCCCCGGGGCCTTCGAAGGCTTCGCCAGCGAGTCCGGGTCCACCGCGACCTGGGCCACCGTGTTGCCTGTCCCGCCCGCTGCCGGCCGCACCGAGAAGAGCCACGACGGTACGAGCGTCTGCTCGCCGTCCACGTACCGCATCGCAAGGCCGAAGACCGCCTTGTCGACCGTCACGGTCGTCGTCCCCCGCTCCGCTCCGGTCCGTGTCCCGCAGGTGACAGCCGACGGCTTCGGTTCGCCCTCCTCCAGAGGTACGGAGGTGGCGCACCCGCCGACGTCGCTCCGTGAAGCGGCCGGGCGGCCGGTCTCGTTCAGCTGTTTCAGCGCATCGTCCGCGCTGATCACCGGATACTCCGCACCCTTCTCCAAGCTCTTCAACTGTCCGCTGCCACCGACCACTTGACCGTCCGGACCCACCTGGATCCCGGTCGCCCAGCCGTAGGTGGGCAGCCCGCCCACCACCGGGTTCGCGTTCACCACCCTTACGGAGTCCATGAGTTGGGACGCGTCGAGGGCGGCACCGTCCTGGCCCGACGCCTTCAGCACGGGCGCGGCGGCGGCCTTGGCGGCTTTCTCACTCACCGGCGATCCCGTGCCGCCCGGCGCCGCGTCCTTGCCCCCGCACGCCGTCGTGCTCCGGCAGTTGTCCGTTCCGCCGGAGCCGAAGCGGGCGAAGGACCAGGTGCCCGGCGCCTGCTTGTCCACACGCAGGACCGGACCCGAGCCGTCCCCGTCCGACCCCACCTTCCAGGCCGCGCCCTCGGCCCGCGGAGTGCCCTCCAGGCCCAGAGCCTTCGCCAGCCGGGTCACCTCCGCCGCGGAGACGGTGCCCCTCGCGCGGTGGACGGCGGCCTTGGCCGGGCCGTCGGGCAGCCTGCCGGAGGCGCGGTAGATCACGCCGCCGCCGCTGGGGTCGGGCTCACCCGGGGCGATACCCTCCGGGGGTGCCGTCGGGCTCGACGCGCCCTCGTCGAGCGCGAGCAGGGGAGGTGTGCGGTCACTGCTGGCCGCCCGGCTGCCGCTGCCGCCTTCCGCGGCAGCCCAGTACGCACTGCCGCCCCCGGCGAGCAGCACCGCTGCTGCCACCGAGGCCACAGCCAGCGGCGACCGCCGCCGCCGGGGGGCAGTCACGTCGTTGTCGGGTCGCTCGGTGTTCACCGGATCGCTCCTTCGACTGCGTTGCCGTCACCATGACCGTCGCACGGCCATCGCCTGTCCCGCGAGTGCGGACAGGGGTGGGACGGAGCAGGGAGGCACCCGGTTCCCCGAGGGCACGGGAAGCGAGCGGTTGCGGCCGTCAGTCGCCGTACTCGGACATCGCGTCGATCAGCCGTGCGGACGCGTCCGGAACGGTGACACCATGAATCATGGACGGCGCGACAGGGGTGGGGGCGGCCTTGGCGGGTACGACCCAGTGCGGAGCCATCCGTGCGCAGTCACCGCGCAGCTCGGCCAGGCTGATCTCGGACTCACGCGGGGCGATGTTGTTCGGCATGTCCGCACCGTAGGCACCACAGACCCGAGGGCAAAAGGCCTACTATCGGGTAGTTTTTCCCCGTTCAGGGCGAGTGTGCGAACGGGTAGCGTGAACTGTCACGCCGTCCCGGGAACGCGGACACCCGTTCCCCTGACCCACGCAGGAGCAGTCTTCCCGTGCGCATCGCAGTCACTGGCTCCATTGCCACCGATCACCTCATGACCTTCCCGGGCCGTTTCGCCGACCAGCTGGTCGCCGATCAGCTGCACACGGTCTCGCTCTCCTTCCTGGTCGACAACCTCGATGTGCGCCGGGGCGGTGTCGCCGCCAACATCTGCTTCGGCATGGGCCTGCTCGGTACCGGTCCGATCCTGGTCGGCGCCGCGGGCTCCGACTTCGACGAGTACCGTGCCTGGCTCGACCGGCACGGCGTCGACACCGGCTCGGTGCGGATCTCCGAGGTCCTGCACACCGCGCGTTTCGTCTGCACGACGGACGCCGACCACAACCAGATCGGCTCCTTCTACACGGGTGCGATGAGCGAGGCCCGGCTGATCGAGCTGAAGGCCGTCGCCGACCGCGTCGGCGGTCTCGACCTCGTCTCGATCGGCGCCGACGACCCGGAGGCGATGCTCAGGCACACCGAGGAGTGCCGATCCCGGGGCATCGCGTTCGCCGCCGACTTCTCGCAGCAGATCGCGCGGATGGACGGCGACGAGATCCGGATCCTCCTCGACGGGGCCATGTACCTCTTCTCCAACGAGTACGAGAAGGGGCTCATCGAGTCCAAGACCGGCTGGACCGACGGGGAGATCCTCGGCAAGGTCGGCTACCGCGTCACCACGCTCGGAGCCCGCGGCGTCCGGATCGAGCAGGCCGGCCAGGAGGCCATCGAGGTCGGCTGCCCGGAGGAGGAGACGAAGGCGGACCCGACCGGCGTCGGTGACGCCTTCCGCGCCGGTTTCCTCTCAGGCCTCGCCTGGGGCGTCAGCCTGGAGCGCGCCGCGCAGGTCGGCTGCATGCTTGCCACGCTGGTCATCGAGACGGTCGGCACCCAGGAGTACACCCTGCGCCGCACCCACTTCATGGACCGCTTCACCAAGGCGTACGGTCACGACGCCGCCGCAGAGGTCCGCGCCCACCTGCGCTGATCCGGGCAGGCTACGACAGCCGGCGGACCACATAGGCCGAGCCCCGGTCCGCCGGCTCCTCACCCACGTACTCCTGCTCCCGCATCTCGCACCACGCCGGGATGTCCAGCCGCGCAGCCTCGTCGTCGGAGAGCACGGTCACCGTCCCGCCCACCGGCACCTCTCCGATCACCTTTGCGAGTTCGATCACCGGGATCGGGCAACGCTTCCCCAGCGAGTCGACCACCAGGGACGCGGCCGTCGCGGGGGAGGGGGCGGGCGGGACAGGTGCGCCCAGCCTCTCCCGTACCCCTGCCACCAACCCCGGCAGCACCCGGAGGAAGCGGTCGACGTCCTCCTCCGTGGTGCCGGCAGGCAGGGACACCCGGACGTTGCCCTCCGACAGCACTCCCATCGCCTTGAGCACATGGCTCGGCGTGAGCGTGCTGCTCGTGCAGGACGAACCGGACGACACGGAAAATCCCTCACGGTCCAGTTCGTGGAGGAGTGTCTCCCCGTCGACATAGAGACAGGAGAAGGTCACCAGGTGCGGCAGCCGCCGCACCGGATCGCCGACCACCTCCACATCGGGCACGACCGAGCCCACCGTGGCCCGAATCCGGTCCACCAGCGCCCGCAGCCGTACGGACTCCGCCGCCGCCTCGGCTTGGACGGCCCGCAACGACGCCGCCGCCGCCACGACGGCCGGGATGTTCTCGAACCCGGCGGCCCGCCCCGACTCCCGTTCGTCCGCCGCGCCCTGAGGGGCGAACCGGACCCCCTTGCGTACGGCGAGCAGCCCCACCCCCGAGGGTCCGCCCCACTTGTGGGCACTGGCCGCCAGCAGCGACCAGCCGCCCGGCACCGGACCCCAGCCCAGCGACTGCGCGGCGTCCACCAGCAGCGGTACGCCCGCCGCCCGGCAGGCCTCCGCGACCTCGGCCACCGGCTGCACCGTACCGACCTCGTGGTTGGCGGACTGCAGACAGGCCAGCGCGGTGTCCTCGCGCAGGGTCTCCCCGTACGCCGCCGCGCTCACTGCCCCCGCCCGGTCCACCGGCACCTCGGCGAACGTCCCGCCCTGAGCCTCATGGGCGGCGGCCGAATGGAGCACCGACGAGTGTTCGACCGCCGAGACCACCAGATGACGGCCGACACGCCGACGCCCGGCGAGGGCTCCGGAAATTCCTGAGTGCACCGCCCGGGTTCCCGACGAGGTGAAGGTCAGCTCGTCCGGGCGGCACCCCACCGCCTCCGCGGCCGCCTCCCGGGCCGCGTCCAGCAGCAGCCGGGCACGCCGCCCCTCCCGGTAGAGGCGGGCCGGGTCGGACCAGCCCTCGTCCAGTGCGGCCAGCAGCGCCTGGCGGGCCACGGGGTGCAGGGGTGCGGAGGATGCGGCATCGAAGTAGGGCACATGTCCACGCTAGTGCCCCTGCCGGCAAGCCTTGCCCCGTCGCGTCTCCAGTACGCCCTCTCGCCGCGTTGGCCAAAAGCCCTGGTAGCTCCTTCCCTCAGCTTCCTTCGAACAGGGGAGACCCCGCCCAAGGGCGTCCGGCCGCCTTGCGGTCGCACGCACCGGACGACGCTCCTCGTAGGGCAGACATTGCCGGTCACGGAACTGACTCGCGCCCGCCGCCGCCTCCGGACGGGCCGCTCACGCAGTCAGGAGAGGGCCCGTCAGATGGCGGCCGGAGGCCCGGATTCCACCCCTTCGGGGTGTCGGGCGGCGCGTTGGGCACCCTCCCCGCGCGACCCCAAATGGCGTCCAGTAGGGTTTGGTCCGCATAAACATCCAAACCCCTGCCCGCGTCAGGGCGGCGACCGACCAGACAGACGGCCGCGCCGAACACGCGGGCGAGACTCTCGGGAAGGCGCTACGTGAGTCCCAACGGCTCCGACCGCTCGTCGCGGCGCCCGATGCGGCGGAAGCTGCCGCAGGTGCTGACTGCGGGCCTGATCCTGGCGACCGCCACCGGTTGCACATACAAGGACTTTCCCCGCCTTGGTATGCCTACGCCGGTAACGGAAGAGGCACCACGGATCCTTTCTCTCTGGCAGGGCTCGTGGGCGGCAGCGCTCGCCACGGGTGTTCTGGTCTGGGGCCTGATCCTGTGGAGTGTCATCTTCCACCGCCGCAGCCGCACCAAGGTGGAGGTTCCTCCGCAGACCCGGTACAACATGCCCATCGAGGCGCTGTACACCGTGGTCCCTCTCATCATCGTCTCGGTGTTGTTCTACTTCACCGCGCGCGATGAATCGAAGCTCCTCACGCTCTCCCCGAAGCCCGCCCACACCATCAACGTGGTCGGCTTCCAGTGGAGCTGGGGCTTCAACTACATCGAGAACGTGGACGGCTCGACCGCCACGGGCAGAAAGATCCCCAAGGAACTCGACGCCATCCCCGACCGGTTCCGGAAGGACTTCCCCGAGGGTGCGGAGGGCGTCTACGACGTCGGCATCCCGGGCACCCGGAACCCGCAGAACGGCCACCCGGGTCCGACCCTGTGGCTGCCGAAGGGCGAGAAGGTCCGCTTCGTTCTGACTTCGCGTGACGTCATCCACTCCTTCTGGGTGGTGCCGTTCCTCATGAAGCAGGACGTCATTCCGGGCCACACCAACTCCTTCGAGGTGACTCCCAACCAGGAGGGCACCTTCATGGGCAAGTGCGCCGAGCTCTGCGGCGTCGACCACTCCCGGATGCTCTTCAACGTCAAGGTCGTCTCCCCGGAGCGCTACCAGGCGCACCTCAAGGAGCTGGCCAAGAAGGGCCAGACGGGCTACGTGCCGGCCGGTATCGAGCAGACGAAGCCGGCCAGGAATGCGGAGACGAACAAACTGTGAGCATCCTCAACGAATCTCAGGGTGCCGCGGCAGCAGACGACTCGTACGAGGACGAGCTGCCGACCCGCCTGAAGCAGCCGGGAAACGTCGTCGTCAAGTGGTTGACCACCACTGACCACAAGACGATCGGCACGATGTACCTGGTCACGTCGTTCGCGTTCTTCTGCATCGGCGGACTGCTGGCGCTCTTCATGCGCGCCGAGCTGGCCCGTCCCGGCACGCAGATCATGTCGAACGAGCAGTTCAACCAGGCGTTCACGATGCACGGCACGATCATGCTGCTGATGTTCGCGACGCCGCTGTTCGCCGGGTTCGCGAACTGGATCATGCCGCTGCAGATCGGCGCGCCCGACGTGGCGTTCCCGCGGCTGAACATGTTCGCGTACTGGCTGTACCTCTTCGGCTCGATCATCGCGGTGGCCGGCTTCCTCACCCCGCAGGGTGCGGCGGACTTCGGCTGGTTCGCCTACTCCCCGCTCTCGGACGCCGTCCGTTCGCCGGGTGTCGGCGCCGACATGTGGATCATGGGTCTGGCCTTCTCCGGCTTCGGCACGATCCTCGGTTCGGTCAACTTCATCACCACGATCGTCTGCATGCGCGCACCCGGCATGACGATGTTCCGGATGCCGATCTTCGTGTGGAACGTCCTGCTGACCGGTGTGCTGGTCCTGCTGGCCTTCCCGGTGCTCGCCGCCGCGCTCTTCGCGCTGGAGGCGGACCGCAAGTTCGGTGCACATGTGTTCGACGCGGCCAATGGCGGCGCGCTGCTCTGGCAACACCTCTTCTGGTTCTTCGGCCATCCAGAGGTGTACATCATCGCCTTGCCATTCTTCGGAATCATCTCCGAAGTGATTCCGGTGTTCAGCCGGAAGCCGATGTTCGGCTACATCGGCCTGGTCAGCGCCACGATCGCCATTGCGGGCCTGTCCGTGACCGTGTGGGCGCACCACATGTACGTCACCGGCGGTGTGCTGTTGCCGTTCTTCTCGTTCATGACGTTCCTCATCGCGGTACCGACCGGTGTGAAGTTCTTCAACTGGATCGGCACGATGTGGAAGGGATCGCTGTCCTTCGAGACACCGATGCTCTGGGCCGTCGGCTTCCTGGTCACCTTCACCTTCGGTGGTCTGACCGGCGTCATCCTGGCCTCGCCGCCGATGGACTTCCACGTCTCGGACTCGTACTTCGTCGTCGCGCACTTCCACTACGTCATCTTCGGCACCGTGGTCTTCGCGATGTTCTCCGGATTCCACTTCTGGTGGCCGAAGTTCACCGGCAAGATGCTGGACGAGCGGCTCGGCAAGATCACGTTCTGGACGCTGTTCGTGGGCTTCCACGGCACGTTCCTGGTGCAGCACTGGCTCGGCGCGGAGGGTATGCCGCGTCGTTACGCGGACTACCTCGCCGCCGACGGCTTCACCCTGCTGAACACGATCTCGACGATCTCCTCGTTCCTCCTCGGACTGTCGATGCTGCCGTTCTTCTACAACGTGTGGAAGACCGCCAAGTACGGCAAGAAGATCGAGGTCGACGACCCGTGGGGCTACGGACGTTCGCTGGAGTGGGCAACCTCCTGCCCGCCGCCGCGGCACAACTTCCTCACCCTGCCGCGGATCCGTTCCGAATCCCCGGCGTTCGACCTGCACCACCCGGAGATCTCGGCGCTCGAACAGCTGGAGCACCACTTCGAGGCTGACAAGGCCCTCGCTGGTGGCAAGGAGGCCGGCAAGTGAAGATCCAGGGCAAGATGTTCCTCTGGCTGAGCGTCTTCATGCTCGCCATGGCAATCACCTATGGCGTGTGGTCGAAGGAGCCGGCCGGTACCACCGCGCTCGTCCTGGGCTTCGGTCTGAGCGTCATGATCGGCTTCTACCTGGCCTTCACGGCGCAGCGCGTCGATGCGATGGCTCAGGACAACAAGGAAGCCGATGTCGCGGACGAGGCCGGCGAGGTGGGGTTCTTCTCCCCGCACAGCTGGCAGCCGCTGTCACTGGCCATCGGTGGCTCCCTGGCCTTCCTGGGAATCATCTTCGGATGGTGGCTGCTCTACTTCTCGGCCCCGGTCATCATGATCGGTCTGTTCGGCTGGGTCTTCGAGTACTACCGCGGTGAGAACCGCACCCAGTGACACCGCTCCACCGGTGACACCGCTCCACCTGACGGGGGGCCCGCACTTCTCCTCCACGAGAAGTGCGGGCCCCCCGTTTGCAGTCACCCGACGCGCTGAAACTGATGAATCTTCTTAGCGTGGGTTCATGAACCTCACGCCGCGTTTCCGGCCCGTAGCGAGCTGCACACTGCTGGTCGTGACCCTGGTTGCAGGGGCGACCGCCTGTGGTGGGCCCGATGGTCATCCGCTGTCTGCGCAGCCGTACGACGCGGCGGACGAGATCTCCTTCAACACCCCGGAGGGCGGCAAGAAGGCGGATCCCGACAGGCCACTCGAAGTCACCGTCAAGGGTGACGACGGCCGCATCACGGACGTGACGGCCGTGGACGAGGCCGGACACCATCTCGCGGGTGAGCTCGCCGCCGACGGGAGTCGCTGGCACTCCACCGCCCCGCTTGCCGCGGGCACCCGATACACCGTCAAGGTCAGTGTCGAGGACGGCGACGGCGCCCCGGGCGCCCGTACGCTCGCTTTCGAGACGGCCCGGGCGAAGAAGTTCCTGAAGGTCGTCTTCGGCCCGCAGGCAGGCACCTACGGCGTCGGACAGCCCATTACGGCGGCGCTCAGCGCTCCGGTCAGGGACAAGGCCGCCAGGGCCACCGTGGAACGCTCCCTGAAGGTCCGGTCCACGCCCTCCGTGCTGGGTTCCTGGTACTGGGTCGACGACAAGACCCTGCACTACCGCCCGCAGGAGTACTGGCCCGCCAGGGCCACCATCGAGGCCACCAGCACCTTGGCGGGCATCAAGGTCAGCAAGACGCTGTACGGGGCTCCCGCGAAGGCGCTGAAGATCACTACCGGCGACCGCATAGAGGCCATCACCGACGCCTCGGCGCACTCCATGACGGTCAAGCGCAACGGACGAGTGATCAAGACCATTCCGGTGACCACCGGCAGGCCCGGCTTCGCCACCCGCAACGGCATCAAGGTCGTGCTGAGCAAGGAGTACTCCGTACGCATGCGCGGGGAGACGATCGGCATTGCGGCAGGCTCGTCCGACTCGTACGACCTGCAGGTCTACTACGCGACCCGGGTCACCTGGAGCGGCGAATACGTGCACGCGGCCCCCTGGTCCGTCGGCTCACAGGGGCTCGCGAACGTCAGCCACGGCTGCACGGGCATGAGCACCAGCGAGGCCGCGTGGTTCTTCAACACCGTGCGCGAGGGAGACATCGTCAAGGTCGTCGGCAGCCAGGGCGCGACGATGACACCGTTCGACAACGGCTACGGCGACTGGAACCTGTCCTGGGCCAACTGGCAGAAGGGCAGCGCCCTGCAGAACAACACCACGCCGGACCGCTCGGACACGATCCAGGCGGCGCGCCTGCGCCCCGAGGTCTGACCGGCCAGGGGAGTGCGCCGCCCCTCGGTGGGACATGGAGAGCCCCGGGTGCCGCCGAGGCGGCACCCGGGCCGGTCAGGCGTCTGCGCAGAGCCTGTTGCGCAGCAGAGCGGCCAGAGCGTCCGCGAACTCGACCGGTTCGACCGGAAGGGTCACCGCGGCGTCCGCGCGGCTCCAGGTGGCCAGCCAGGCGTCCTGAGGGCGCCCGATCAGCAGGAGCACCGGCGGACAGTGGAAGACCTCGTCCTTGATCTGCCGGCAGACGCCCATGCCGCCCGCCGGGGCCGTCTCGCCGTCCAGCACGCACACATCGATGCCACCGCTCTCCAGAGCGCTCAGGACTGCGGGCAGGGTGGCGCACTCCACGAACTCCAGCGGTGGCACGTCCGCCGCAGGCCTGCGACCGGCGGCCAGCCTCACCTGCTCACGGGTGTTGGCGTCGTCGCTGTAGACCAGGACCGTGGCGGTCGGCTGCATTGTTCCTCCGTGACATCTGTGTCTTCGGGGCTCTCGGGGCATGAACCGATGGGCGGATCGTACTCCGGCGGACAGCCTGTCAGCACCGGTAATGACGCGGATTCGATGGGCCGTTCGGGGAGGACACACCCTGCTGACACACCGAACGGCACCCCCCGGAGTGAGGGCGGGATAAGCGACCGACATAATGTCGGTCGTGGCGACAGCAACGACAGTAGAAACCGGGCACGCGCACCCGTCGGTCAATCGACCGAACCTCACCAGCGTCGGAACCATCATCTGGTTGAGTTCCGAGCTGATGTTCTTCGCGGCCCTCTTCGCGATGTACTTCACCCTGCGATCGGTGATGGGTCCCGACCACTGGAAGGAAATGGCTTCGGCCCTGAACTTCCCGTTCTCGGCGACGAACACCACGATCCTGGTGCTCTCCTCCCTCACCTGCCAGCTCGGCGTCTTTGCCGCGGAGCGGGGCGATGTGAAGAAGCTCCGTGCCTGGTTCGTGATCACTTTCGTGATGGGTGCGATCTTCATCGGAGGCCAGGTCCTGGAGTACACCGAGCTGGTGAAGAAGGACGGCCTCTCGCTGTCCTCCGACCCGTACGGCTCGGTGTTCTACCTGACCACCGGCTTCCACGGTCTGCATGTGACAGGCGGTCTCATCGCCTTCCTGCTCGTTCTGGGCAGGACATACGCAGCCAAGAGGTTCACCCACGAACAGGCGACCGCTGCCATCGTCGTGTCCTATTACTGGCACTTCGTCGATGTCGTGTGGATCGGCCTCTTCGCCACGATCTACATGATCAAGTAACCGGGCTCGAGCCCGAACCACATCCAGCATCGACGCAGAAGATCCTGACACCGGGGTAATCCGTGAAAAAGCTCTCCGCACGACGACGCCATCCGTTGGCGGCGGTCGTCGTACTACTCCTCGCGCTGGCGGCCACTGGGGGGCTGTACGCCGCGTTTGCGCCCGCGAGTAAGGCGCAGGCCGACGACACCGCCCAGTCCCTCGCCATTGATGAGGGCAAGAAGCTGTACTCCGTCGGTTGCGCCAGCTGCCACGGAACCGGCGGTCAGGGCACCACCGACGGGCCGAGCCTGGTCGGTGTGGGCTCCGCCGCCGTCGACTTCCAGGTCGGCACCGGCCGCATGCCGGCGCAGCAGCCGGGTGCCCAGGTACCGAAGAAGAAGGTCATCTACACCCAGGCCCAGATCGACCAGCTCGCGGCGTACGTCGCGTCGCTCGGCGCCGGCCCGATCGTGCCGACCAAGGACCAGGTCAACCCTGAGGGTGCGGACATCGCCAAGGGTGGCGAACTGTTCCGTACCAACTGCGCACAGTGCCACAACTTCACCGGTCAGGGCGGTGCGCTGTCGAAGGGCAAGTACGCGCCCAGCCTTGAGGGCGTGGAACCGAAGCACGTGTACGAGGCCATGCAGACCGGCCCGCAGAACATGCCGTCCTTCCCCGACACGACGATGCCCTCGCAGCAGAAGCGGGACATCATCGCGTACATCAAGACCGTGAACAGCGCCGAGTCCGAGAGCCCTGGTGGCCTCAAGCTGGGCGGGCTCGGTCCGGTCAGCGAGGGCTTGTTCGCCTGGATCTTCGGTCTCGGCGCACTGATCGCAGTTGCCGTTTGGGTCGCGGCCCACACCGCTAAGGCCAAGAAGTCATGAGTAGCCAAGAGATTCCAGAAGAGAACCTGCCTGTTGAGCAGGGCACCGCGCACACCGCGGTAAAGGTCGCGGACGACCCGTTCGCAGACCCGGGGCTGCCGGCCCACAGGCCGCGCATCCAGGACATCGACGAACGGGCCGCGAGGCGGTCGGAGCGCACGGTCGCGCTCCTGTTCCTGCTGTCCATGGTGGCGACGGTCGGCTTCATCGCCTCGTACGTCATCTTCCCGGTCGACAAGATCGTGTACATCTGGCCGTTCGGCCACGTGAGCGCGCTCAACTTCTCCCTGGGGCTGACCCTGGGCGTGGCCCTCTTCGCGATCGGAGCGGGCGCCGTCCACTGGGCGCGCACGCTGATGTCCGACGTGGAGGTGGCCGACGACCGGCACGCCATCGCGGCCGAGCCCGAGGTCAAGGCGAAGGTTCTCGCCGACTTCGCGGCCGGCGCCGAGGAGTCCGCGCTCGGTCGGCGCAAGCTGATCCGCAACACCATGTTCGGTGCGCTGGCCCTGGTGCCGCTCTCCGGTGTGATGCTGCTGCGCGACCTCGGTCCGCTGCCGGAGAAGAAGCTCCGCAACACCCTGTGGGCCAAGGGCAAGCGGCTCATCAACATGAACACGATGCTGCCGCTGCGTCCCGAGGACGTCGCCGTCGGTTCGCTGACCTTCGCCATGCCCGAGGGCCTGGACGAGGACGCGGAGGACTTCCAGAACCAGATCGCCAAGGCCGCACTGATGATCATCCGTATCCAGCCGGAGAACATCAAGGACAAGCGCGAGCGCGAGTGGGCCCACGAGGGCATCGTGGCCTTCTCGAAGATCTGCACCCACGTCGGCTGCCCGATCAGCCTGTACGAGCAGCAGACGCACCACGTGCTCTGCCCGTGCCACCAGTCCACCTTCGACCTCTCCGACGGCGCCCGCGTCATCTTCGGTCCGGCCGGTCACGCCCTTCCGCAGCTGCGGATCGGTGTGAACGCCGAGGGCAACCTCGAAGCGCTCGGTGACTTCGAAGAGCCCGTCGGTCCTGCCTTCTGGGAGCGCGGATGAGTACTGTGACCGACACCAAGCGCAAGGCGCCCGCCGGTGAGCGGGTGGCCGACTGGGCGGACGGCCGGCTCGGGATCTACTCCCTGGCCAAGTCCAACATGCGCAAGATCTTCCCGGACCACTGGTCCTTCATGCTCGGTGAAGTAGCCCTCTACAGCTTCATCATCATCATCCTCACGGGTGTGTATCTGACGCTGTTCTTCCACCCGAGCATGAACGAAGTCGTGTATCACGGCTCGTACGAGCCGATGCAGGGCATCCGGATGTCCGAGGCCTACGCCTCGACGCTGGACATCAGCTTCGACGTCCGCGGTGGTCTCCTGGTCCGCCAGATCCACCACTGGGCCGCGCTGATCTTCCTGGCCGGCATGTTCGTGCACATGATGCGCGTCTTCTTCACGGGTGCGTTCCGCAAGCCGCGTGAGATCAACTGGCTGTTCGGCTTCCTGCTGTTCGTGCTGGGTATGTTCACCGGCTTCACCGGCTACTCGCTCCCGGACGACCTGCTGTCCGGTACGGGTGTCCGCTTCACCCAGGGCGCGATCCTGTCGATGCCGATCGTCGGCACGTACATCTCGATGTTCCTGTTCGGCGGGGAGTTCCCCGGTCACGACTTCGTCGCCCGGTTCTACTCGATCCACATCCTGCTGCTGCCGGGCATCATGCTCGGCCTGCTGGTGGCGCACCTGATCCTGGTCTTCTACCACAAGCACACGCAGTTCGCGGGTCCCGGCCGGACGAACAAGAACGTCGTCGGCATGCCGCTGCTGCCGGTGTACATGGCGAAGGCCGGAGGCTTCTTCTTCCTGGTCTTCGGCATCATCGCCATCATCGCGGGCATCGCCTCGATCAACCCGATCTGGGCCATCGGCCCGTACCGCCCGGACCAGGTGTCCACCGGCGCTCAGCCCGACTGGTACATGGGCTTCGCCGAGGGTCTGATCCGAGTGATGCCCGGCTGGGAGATCAACCTCTGGGGTCACACGCTCGTCCTGGGCGTGTTCATCCCGCTGATGGCCTTCGGACTGGTGCTCGCGATCATCGCGGTCTACCCGTTCGTCGAGTCCTGGATCACCGGGGACAAGCGCGAGCACCACATCCTGGACCGCCCGCGCAACGCCCCGACCCGGACGGCCTTCGGCGTCGCCTGGATCACCGAATACGTCATCGTCTTCATCGGCGGTGGCAACGACCTCTGGGCCACGCACTTCCACCTCTCGCTGAACGCCATCTCGTGGTTCGTCCGGATCTTCATCTTCGTGGGGCCGGTCCTCGCGTTCATCGCGACGAAGCGGATCTGCCTCGGCCTTCAGCGCCGGGACAAGGAGAAGGTGCTGCACGGACGCGAGTCCGGCATCATCAAGCGCCTGCCGCACGGTGAGTTCGTCGAGATCCACGAGCCGCTCGGTCCCGAGCAGCTGCACACGCTCACCGCGCACGAGCAGTACAAGCCGGTCGAGATCGGCCCGACGGTCGACGAGAACGGTGTCGAGCGCAAGGTGCCCGCGATGCAGAAGCTGCGGGCCAAGCTCAGCAAGGGCTACTTCGGCGAGCACAACCAGATCGAAAAGGCCACCGCCGAGGAGTACAAGGAGATCACCAGCGGCCACGGCCACCACTGATCACCTGAACTGATCGCCACAGCAGGAGCCCCGTCCATTCGATGGACGGGGCTCTTCGCTGTCCCTGGGGCTCGATAGGGTGGAGTGCATCCCCTTTATCGGCTGTGGACCCCAGGAGCGGACCATGAACGTTGTGACCCCGGGCGGCGGCGACAGCGTGGCGGCTCGTTCCTGGCCGGGCGTGCTGAACCCGCTGCTGCGTGGCGAGGACCTCACCGCCGACGACACCGCGTGGGCGATGGACAGCATCATGAGCGGCGAGGCGACCGACGTGCAGATCGCCGGTTTCGCCGTCGCCCTGCGGGCCAAGGGCGAGACTGTCGACGAGGTCACCGGACTCGTCCGCGCGATGTACGAGCACGCCACCACGATCCACGTGCCGGGCCGCACGGTCGACATCGTCGGCACCGGTGGCGACCTCGCCAAGACGGTCAACATCTCCACGATGTCCGCGATCGTCGTCGCGGGCACGGGCGCCAAGGTCGTCAAGCACGGCAACCGGGCCTCCTCCTCGGCCAGCGGCGCCTCCGACGTCCTGGAGAAGCTGGGCGTCAACCTGGAGCTGACCCCGCAGCGGGTCGCCGCGGTGGCGGAGGAAGCCGGCATCACCTTCTGCTTCGCCGTGAAGTTCCACCCCGCCCTGCGGTACGCGGCGAAGGCCCGCAAGGAACTCGGCGCGCAGACCACGTTCAACATCCTCGGGCCGCTCACCAACCCGGCGCAGGTGCGCTCCCAGGCCGTCGGTGTCGCCGATCCGAAGATGGCTCCCATCGTCGCGGGCGTACTCGCGGCGCGCGGCAACTCCGCGCTCGTCTTCCGCGGCGACGACGGTCTGGACGAGCTGACGACCACGGCGACCTCCCGGGTCTGGGTGGTCCGCGACAACGAGGTGCGCGAGGAGGCGTTCGACCCGCGCGACGTCGGTCTGCAGCTGGTGCCCGTCGAGGCGCTGCGCGGCGCCGACGCGTCGTACAACGCCGATGTGGCCCGTCGGCTGCTGGCCGGCGAGACCGGTCCGGTACGTGAAGCGGTGCTGCTCAACTCGGCGGCGGCGCTGGTGGCGCTGGACCCGGGCGAGGGCACGCTGAACGAGCAGCTCGCCGCCGGAATGGCGAAGGCCGCCGAATCCATCGACTCGGGTGCGGCCCGGGCGGTGCTGGAGCGCTGGGTGGCGGTCAGCAACACCTGACCGTACGGAAATGCGGCACAGGGCGCGGTCCAGATCTTGGACTGCGCCTTGCACGCCGGCGCACGTATGGCAGGATACGGATCAGGTCATGAGTGACAGCGACTACGGCCCCGGCCCGCTGTCCGGCAACCCTCCGTCCGTGGCGGGGTGCCCCGGGTGAAGACCAGGCCGTAGGCAGCGAGGTCTGCGGCAAGCGCGGACCCCTCGGCATCTCTGAATGTCACCTCCCTGGGGTCCTGGTCCTCGAGGAGCCTCTTGTGAGCAAGCGAATGCGATAGGGCCCAAGGCCCTTCTCCGCACACCCTTTTCTTCCTCCTGCGCTGACGCGTGTCCGCCGGCGTAGTGAATTCGCCTGCCTCTTACGGGAGTTCGCCATGTCTGTCTTCACCGCTGCCGCCGACCAGTCCATTTGTACCCCGCTGCCCGTTCTTGGGCGGGATGTGACCGTTCCTCTGGTGACCGGTGGTGAAGTCACGTACGCCGCCCTCGACTACGCGGCCAGCGCCCCGGCCCTGCAGCGCGTGTGGGACGACGTCGCCGCGTACGCCCCGTACTACGGCAGCGTCCACCGCGGCGCCGGATACCTCTCGCAGCTCTCCACGGACCTCTTCGAGAACAGCCGCCAGACCGTCGCGGAGTTCCTCGGCTGCCGCCCCGAGGGAGACCAGGTGATCTTCACCCGGTCGACGACCGACTCGCTGAATCTGCTCGCCGCGGTGCTCCCCGCCGACTGCCAGGTCTTCGTGTACGAGACCGAGCACCACGCCTCGCTGCTGCCCTGGCGCGACGCCCGCGTCACCTACCTCAACGCCCCGCGCACCCCGGCCGAGGCCGTCGAGACGCTGGAGCGGGCGCTCGCCGACCGCGCCCCTTCCCCGAGCTCTCTGGTCCGTTCGAGCGGGGGAGGCGCCATCGGACCGGCGCTGGTCTGCGTCACCGGCGCCTCCAATGTCACCGGTGAACTGTGGCCGGTGAAGGAGCTGGCCGCCGTCGCCCACGCGCACGGCGCCCGGATCGTGCTCGACGCTGCGCAGCTCGCCCCGCACCACCCGGTGGACATCGCCGGGCTCGACGTCGACTGGGTCGCCTTCTCCGGACACAAGCTGTACGCGCCGTTCGGCTCCGGTGTCCTCGCGGGCCGCGCCGACTGGCTGCAGGACGCCGAGCCGTACCTCGCCGGTGGCGGCGCCTCGCGGAAGGTCGCCCGCCGCACCGACGGCGGAGTGGACGTCGAGTGGCACTCGACCGCCGCCCGCCACGAGGCCGGTTCGCCCAACGTCATCGGCGTCCACTCCATCGCCTCCGCCTGCAAGGCACTCACCGAGGCAGGCTTCGACCGGCTCGTCGCCCGTGAGCAGCAGCTCGTCACCCGGGTCCGTGAAGGCCTCGCCGAGGTTCCCCAGGTCAAGGTGCTTTCGCTGTTCGGCGACGACGCCCCGCGGGTCGGCGTCATCTCCTTCGTCGTGGAGGGCTGGAACAGCTCGCACTTCGCCGCGGCGCTCTCCGCCGAATACGGCATCGGGGTACGCGACGGACTGTTCTGCGCCCACCCGCTGATCCGCACCCTGCTGGGCGGCGACCCGCAGGACCCGGGCGAGTGCGGTGCGCCGGAGGCCGAGCAGGGCGAGCTCCCCCAGTCTCGAACGGACTCGACCGGGGGGACCCCCTCGCTGAACGCGATCCGGGTCAGTTTCGGCGCCGGTACGCCGGACGAGCACATCGAGCGCTTCGTCCGCGCGGTCAAGGAACTGGTGAGCCAGGGGGCCCGGTGGACGTATCGCACCGAGGACGGCCGCTGTGTCCCGGACCGGGGCGCAGCGCAGATCTGACGGGCCCGTCGTACTTCGGCCGGGGACGGGTAACAGTGCCCGTCCCCGGCCGAAGTACGACGCGACCTACGCGTCGAGACCGATGGCGAAGGCCGCCTCCAGGTCGTGCTGCGAGTACGTACGGAAGGCGACATGGGTGTCGGTGCCCTCGACGCCCGGGATCTTGCTGATCCGGCCGGGGATGACATCCGCGAGATCGTCGTGCCTGGCCACCCGGACCATGGCGATCAGGTCGTACGTACCGGTGACCGAGAAGACCTCGCTGACATTGTCCAGCGCGGCGATGGCCTCGGCGATCTCCGGAATCCGGTCCACGCTGGTTTTGATGAGCACGATCGCGGTGATCACGGCTGGCTTTCTCCCTCGGTGGCCGTCGCTGGAGCCTTCACTCTAGCCCCACCGCGGTAGCGTCCCCAGGCGTAGAGGAAGCCGCAGACGAAGCCGACCACGTGGGCGAGATACGCCACCCCGGGACCGCTGCCCGCGCCCTGCGCCGCCATCCACTGCAGGACGAACCAGAAGATCAGCACGATCCAGGCGGGAAAGCGCAGCGGAAGGAAGAGCAGGAACGGGAAGAGGCTGGTCACCCGCGCCCTGGGAAACAGGTAGAGGAACGCCCCGAGCACCGCGGAGATCGCTCCTGATGCGCCGACGAGGGTCTGGTCGGAGTTCGCGTGCGCCGCCGCGTACGCCAGTAGTGCGAGATAGCCGCAGCCAAGGTAGAAGAAGACGAATTCGGCACGGCCCATCCGCTCCTCGGCCATCACCCCGAACACGTACAGGAAGAGCATGTTGCCGAGCAGATGAAGCCAGCTGCCGTGCACGAACAGTGCGGTCAGCGGGGTGAGCAGCGCCTGCGCGGAGCCCGCCCACAGCTCGCTCGGAATCACCCCCCAGCGTTCGAAGTACCCGGCCTGGGCGGCGAGCAGGGTGTCGGCGGTGCCGTATGTGGAGTTGAAGCCGGAGAGCGGGCTGACCAGGAAGACGGCGCAGCACAGGGCGATGAGCGCATATGTCACCTGCGCACCGGCCGCCGTGGCGGCGCGCAGGAGCCTGCCGGTCACTCCGTCTCTCGCGGCCCGCCGATCGATCATGCACAGAGCATGACGCAAGGTGACGGAACGGGACAGACCGCCTCGCCGTGTCTATGGGTATGTGCAAGGCCGTAGGGTTACAGCAGGAGATCCGCAGTTCGACGGCGCACCGCGAGATCCTGTGCGGGAAGCAGCACGACGCTCGACGAAAGAGGACGCAACGATGACGACGGTTCCCCAGCCGACCGACGGGACCCGCTGGCGCTGCACGCTCTGCGGAAATCTCACCCGCTTCGACGTGACCCGTACCTCCAAGGTCGTCGAATACGTCCATCTCGACCTGGCCGGTGAGTCGACCGTCGAGGAACGCGAGGTGGTCAGTGAGACCATCGAGTCGGTCCGTTGCCGCTGGTGCAATGCGGTGGACCAGATCGAACTAGTCGACAGGCCGGGTGCCGACTCCTGACGGGGCCGTGCAGACAGACATTTTGGGGTGACGGATCGTGGAGCAGCCCGATAGCGGCGCCGAGCCGGCCGATGGAGCCGGCGACGCCGTCGAGGCGCTCGACCGCCCGCTGCCCGAAGGCGTACGGCGGCGGGTCGTCGCGCTGGTCTCGGACGCGTTCGGCGGCCTGACCGTCACCGAACTCCCGGCCCAGCTCAGGCAGTACGCCCGCTTCACCCCGACCCGGCGCGCCAAGTTCGCCGGGAACGCGATGGCGGCCGCCCTGGAGAGCGACACCCTGTTCCGTCAGCGCATCGGCGAACGGCTCCGGGAGTCCCAGTCGGAGCTGGCCGCTGCCGTGGAGGCCGGGTCGCCGCCGGCCGCCGCCGATCCCGTCGATGTGGCCGCGGCAGCCTATGTGCTGCGGCCGGTCGGCTGGGTGAAACTGGTCTCCGCGGCCGGCGAGGAGGTCCAGCGCGCCGACGCCGAGCGGGCCGACGAGGAGAGCCGGCGCGAGCTGGAACGGCTGCGCGAGGAGCTCGCCCAGGCCCGGACCCAGACGAAGAGCGAGACGGAACGGCTCCGCGCCGAACTCGACGCGGCCCGCAAGGAAGCCGATTCGTTGCAGCGCAAACTGCGGTCCGCCCTCAGCGAGGTCAAGCGCGGCGAGGCCGCGGTGCGCCGGGGCAAGGCCGAGGCCGACGCCCTGCGGGCCGAGACGGCCGCCCGGATCTCCGCCGCAGAGAGCGAGACCCGGCGGCTGCGGGCCCGTCTCGGTGAGGCGGAGGCATCCGTCGAGGCGAGCCGCAGAGCCTCCAGGGAGGGGCGTTCGGTCGAGGACATGCGGCTGCGGCTGCTCCTCGACACGGTGCTCGACGCGGCCCGGGGGCTGCGCCGCGAGCTGGCCCTGCCACCCTCCTCGATCCGCCCCGCGGACGGTGTCGACGCGGTCGAGCCCGGCGCGATGTCGCCCAAGGACATTGCTGCCAGGGCTCTTTCGGAGACCGATCCGGCACTGCTCGACCAGTTGCTCGCGCTGCCGCAGGCGCATCTGATCGTGGACGGCTACAACGTCACCAAGACCGGCTATCCGCAGCTGCCGCTGGAGAAGCAGCGGCTGCGGCTGCTGGGCGGTCTCGCGGTGCTCGCCGCGCAGTCCGGCGCCGAGATGACCTGTGTCTTCGACGGGGCCGAACTGGCCGCTCCGGTGCTGCTCGCACCTCCGCGTGGGGTGCGTGTGCTGTTCAGCAAGCCGGGCGTGACCGCCGACGAACTCATCCGCCAGCTCGCCCGCGCCGAACCGCCGGGCAGGCCCGTCGTGGTGGTCTCCACCGACCGTGAAGTGGCGGACGGCGTGGCGAAGGCGGGGGCCAGGCCCGTTGCGTCCGTCTTGCTCCTGAAGCGGCTTTCGCGCGTCTGACGCGCCTTGTGGTCAGTTGTCGGAAATCAGGGAACGTACCGTCAAGTGGCCGCTACGCCCTGTGTGATGAGAGTAAAGAAGTACCTGCTGAGGCGAGATTTTTCTTGCGAGGATTTGAACTGATCACAAGATGGTCACTAGGGTCAGGCTTCGAACCTTCGCACGGTTGATCACCCATCCGGGGTGGCGGCGAAGGAACCGCCGAGTCCGTGACGTGCACGGAGCCGGGGATTCTTTCCCCCCACAGCCCGGTAGGCGGCTCAGAGGAAGAAGGAGCTCGCCTTCGTGGCGTCCCACCGTCGTCCCAAGCAGCCGAGCCGCGCCCGTGTGACCGTGCTCACCGCGACCGCCGCCGCGGCCGTGGCCCTGACTTCCCAGGCCGCCCATGCCGACCCCAAGCCGACCAAGAGTGAGGTCAAGGCGAAGGTCGACAAGCTCTACCACGAGGCGGAGAAGGCCTCCGAGAAGTACAACGGGGCCCAGGAGCAGCAGAAGAAGCTCGAAAAGCAGGTCGGCGCGCTGCAGGACAAGGTGGCCCGCGGTCAGGCGGAGCTCAACACGCTCCGCAGCGGCCTTGGTTCGCTCGCCGCCGCGCAGTACCGCTCCGGCGGCATCGACCCGTCCGTTCAGCTCTTCCTCGCCTCGGACCCGGACACCTTCCTCGACGAGGCCTCGGCCCTCGACCAGTTGACGGCCAAGCAGGCCGACTCGCTGGAGAAGATCCAGGAGAAGCAGCGGGCCCTCGCGCAGCAGCGCAAGGAGGCCCAGGACAAACTGAACGACATCGCGGACGTCCGTAAGACGCTCGGCGAGAACAAGAAGAAGTTCCAGGGTAAGCTCGCCGAGGCGCAGCGCCTGCTCAACACCCTGACGGCCGCCGAGCGCGAGAAGATGGCTCAGGACGACCAGCGTGCCAGCCGCGCCGCCAGCGACCGGGTCAACCTGGGTAACGAGGTTCCCGCCTCCGCCCGCGGCTCCGCCGCCCTGAATGCCGCCGCCAGTCAGATCGGCAAGCCGTACGTCCGCGGCGGCACCGGCCCCAACTCCTACGACTGCTCGGGCCTGACCCAGTGGGCCTACGCCCAGGCCAGTGTCCACATCAGCCGCGTCACGTACACCCAGGTCAACGACGGTGTGCAGATAGGCCGCAGCGCCCTCAAGCCGGGCGACCTCGTCTTCTTCAACAGCACGTCGCACGTGGCTCTGTACGCGGGCAACAACACCGTTGTGCACGCCCCGTACCCGGGCGCGGTGGTCCGCTACGAGTCGATGAACACCATCGGCAGCTTCCAGTTCGGCGTGCGCGTCGGCTGACGACGCTCGAACGGGCGAATTGCCGCGCCCCGCACAGACGGCCCGCCCCGCCGGAGACCACAGGTCACCGGCGGGGCGCCGTCGTTCGTGACCTGCACCCATCCGCCACAGTCGTTCGTGCGCTCCGCAGTCGCCCGACTACTGTCTGTCTGCTGTGCGGCTCCCGTCCGTCGGTCCGCCCGTCCCGGGCGGCAGGGGGCCGCGTACGTCTGCGTACAGCGGAAGGGAGTGCGGCGTCCTGTGGTGTCCCATCGCCGTTCCACACAGCCCGGCGTCAACCGGAGCGTCCGGGTCACAGTCCTGTCCGCGGCCGCTGCGACCGCTGCCGCCACGCTCGGGGCGGCATCCGCGCACGCCGACCCGAAGGGCACGTCCCGGACCGCCAGGGCCGAGATCGACCGGCTGTACCGCGAGGCCGAGCGCGCCACCGAGCAGTACAACAAGGCGGGGGAGGACGCCGACCGGCTGCGCGGCGAGCTGAACCGGGCCCAGGAACAGGCGGCCCGCGGTCAGGAACGGATCAACCGGATGCGCATGGCGCTCGGTTCGGCCGCCGCCGCGCAGTACCGCTCCGGTGGCATCGACCCCTCAGTCGCCCTGCTGCTCTCCGCCGATCCGGACAGTTACCTCGACCGGGCAGCCACCCTGGACCGGCTGAACGACCGTCAGACCACCGCCTTGCACGAGCTCCAGCACGCCCGGCGCGGCCTCGCGCAGGTCCGTGCGGAGGCTGCCCGCTCGCTCGCCGGTCTGGAGCGCGACAGGGCAGCCGCCACCCGCCACAAACGGACCGTCGAGGGCAAGCTCCGGCAGGCCCGGCAGCTGCTGATCTCGCTGCCTGCCGCGGACCGGGCGGCCTTCGACGGCGCCTCGCGCTCCGGCCGCGACGCCTCGTTCTCAGCCTTGGCCGGTCTGCCGGCCGGCTCGTCCCGGGCGGCGGCCGCTGTCATGGCCGTCCGCCGGGCCATCGGACTCCCGTACATCTGGGGCGCCAGCGGACCCGCCGGATTCGACTGCTCCGGGCTGATGCAGTGGGCGTACGCCCAGGCCGGTGTCACCCTGCCGCGCACCTCGCAGGCGCAGCGGTACGCCGGTCACATGGTGCCGCTCTCCGAGGCCCGCCCCGGCGATCTGGTCGCCTACCGCTCGGACGCCAGCCATATCGGGATGTACGTGGGCAACGGGCAGGTGATCCACGCCCCGCATCCGGGTGCTCCGGTCCGCTACGACTCGGTCGGCATGATGCCGGTCTCCTCGGTGACCCGCGTCTGACCCGTACCCTCGGTCAGGTGGCTGATCAGGGGCGCACCGCAGGGCGGGGGCATGACGGACGGCGGCGCGCGGCGGGCGCGGCGCTCGCCGGACTGCTGCTCGCATCCGCCTGTGCGGCCCCCGCCACCCCCGACCCCACCGTCCGGGCCATCAGTGCCGCCCTGGACCGCCGCGCCGCCGCCGTCCTGGACCACGACCCGGACGGCTTCCTCGCCGTACTCGCCCCCGGGGCCACCGGCCTGCGGACGGCCCAGCGCCGCGAGCTGGCCCACCTTGCCGACGTGCCGCTGAGCTCATGGGCGTACCAGGTGACGGACGTGCACAGGCGCGGAGCCGGCCGGGCCACCGCCGATGTCGAGCTGCGCTACCGGATCGCGGGCTACGACAGTGCTCCGGTCACCGCGGACCGGGTGCTCGACCTGGAGCGGGACCCGGCGGACGGCCGCTGGTACATCACCGCGGACCGGGCCGGCCGGGACGGCGGCCTCCAGCTGTGGCAGCAGGGCGACGTCCAGGTCGTACGGGGCAGGCGAAGTCTCGTCCTCGGTGTGGGGCGGACAACGGCGGAGCTCCGCGCGATCGCGGGCACCGCGGACCGTGCGGTGCCCGCCGTCTCCGCCGCCTGGCCGGAGCGCTGGGCCCGCCGCGTGGTGGTCCTCGTGCCGGAGACGACCGACGACATGGCCGGGCTGCTGGGGGCACCGGCGGCGAACTACCGGGGCATAGCGGCCGTCACCACCGGTGAGACCGGCGGCCGGGCGCCCGCGGACCGGGTGATCGTCAATCCTCAGGCGTACGCGACGCTCGGCACGTTCGGGCAGCGGATCGTCCTCACCCACGAGACCGCCCATGTCGCCACCCGCGCCCGCACCTCCGCGTCCACCCCGACCTGGCTCTCCGAGGGATTCGCCGACTGGGCGGCCTACCGTGGCGAGCACCGGACCGCCGGGCAGGCCGCGCCCGAACTGGCCGAAGCGGTCCGGCGCGGTGAGCTGCCCGCCGAACTGCCCGCCGACGAGGAGTTCGGGTTCGCGGGAGACTCCGGGCGCCTTGCGAGGGCGTACGAGGGCGGCTGGCTGGCGTGCGCGCTCATCGCCGACCACTGGGGCGAGCAGAAACTCTTCGCCTACTACCGGGCCGTCGGGGGGCACTCAGGACGGGACGGAGCGGTGGAGCAGGCGATGCAGGACGTGCTCGGCACGACGCCGCAGGAGTTCACGGCGCGCTGGCGGGAGTATCTGCGGTCCCGTCTCGGCTGACCCGCTCCGCCGGAGCGGACGACCGGACCGGCGGCCGGTGCCGGTCCCGGCGGACCGGCGCGGGCACCGTCTCCTTCCACAGCCGCCGGGACGCGACCAGGGCCGCCGCGACCAGCAGACCGTTGCGTACGAACATCAGCGTCACGCCCTGCGCGTCGCTGGTCACCACGTGGACGAACCCGAGCGGGAACTCCAGCTGGGTGACGCCCGTCGCGATCAGCACCAGAACGGCCGGCAGCCCCATCCGGCTGGAGCGGAAGACCACACAGACAGCCGCGAGACCGACCAGCCACAGCATGTACTGAGGGCTGATCACCCGGCTCGTGGTCGTGAACAGCAGCACCGCCGTGAACGCCGCGTCGGCCGGCGTGCGCACCCCGAAGTCGCGGGCCAGCAGCCGCCACACCACCAGCCAGCCGAACGCGGCGATGCTCAGCGCCAGCGCCAGCGCGCTCACCAGCGGTACATGCGGGCCCAGGAATTCCAGCGACCCGTAGTTCAGCTCCACCCGGCCCTGCCAGCCGAACTGCCGCGCCACATGGAAGACCAGCGCCCCCAGCGACTCGACCTCGGTGCCGCGGTCGCGCTGGAACCCGAGAAAGGCCAGCGCTCCCGGCAACGCGGCCGTGCACACCACCAGCAGCCCGGCCGCCGTCACCACCGCCGCCGTCCATGAGCGGCGGGTCGGCTCCCCGCGCGTGGTCCCGGCCAGCAGCAGCACCGGCCACACCTTCAGCAGCGCGCCGAAGGCGGCCAGAGCCCCCAGCACCCGCGGATGCCGTACCCCCGCCAGCAGCGCCGCCACCGCGACCGCCGTCACCATCACGTCGTACCGCGCATACGCGGTCGTGCCGAGCAGGGGCACCCCTGCCACCCACACCCAGCCGCCCGCGGTCCGCCTGCCGGTACGGCGGCCCGCGTACAGCAGCAGGCCGAGCACCAGCGCGTCGCAGAGGCAGGCGAGGACGAAGAAGGCCGAGGCGTAGTCCAGGAACGGCAGCAGGGCGGGGGAGAGGACGGCGAGCGCCGCGACGGGCGGGTACTGCCAGGTGACATCGTCCAGCGGATACGTGCCGGACTTCAGCACCTCGGACCAGCCGTGGTAGATCACCGAGACGTCGCTCGTCACGTCCGGGCCCGGCAACGTGACGACCTTGAAGACGCAGAGCAGCAACGCGGCCCTGGTGAGGGCCCACACCGCGACGGGTGCGAGAAATCTGCCGGTTCCGCCTGCTGCTGTCATGCCCGCGCCCATCCCCTTCGCCAGTGGCTCCGAGCCATGATGCCCGGCCCGACTGCGGGTGAGCCATCAAGCCGGGCCGTTCGGTACTGTCGGCGGAGATGGACAAGACCCTGATCGTGACCAACGACTTTCCGCCCCGACCCGGCGGGATCCAGGCATTTCTGCACAATATGGCACTCCGCCTGGACCCCGGCCGGCTCGTCGTCTACGCCTCCACCTGGAAGCGGAGCCCCGAGGGCGTCGCGGCCACCGCCGCCTTCGACGCCGAGCAGCCGTTCACCGTCGTCCGTGACCCTGTGACGATGCTGCTGCCGACCCCGCGGGTGACCCGGCGCGCGGTCCAGCTGCTGCGTCAACACGACTGCACCTCCGTCTGGTTCGGGGCCGCGGCCCCCCTCGGGCTGATGGCACCGGCACTGCGGCGGGCGGGTGCCCGGCGACTGGTCGCCACCACCCACGGGCACGAGGCCGGCTGGGCCCAACTTCCCGCGTCCCGCCAGCTGCTGCGCCGGATAGGCGAGGGCACGGACACGATCACGTATCTCGGCGAGTACACCCGCTCCCGGATCGCCGGCGCGCTCACCCCCGAGGCCGCCGGCCGAATGGTCCAACTGCCGCCCGGCGTCGACGAGAAGACCTTCCACCCGGACTCGGGCGGGGACCGGATCCGGGCCCGGCTCGGACTCTCGGACCGGCCCGTCGTCGTCTGTGTGTCGCGGCTGGTGCCCCGCAAGGGCCAGGACACCCTGATCCTCGCGATGCCCGCGATTCTGGCGCGGGAGCCGGACGCCGTCCTGCTGATCGTCGGGGGCGGACCGTACGCCAAGGAGCTGGAGAAGCTGGCCGCGGAGACCGGCGTCGCCGACTCGGTGCGGTTCACCGGACCGGTGCCCTGGGAGGAGCTGCCCGCCCACTTCGGCGCGGGCGACGTCTTCGCGATGCCGTGCCGCACCCGTCGCGGCGGCCTCGACGTCGAGGGGCTCGGCATCGTCTACCTGGAGGCGTCCGCTACCGGACTGCCGGTGGTGGCGGGCGACTCGGGCGGCGCCCCCGACGCCGTACTCGACGGCGAAACCGGCTGGGTGGTGCGGGGCGGCTCCGTCGAGGAGACCGCCGACCGCGTCGCCACCCTGCTCGGCGACCCCGAACTGTGCCGGCGGATGGGGGAGCGGGGCCGGGCCTGGGTCGAGGAGAAATGGCGCTGGGACCTGCTCGCGGAGCGTCTCAAGGCGCTGCTCTGAAGATACGGGGAGGGGCCCGCACGACCTGTCGCGCGAGCCCCGCCCCGTACACCTGCAACCACGGGATCAGCCGTGGTAGATCGACTCCACCTCGTCCGCGAAGTCCTTCGCCACCACATTGCGTTTCAGCTTCAGCGAGGGCGTGATGTGGCCGGCCTCCTCGGTGAACTGCGAGGCCAGGATGCGGAACTTGCGTACCGACTCCGCCTTGGACACCGCCGCGTTGCCGTCGTCCACCGCCCGCTGCACCTCGGCCAGCAGTTCCGGGTCCTCGCGGAGCGACACCACCGTCGAGCCGGCCGGCTTGCCGTGCTCCGCGGCCCAGCGGCCCAGGAACTCCTCGTCCAGGGTGATCAGCGCACCGACGAACGGCCGCCCGTCGCCGACCACCATGCACTCCGCGACCAGGGCGTGCCCGCGGATCCGGTCCTCGATCACTGCGGGAGCGACGTTCTTGCCGCCGGCCGTAACAATGATCTCCTTCTTACGGCCGGTGATCGTCAGATAGCCGTCCTCGTCGAGGGTGCCGATGTCGCCCGTGTGGAACCAGCCGTCGGCCAGCGCGTCGGCCGTCGCCGCCTCGTTGTTCCAGTAGCTCGCGAACAGATGCTCGCCGTGCAGCAGCACCTCGCCGTCGTCGGCGATCCGGACGACCGAGCCGGGCAGCGGCTGGCCGACCGTACCGATCTTCTGCCGGTCCCACGGGTTGAACGCGGTGGCCGCGCACGTCTCCGTGAGGCCGTAGCCCTCCAGCACCGTGAAGCCGATGCCGCGGTAGAAGTGCCCGAGCCGCTCGCCCAGCGGCGCACCGCCCGAGATCGCGTACTCGCCGCGGCCGCCGAGCACGGCGCGCAGCTTGCTGTAGACCAGCCGGTCGAAGACCTTGTGCTTGAACTTCAGGCCCATGGAGGGGCCTTGAGGGGTACCCAGCGCGCGGCTGTACGCGATCGCCGTGTTGGCGGCCTTGTCGAAGATCTTGCCCTTGCCGTCGGCCTGCGCCTTGGCTCGCGCCGAGTTGTAGACCTTCTCGAAGACCCGCGGCACACCGAGGATGAGCGTCGGCCGGAACGTGGCCAGTTCATCGGTGAGGTTCTTGATGTCCGGTACGCAGCCGAGCCGGATCGGGGCCATCACCGCGGCCACCTCGACCAGCCGGCCGAAGACATGGGCCGCGGGCAGGAAGAGCAGTACGGAGCACTCGCCGGTACGGAAGAGGGGCTTCAGCCGCTCCACCACGTTGCCGCACTCGGCGAAGAAGCTGCGGTGCGTGAGCACACAGCCCTTGGGGCGGCCGGTGGTGCCCGAGGTGTAGACGATGGTGGCCGGGTCGTCGGCCTTGGCGCCGGTGCTGCGCAGGTCGACGGTCTCGTCCGAGACCTCCGCGCCCGACGTGGTCAGCTCGTCGACCGCGCCCTTGTCGATCTGCCACACGCTGCGCAGCTCCGGCAGCCGGTCGCGCATGGCCGCGACGGACTCGGCATGCCCGTCGCTCTCCACGATCACCGCGACCGCGCCGGAGTCGCCGAGGATCCACTGGACCTGCTCGGCGGAGCTGGTCTCGTACACCGGGACGGTGACCGCGCCCGCGCTCCAGATCGCGAAGTCCAGCTGCACCCACTCGTAACGAGTACGGGACATCAGACCGATCCGGTCACCGGGCTGCACCCCCGCGGCGATCAGACCCTTGGCGGCGGCTCTGACCTCGGCCAGGAACTGGGTGGCGGTGACATCGGTCCACACGCCCGCCACCTTGCGGCTCATCACCGCTGCGTCGGGATGCTGAGCGGCATTGCGGCGGATGAGATCCGTCAGGTTGCCGTCCGAGGGGACCTCGTACAGGGCCGGAAGGCTGAACTCGCGCAAGACTGCTGCTCCTCATCGGGCTCCGGTGCCACGGCTCTGTGTGATGCGCCGGCTGCGGTCCAAGACTGGCAGGGTGCTCAGTGAGGTGAGCACGACTGGACTGCCCGGACGTTACCCACCAGTACTCGGTTCCGGATAGGGGGTTCCGGCCAGATGTCTTATGCGTCACACATCTCGGTGATCCTCGCGCGCACAGTAGTGCACCCAGGTGACAAGCATGAAGTATTCGCAGGTCCAGCGGGCTCTACCCAGGCCGTCGGCGGCGCCCTAGGGTGATCGTCATGCCAGCCGGAGTGAACAGCCGCGAGGGTGCAACCGCACGCCGCACCCGGATCCACGTGGTCAGCGACGTGCACGGGAACACCGAAGCCCTGGCCCGGGCCGGGGACGGCGCCGACGCCCTCGTCTGCCTGGGCGACCTGGTGCTCTTCCTCGACTACGCCGACCACTCGCGCGGCATCTTCCCCGAACTCTTCGGCGTGGAGAACGCCGACCGGATCGTCGAGCTGCGCACCGCCCGACGCTACGAGGAGGCCCGTGACTTCGGCCGCCGTCTCTGGGCGGGTCTGGACCGCGATGCCGCCATCGTCGGTGCGGTGCGCCATCAGTACGCCGAGATGTTCGCGGCCTTCCCCACACCGACGTATGCCACGTACGGCAATGTCGATATCCCTGATCTCTGGCCCGAATACGCCCGCCCCGGCACCACCGTCCTGGACGGCGAACGCGTCGAGATCGGCGGCCGCGTCTTCGGCTTCGTCGGCGGCGGGCTGCGAACCCCGATGCGCACCCCGTACGAGATCAGCGACGAGGAGTACGCCGCCAAGATCGAGGCGGTTGGCGAGGTGGACGTCCTGTGCACGCACATCCCGCCCGACGTACCCGAGCTGACCTACGACACGGTGGCGCGCCGGTTCGAGCGCGGCAGCAGGGCGCTTCTCGACGCGATCCGCCGGACCCGCCCCCGCTACGCCGTCTTCGGCCACGTCCACCAGCCGCTGGTCCGCCGGATGCGGATCGGCGCCACCGAATGCGTCAACGTCGGTCACTTCGCCTCGACCGGCCGGCCCTGGGCCCTGGAGTGGTGACCACACGGCCTTGACCCTGGGACGATGCGCTCCCCGCACGCGATAGCCTTCTGGCGGCAGGCCTCTGCCGACAGACCGGTACACCGCACTGGAGGAGCCACAGCGATGGCTGAACACACCAGCTCGACCATCACGATCGAGGCGGCACCGGCCGACGTCATGGGCGTCATCGCCGACTTCGACCGGTACCCGGAGTGGACCGGTGAGGTCAAGGAGGCCGAGGTCCTCGCCAAGGACGAGCAGGGCCGCGCCGAGAAGGTCCGGCTGGTCCTCGACGCCGGTGCGATCAAGGACGACCACACGCTCGCCTATATCTGGACCGGCGACCACGAGGTCAGCTGGACCCTGGTCAAGTCCCAGATGCTGCGCGCCATCGACGGCTCCTACTCACTGGCCCCGCTCGGCGACGGCAGCCGCACCGAGGTCACCTACCGGCTGACCGTCGACGTCAAGATCCCGATGCTCGGCATGATCAAGCGCAAGGCGGAGAAGGTCATCATCGACCGCGCGCTGGCCGGCCTGAAGAAGCGCGTCGAGTCACTCCCGCGAGGCTGACCGGATGCGTACGGTCCTCGTCACCGGCCCCGGCGGTGCCGGCCGTACCACCGTTGCGGCGGCGACCGCACTGGCCGCGGCCCGCCGCGGCCGCCGCACACTGCTGCTCTCCGCCGACGCCATACCCGGTTTCCCCACCGGCACGGAACCCGTCGAGGTCACCGAGGGACTCCGGTTCGCCCGCATCGACTCCGGCGAGCACTTCCGTACCGAACTTCTCGCCCTCCAGGACCAGGCGTCCTCCGTACTCGGCCTGCTCGGCGGGAACCGGCTCGACGGCGAGGAGCTGACCGAACTCCCCGGCAGCACCCAGCTCGCCCTGCTGCACACCCTGCGCCGGGCCGCCCGGGGCGACTGGTCGGGCGACGGCTACGACACCCTCGTCGTCGACCTGCCCCCGCTGCGCGAAGCCCTCGCCGTACTCGCCCTGCCCGAACAGCTGCGCCGCTATCTGCGCCGCCTGCTGCCCCCGGAGCGCCAGGCCGCCCGCGCCCTGCGCCCGATGCTCGCCCAGCTCGCCGGCGTCCCGATGCCCGCCCAGTGGCTGTACGAGACCGCCGCCCGCCGGGACGCCGAGCTGGCCTCCGTCCAGGCCCTGGTCGAGGACCGCAGCACCACGGTCCGCCTCGTTGCCGAACCGGGACCCGCCGCCGAGGACGCCCTGCACACCGCCCGCACCGGACTCGCCCTGCACGGGCTGCGTGTCGACACGCTCACCGTCAACCGGGTGCTGCCCAGGCATTCCTCCGACCCCTGGTTCGCCGATCTCGCCGCCCAGCAGGAAAAGTGCATCGGCCACTGGTACGAGGAGTGGGTGCCGGCCGTGTCCCTGTGCGAGGTGCCCCACCTCGGGCGGGACCCGCAGGGGCTCGACGACCTCACCCTCCTCGACACCTTGTCGAGCTGCACCACCTTCGAGGCGGCGGGCACCGGCGGCGGGCTCTTCGCGGGGGACGGGCTCGCCGTCGAGCTGGACGACCGGCCGGGCGGACGCGCCCAGGACCCCTGGTGGGTCGAGGACCCGAACGCCCCCGACGAGCTGCGGGAACCGCTCCGTGGCCGACCGGACGCGACCGTCTCGCCGCGGCCGGCCGTCGGCGAGGACAGCGACGGGGTCCTGGTCTGGTGCCTGCCGCTGCCCGGAGCCGTCAAGGAGGACCTGCAGCTGGTCCGGCGCGGCGACGAACTGCTCCTGACCGTCGGCCCGTTCCACCGGATCGTGCCGCTGGAGTCCGGGCTGCGCCGCTGTACCGTCTCCGGCGCCGCGCTGACGGACGGTGTGCTGCGGGTCCGGTTCACGCCGGACCCCGCACTGTGGCCGCGTACCTCCTGAACGGCGTACCACCGTTCGGGTAACGTCGGTAGTACACGTCCCGCATACGGCGGTGGACCACACCTCCGCACGCGCGACGTCCGCAACCACGTCGCAGGAGTCCGCCATGAGCGAAGCCACCGATCGTCCCGCCGACGACGACGCGTGGGCCAAGGCCTGCGCCGAGGACCTGGAAGCCGAGAAGGCCCGTCGCCGCGCCGAGTACGGCCCGCCGACCGGTTCCGCGGCCGAGGAGCTCCGCAAGTTGGTCGACGCCGTGGCCGACAAGGTCGCCTCCCTCCAGTCACCGCTGTTCGGCGTCGCAGCCCAGGGGGCCGTACAGCAGGTGATCAAGCAGGCGAAGGCCGCCGTCGAGCCCGTCATCGAACGCAATCCGGACGTCTTCGGCCACATCGCCGCGGCCGGCAACGAACTCCTCGCTGCCTACCGCTCCGCCGTCGAAGGCCAGGAACGCCGCTGGACCCAGGGCGCCGCCGACCCCGGCCACGCCTCGAAGAAGGCCGACGACCCCACCGACCCGCGTGACGACGACAGCGGGCCGGGCGAACACATCGACCTGGACTGACCGGCATCGATAGGGCGGGAAGCGGGGCTCGGGTACGGTTGGCCATAGCGGGGCTCGACCGAAACTGAGGGATTTATGGGACTCACCATCGGCGTCGATATCGGCGGCACGAAGATCGCGGCTGGAGTGGTCGACGAAGAGGGCCGGATCCTCTCGATGTTCAAGGTGCCGACCCCGCCGACGGCTGAAGGCATCGTGGACGCGATCGCGGCGGCGGTGTCCGGAGCCAGCGAGGGACACGAGATCGAGGCGGTCGGCATCGGCGCTGCCGGATACGTCGACGACAAGCGTGCCACTGTGCTGTTCGCGCCGAACATCAACTGGCGGCACGAGCCGCTGAAGGACAAGGTCGAGCAGCGCGTCGGCCTCCCCGTCGTCGTCGAGAACGACGCCAACGCGGCGGCCTGGGGCGAATACCGCTTCGGTGCAGGCCAGGGCCACGACGACGTCATCTGCATCACGCTCGGTACCGGCCTCGGCGGCGGCATCATCATCGGCAACAAACTGCGCCGTGGACGCTTCGGTGTGGCCGCCGAATTCGGCCACATCCGGGTCGTCCCGGACGGGCTGCTCTGTGGCTGCGGCAGTCAGGGCTGTTGGGAGCAGTACGCATCCGGGCGCGCGCTCGTCCGGTACGCGAAGCAGCGTGCCAACGCCACCCCGGAGAACGCCGCGGTCCTTCTCGCCCTGGGCGACGGCACGGTGGACGGCATCGAGGGCAAGCACATCAGCGCGGCCGCCCGGCAGGGCGACCCGGTGGCGATCGACTCCTTCCGCGAGCTGGCCCGTTGGGCCGGCGCCGGACTCGCCGACCTCGCCTCCCTGTTCGACCCGTCCGCGTTCATCGTCGGCGGCGGCGTCTCGGACGAGGGCGATCTCGTCCTCGACCCGATCCGCAAGTCGTTCCGGCGCTGGCTGATCGGCGGCGAATGGCGGCCGCACGCCCAGGTGCTCGCGGCCCAACTGGGTGGCAAGGCAGGCCTGGTGGGCGCGGCCGACCTGGCCCGCCAGGGCTGAGCCCACCACGTCACGGACAAGACCGGACGCCCGCCGCGCCCTCACCGGG
>NZ_JBLVKW010000034.1:0-79489 GCF_048270745.1 Streptomyces sp. NPDC056231 | reverse complement strand
GGATTGAGGCATGGCGGAGCCATGGTGATTGACGACAACGCGGCAGATGTGCGCACCCAGCCCCGCGACGCCGCCTCCCATTTGCCGGTCGGTCTTCACGCCCATCGTCGCGTCGTCGTCGCCGAGCGCGGCGAAGATCTTCCCGGCCACCCGGAATGTGGGCTGCCCCCAGGCCAGTTTCTCGGCTGTGTCGGGCAGGGCAAGCGCGATCATGCGGACGTCGTCGGCGGTGGTCATTCACTGTCTCCGATCCGGGGAACCAGCCAGGTGCGGTCGGATTCGACCGTAGCGCCCGGCACTGACAATCGCCGGGAGCCCGGGACCCGGCCGCCACCACGGGGCGTCCGCAGCAGGGTTGCACCGCCTCACAGCCGAGTCACAGAGAGACCTGCCGACCCATTGACCCCATGGAAGACGTGAACCTACTCTGAACGGCGTACTTCAGAAAGCGCTTTCTACATCCCGCAGCCGGCATCTACCGCACAGGGAGCGCCCATGAGTCACCATCCGTTCAGCAGACACCCGTCGCGAGGGTTACTCTCACCCCTCCTTGCCCTCACCGCACTTCTCGCCCTGATTCTCGGCCTGTTGGTGGCTTCGCCGCCGCGTGCCCATGCGGCCCCGTTCCGGGTCCTGGTCTACTCCGAGGTCACCAATTTCAGGCACGACTCGATCCCGGCGGGGGTCGAGGCAATCAAAAAGCTCGGTGCCGAGAACGGCTTCGACGTGGAGGCCACCGACGACTCGGCCGTCTTCAATGACACCGATCTCGCCCGCTTCCAGGCCATCGTGTTCAACAACACCAACTCCACTCCGCAGACCGGTGACTTGCTGAATGCCGACGAGCGGGCCGCCCTGCAGAAGTACATCCGTGCGGGCGGCGGCTGGGTCGGGCTGCACGCCGCGTCGGCGAGTGAGCGCGACTGGGGGTGGTACGAGGGCCTGGTCGGCGCAATCTTCGATCAGCATCCCGCCGTGCAGACCGGCCGGGTCAAGGTGCTCGACCATGTGCACCCCTCCACCAAGGGCCTTCCGGACCTCTGGGAGCGTACGGAGGAGTGGTACAACTGGCGTACCAATCCGACCTCCAAGGTGCACACGCTTGCGCAGATCAAGGTGCGCGACGGCATCAGCGGTCTGGACGAGGGCGTGGACCATCCGTGGTCCTGGTGCCAGAACTACGACGGCGGCCGCTCCTGGTTCACCGCCGGCGGCCATGCCTCGTCCGCCTTCCAGGAGGAGGGCTTCGTCAAGCATCTGCTGGGCGGCATCGAGTGGGCCGCGGGCGCCAAGTCCGGTGACTGCACGGCGACTCGAACCGGTTCGTTCCAGCGCACAGCCCTGGCCACCAGCGACCTCGCCGACCCGTTCGAGCTGGCGGTCGCCCCGGACCGCCGGGTGTTCTTCGCCCAGCGCACCGGGAAGCTCAAGGTCATCGACCAGCAGACCATGAAGGTCACGACGGCGCTGGACTTCGCGTACACGCCGGAGATGACCAGCCAGTCCGACGGGCTGCTCGGTCTCGCGCTCGATCCGGGCTTCGCCACGAACAACTGGCTCTATCTGCTGCATTCCGACAAGACCGAGAACCGGCTCAACCTCTCCCGCTTCACGGCCACCGGCAACACGATCGACCCCGCCTCGGAGAAGAGACTGCTGACCATTCCGACCTGGCGCGGCGAGGGCCGGGCCAACTCCCATATGGCCGGTTCGCTGGCCTTCGACAAGAACGGGAATCTGTACGCGGCAACGGGTGACAACACCGACCCGTTCGCCTCGGACGGTTTCAGCCCGATCGACGAGGGCGAGGGCCGCCGCGCCTGGGACGCCCAGGGCACGGCGGGCAATACGAACGATCTGCGTGGCAAGATCCTGCGCATCACCCCGAAGGACGACGGCACATACACCGTCCCCGAGGGCAATCTCTTCGCACCCGGTACGGAGAAGACCCGTCCGGAGATCTATGCGATGGGGATGCGCAACCCGTTCCGGATCACCACGGATCCGGTGAGCGGCGCCTTGATGGTCGCCGACTACGGCCCGGACGCCACGGCCGCGGTCGCCAATCGCGGACCGGAAGGCACGGTCGAGTACACCCGGATCACCAAGGCAGGGAATTTCGGCTGGCCGTACTGCATCGGCAACAACACCCCGTTCAACGACTACGACTTCGCAACGAGGACGTCAGGTCCGAAATTCGACTGCGCGGCACTCGTCAATGATTCGCCGAACAACACCGGGCTGCGGAATCTGCCGCCCGCACAGCCCGCGACGGTCTGGTACGCCTACTCCGCATCCGCCGAGTTCCCGGAGCTCGGGACCGGCGGCGGTGGCCCGATGAGCGGTCCGGTCTACCACTACGACCCCGACAACACGTATCGCACCAAGTTCCCCGAGTACTTCGAGGGGAAGTGGTTCACCTACGAGCTGACCCGGCAGTGGTTCAAGACGTTCTCCTTCCAGCAGAAGGACCAGACATTCAGCAATCCGCGGTTCGCGCCCGCCAAGGCCGGTGAACTCCAGTCGATCAACGGCGTCTTCGCGGACATGAAGTGGAACCAGCCATTCGATGCCGACTTCGGTCCCGACGGGGCGCTGTACGTCATCGACTTCGGGCGCGGCAGCGGCACCGGCCGTGGCGGCACCAACGAAGGGGCGGGCATCTACCGGATCGACTACGTCGGTGACGGACGGCTGCCCGACGCGAAGATCACCGCGAGCCGGGACAACGGTCCGGCGCCGCTCACCGTCGCGTTCTCCAGCGCCGGTTCCGGGCTGCCCGACGGCCGGCCGGTCACCTATGCCTGGGACTTCGACGGCGACGGCACCACGGACTCGACGGAGCCGAACCCCTCGTACACGTACCGCACCAAGGGGCTCACCACGGCGCGGCTTACCGTCACCGGGCCAGGGGGTCTCACCGCGCAGGCGGTGCAGGACATCACCGTTGGCAACACCCGGCCCGAAGTGACGATCAAACAGCCGCCGAACGGGGGCATGTTCAGCTTCGGCGACACCATCCCGTTCACGGTGCAGGTGAAGGACAAGGAGGACGGGAACGGACTGCCGATCGACTGCTCGCGGGTGGTCGTGCAGTCGCAGCTCGGCCATGACACGCATCTGCATCCGCTCGACAACTACACCGGCTGCGCGGGCGAGATCGTCACGGATGCCGGGGACAGCCACGGCCCGGGTCAGAATCTGTACTACGGGATCACCGCCCGCTATGAGGACAAGGGCGCCCCGGACGCCCCGGCGCTCACCGGCTCGACCTCACTGACGCTGCGCACCGCGTTCCGTGAGGCGGAGCACTTCACGGCGACGGGCGGAGCTCACGACGGGGTGGTGGTCGGCAACAGGACCGACGCCTCCGGCGGGAAGCGGCTGACGGAGATCGAGGACGGTGACTGGATCAGCTTCGATCCGGTGCATCTGAAGAACATCGACTCGGTGACGGTGGGCGCGGCCTCCGGCGGGATCGGTGGCACTGTCGAGTTCCGGGCCGGTTCCCCGACAGGGCAGCTGCTCGGGAAGGTGACCGTGCCGAACACCGGGGACTGGGGCAAGATCGTCTCGCCGACCACGGCCCTGGAGGACCCGGGGAGCAGCGTGAAACTGTACGCGGTGTTCACCAACCCGGAGTGGTCGAGCGACAAGGCCGACCTGTTCGCCGTGGACTGGCTGCACTTCAACGGGTCCGGCGTCGAGAAGAAACCCGGTACGCGGGTCACAGTCAAGGCGGACCCGGCCACAGGCACCTCTCCGCTCGCTGTCGCGCTGAGCAGTGTGGTCAGGCCGGTGGCCGGGCGCACCATCACCTCCTACCACTGGGACTTCGGCGACAACGTCAAACCCGCAGGGCCCGAGGGCTCGACGGCGACGCACACCTACAGCCGGAAGGGTGCGTACACCGCGCATCTGACGGTCACCGACGACAAGGGCGACACAAGCACCGGTTTCATCCGCATCGACGTGAGCTGAACGGCGTCGACTGAGAGGAAAGAGACGATATGAACGGCACACGACGTGCGTTTCTCGGTACGGCTCTGGGTGTCGCCGCGGCCGCCGGGGTCGGTACGGCCCCGGCGTCCGCCACGGAATCCGGGCGCTCCCGCCCCATCCCGCCGTCCGGGATCGGCATGCACCTCTACACCATGCGGACCCCTCTGGCGACGGACTTCCGGGGCACGCTGGAGCGGCTGGCGGAGATCGGGTACGCGACGGTCGGGGTGAGCGGCCGGCACGGCAACAGCGCGGCCGACATCCGGCGAATGCTGGACGAGGCACGGCTCAAGGCGGTCCTCGAACATGTCGCATACGACATCGTGAAGGGCGCCGGGCTGCCGCAGGCACTGGAGGACATCCATACGCTCGGCGGCAAGTGGATCGTCGTTCCCAGTCTGCCCGGATCGCTGCACAGTCCGGCCGGATACCGGGAGGTGGCCCGGGAGTTCAACAAGGCGGGACTGGCCGCCCGCGAGTCCGGACTGAAGCTGCTCTACCACAATCACGGCACGGACCATCAGGTGGTGGACGGCGTCAGCCTGTACGACATCCTGCTCGCCGAGACCGATCCGGAACTCGTCGGCTTCGAACTGGATCTGTACTGGGCGGCCAACGGTGGCGCCTCGGCGCCGGGCGAGCTGTTCGTACGCCACCCCCGGCGCTTCCCGGCGCTGCACGTGAAGGACATGGCGCCGAACGGGGACTTCGCCGATGTCGGGTCGGGGGTGCTGGACTTCCCGGCGATGTTCGACACGGCGCGGCGGGGCGGGGTGAAGCAGTGGCTGGTGGAGCACGACTCACCGGCTGATCCGTTCGCCTCGGCGCTCGCCAGCTATACGTATCTGTCGCGGCTGCGGTACTGAGCGGACCGGCGCGCACAGCGGCCCCGGGGAGCGTTCCGCCTCCCCAGGGCCGCTGTGTGCTCAGTGGGCGGAGACCAGCTTCCCGTACCGGGCGAGGGTCGCGTCCACGGTGGCCGGGAGCGGGTTCGGGGTGAGGCCGTAGGCCTTCTCGATGGCCGAGGAGTCGACGATCTGCGCCTCGGTGTGCTGGTTGAACATCTCGGCGTACTCCGCCATCAAGGCCTTGTCGAAGGGGCCGAGCGGCCGCGGCTCGTCGACGACGGTGATGTCGAGCGGACGGCCCGTTCGCCGACGGGTACATGTCCGCGAACGTCTCCGCCGTGAACAGCGCACCGCGATGCTCGGCCAGGAACGCGAGCGCACTGCCTACCGGGATCAACTCCCGGCAGTTTTCCCAGACATCCGGACCGGCCGTCTCCCCTGCCCATTCCCCCATCACCACGAAAACGAGTCCGGCCCCGCCGCTGAGCGGCGGGGCCGGAACCCAAGGTCTTCATGAAACTTTGCGCGGTGGCGGGGCGGACCGCCCCGATCAGTCGTGGGCGGACGCCGCGCCGAGCAGATCGCGGATGCGGGCCGCCGCGTCCCGGAATTCCGGGCGGCCCACCGTCTCGCCGTACTCCCGTTCCGCGTCCAGCCCCACCTCGATGATCTCGGTGATGGTGCCGGGCCGCGGACTCATCACCACCACCCGGTCGGCCAGATAGACCGCTTCCGAGATCGAGTGGGTGACCAGCAGCACAGTGGTGCCGGTCTCCCGCCAGATGCGGTTCAGCTCCATGTTCATCTGCTCACGCGTGAGGGCGTCGAGCGCGCCGAAAGGCTCGTCCATCAGCAGCACCGGCGGTTCGTGCAGCAACGCGCGGCACAGTGCGACGCGTTGCTGCATCCCGCCGGACAGCTCGTGCGGATACGCGTCCTCGAAGCCGCCGAGCCCGGTCATCCGAATCAGCTCGTCGACCCGGTCGCGCGCCCTGGCCGCGGGCATCTTCCGGATCTCCGCCTGCAGCAAGATGTTGCGGCGCGCGGAACGCCACTCCAGGAGGGCGGCTCGCTGGAACACGTAACCGATGTCGTGCCGTGGCCCCTTGACCTGTTCGCCGCCGAGCCGGACCTCGCCCGAAGACGGCTTCAGCAGTCCGGCGACCAGCTTCAGCAGCGTCGACTTGCCGCATCCGGACGGTCCGACCAGGGCGACGAACTCGCCCGGCGCCACGTCGAGTGAGACCTCGCGCAGGGCGGTGACATCGCGGTCCTTCCCGCGGAACCGGACCGAGACGTCCGACACGCCGACGGCCGGGGTGACGGCGCGACGGCCGCTCGCACCGAGCGGGTCCCGGGGCTTCGCGTCCTGCTTCGGCATCGTCATCCCTTCAGCGCCGTCTTCGCGTCCCAGTACTCCGCCACGGACTTGGGCTTGCTGACCATTCCGGCCTCGGCGAAGACGTCGATGGTCTGCTGCCAGTCCGCCTCGTTGTTGACCCCGGGCGCCTTGCCTTCGGTCGACGTGGTGTGCAGCAGCGTGAGCGTCGTCTTGAACTGCTCCGCGAGCACGGTCTTCGGCGGCAGTTGCTCCGACGCCCCGTCCATGGCTGCGACCGCAGGTTCGGGTGCCTTCGCCGCTGCGGCCCATGCCTCACTGACCGCCTGCACCATGCGTCCTGCGAGCTCAGACCTGGAGCCGAGAAGCTTCTGCCCGGCGAGCAGACCGTTCGAGTAGAAGTTCAGCCCGTTCTCGGAGAAGCGCAGATACGAGACGGTTTTCTTGGCCTTCTCCTGCATGGTCGGGCCCTGGTCGCTGGCGTAGCCGAGCAGTCCGTCGGTCTTCCCGGAGATCACCGCGGCGATTTTGCCCGCCGGGTCGGTGTTCTGGACCTTCACCTCCGACGCGTCGATGTTGTTCTTCTTCAGGAAGATCGGGAACGTCTTGGAGAGCGCGTCACCGGCCGTCCCGGCGATCGTCTTCCCCTTCAGATCGGCGGGTGACCCGATGCCCTTGGAATCGAAGGACTGCACGGATGCGGGGGTGGTCTGCAGAAAGACGCCGAGGCTCTTGACCTGCACCCCCTGGTCGACCGCGGCCAGCAGCGCCGGGGTGTCGGCCCAGCCGAAGTCGGTCTGTCCGGCGGCTGTCGCCTGCACCGTCTTCTGTGAGCCCTGGCCCGCCTGGATCGTCAGGTCGATGCCGTGCTTCTCGAAGATCTTCTGCTGCTTGCCGTAGTAGAACGGTGCGTGTTCGCCGTACGGATACCAGTTGAGCGTCAGCGTGACCTTGTCCAGCTTCTTGCCCGAGTCACTGGTGGAGGTCGACGCGTCGTTCCCGCCGCAGGCCGTGGCCAGCAGGACAAGAGGTACAACACCGATCAGGAGTCTGCGCGCGTGCATGGGCTGGCCCTTCTCGCAACGGGGTCCGTTACAGCAATCAATGGGTAATGCTCGGTACGGGACGGGGTGGCGTTCAGTACGAGGTGGTGGCCGGCGCGTCACGGCGGCTGGCGTGCCAGGGGAGCAGGAGCCGCTCGGCGATCTCCACGACAACGAAGAGGACGACGCCGATCAGGGACATCACCAGCAGCCCGGCGAACAGCATCGGTGTGTCGAGGTTGCCGTTGGCCTGCAGGATCACATAGCCCAGCCCCTCGTTGGCGCCCACGAACTCGCCGACGACGGCGCCGGTGACGGCCAGGGTGACCGCGACCTTGAGACCGGAGAAGAGATGTGGAAGAGACGCCGGGAAACGGATCTTGAGGAAGGTCTGCCAGGGCTTCGCACCCATCGTCGCCGACAGCTGAAGCATCTCCGGGTCGACCGCTTTGAGTCCCGTGACCATGGAGATCACCACGGGGAAGAAGGCGATCAGGACGGCGATGAGGATCTTCGGCGCGATGCCGAAGCCGAGCCAGACCACGAACAGCGGCGCGATCGCGATCTTCGGTACGACCTGGGCGAACAGCAGAATGGGGTAGAGCGTGCGCTCGACGGTCGAGGAGTACACCATGACCACGGCCGCCAGCACGCCGACGGCCACGGCGATCACGAAACCGAGCAGCGTCTCGTACGTGGTCACCCAGCTGTGCTGCCAGAGGTAACTCGTCTTCCCCGTGAGGACATCGAGCGTCGCACCGGGCGACGGCACGAGATACGACTCCACCAGCTCGGCTGCCGAGATCACCCACCAGACGACGAAACAGGCCAGCAGCAGGGCGACCGGGCGCCAGCTCTGCCCGGCCGCCAGCGCCAGTCGCTCCCCCGCGGACGGCCCAGCCCGCCGGGCAACACCCGCCACTTCGGCGGGATTTCTGGTCAACGCGCTCTGGCTCACGGTGAACTCCATGCACTTAGGTGGTAATTGTGGAGAGCTGTGCGATCCTGCGATGACGGAGAAGGCGCTTTCAGAAAGCGCTTTCTGATAAGGTGTCGCCACGCTAATGACTGCCTGCACGCACGGTCAATAGGTTGTCCTGAAGTTTCGGAACCCTGCCGCCACCGCGCCCTTGGGGGTCGAGTTGAGTGATCGCGTGACCAGCGGACGGGCGACGCGGGACCGTCCGGGAGCGCGCCGCACCGTCGCGGCCACGGCCCATGTGACGCTCGACGCCGTGGCCCGGGAGGCCGGCGTCTCACCGGCCACCGCTTCGCGGGCGCTCAACGGTACGGCCACGGTCCGCGACGATCTGCGACAGCGGGTGCACGCGGCGGCGGAACGGCTCGGCTACATCCCCAACGCACATGCGCAGGCCCTCGCCAGTGCCGCCAACAATCGTACGGTGGGCGTCATCTGTCATGACGTCAGCGACCCGTACTTCGCCGCGATCTCCAGCGGTGTGATGCGGGCGGCTGCCGAACGGGGGCTGCTCGTCATGCTGGCCTCCACGTTCCGGGAGCCGGCGCGAGAGATCAGTTACGTCTCCATGCTGCGGGCTCAGCGCGCGCGGGCGATCCTGCTGATCGGCTCGGGCTTCCAGGACCGCGCGTGGGAGCGGGCCATGGATGCCGAGCTGGAGCCGTATGTCAGGGCCGGCGGGCGGGTGGCGGTCGTCAGCCGGCACCGCAGTCTGCGGGTGGACACCGTGCAGCCGGAGAACCGGGCGGGGGCGGCTGCACTGGCACGGGCACTGGTGGGGCTGGGGCATCGGAGGTTCGCGGTTCTCAGCGGGCCACCCGAGCTGACGACGGTCTCCGACCGGTTGGCCGGGTTCCGGGACGGGCTCGCCGAGGCGGGCATCGGGCTCGACCACGTGGTGGAGGGGGCGTTCACCCGTGACGGCGGGTACGAGGCGGCGCAGCGGCTGCTGCTCTCCGCGGCGCGATCGCCGTCCCGGGTCCGGCCCACGTGTGTCTTCGCGGTGACCGATGTGATGGCGGTCGGGGCGTTGGCGGCGTTACGGGAGGCGGGGTCGCGGGTGCCGGAGGATGTGTCGCTGGCCGGGTTCGACGACATCCCGCTGGTACGGGAGTTGTCCCCGCCGCTCACCACGGTGGCGCTGCCCCTGACATCGATGGGCGAGAACGCGATCGCGCTGGCGCTGCGGGAGGTGGGGGCCGGGAGGCGGGCCCGGGTGGTGCGGATGGAGGGTGAGGTGGTGTTGCGGGGCAGTACGGGAGTGCCGGGGGGTGGGGTGCGGTGACCGGGGGCGCCCGGGGGCCGCTTTGCCGTCCAGCACCTAACGCGCTCGATCGTGCCGTACTGGCGCAGGGCACTTGTTCCGTTGCTGCGGTATTCCTGGGGTGCCGGGGCTAAGTGGTTGGCTCCGGAAGTCCTTCGGGGGTTGACGCGGCGGTTGGTTTCGTGGCCGAGGTGCGCAGGCGTGCCGACCGCTGGTGGGATGCGGTCATTACGGTCTTTGGGCAGCCCCACGGCCCTCACCCAGCCCCCATCCATCATCACCAACCAACGATGAGCACCTAGGTGCAACCCTTGGGTTGCACCTGAGGCTTCGATGTGCAACTCTGAAGTTGCACTCAATGGCAATGACAGAGGAGTCCCCTCATGAGCGAGTACCGGATCGAACGCGAAACCCTGATCGCGGCACCCCTGGAGCGGGTCTGGTCGCTGGTGGCCCAACCCGGGTTCTGGGTGGCCGACAAGGCGAGCCTGCCCGGCACCGTGGCCAGGGAAGGTGAGTCGATGGTGGCGAAGAACGCCGAGCACGGCGACTTCCCGGTGCGCGTGGAGAAGGTCGAGCCGCCCACGTACCTGGCGTACCGCTGGACCAGCGCGTTCCCCGGAGAAGAGCTGCGCGAGGACAACAGCACCCTCGTGGAGTTCACGTTGACCCCGGAAGGCGACCAGACGCGGCTGCGCGTCGTCGAGAGCGGGTTCGCGGCGCTGGCCGGGTCCGAGGAACTGCGCAGTCAGAACCTGAAGGACCACAGCGAAGGCTGGCCCCTGGAGCTCGACGCTCTCAAGACGCGCGCCGAACAGCCCTCCACGTGACGGAAGAACGTCCCGGCGCCGCCGAGGTCGTCGACAGCGTCCTCGGTGCGCTGGCCGACCCAACGCGACGTCAACTGCTTGACCTGCTCGCCGCACAGGGCGAGGCCACCGCGACGGCGCTGGCCGAACACCTTCCCGTCTCGCGGCAGGCGGTGGTCAAGCACCTCGCCGTCCTGGACGCCGCCGGGCTGGTTTCCGGCAGCCGGATCGGGCGCGAGGTGCGGTACGCGGTGCGGCCCGCGGCGCTGGACACGACGGCACGGTGGATGGCCTCGCTCGCGGCCGACTGGGACCGGCGGTTGGCCAACATCAAACGCGTCGCTGAGGCAGCGGAGCGGGATTCGAGTTCGACACGCCCCGACTGAAGGGAAGCACGTTATGGACACGACAGTACTTCGCAGCGCCTACGAAAGGTTGCTCGATGCGGCGGCCATTCCCGACCTCGGCGACGCGGACGATGGAGGATGGAACGCCGACCAGATATTGGCCCATCTCCTCAGCGTCGACGCCTCGATCGCAGCGGTTGCTCTGGGCGTCGTCGCCGGCTCGCGGCCCACCTTCGACAACCGGATCTCCCTCGACACTTGGAATCTTGACCGGATCATCACCGAGCACTCAGGCCGGGCGGACCTGATTGATCACGTCCGGAGCCAGGCCACGGTCCTGTGCGACATCGCCGATCAGCTCAACGAGGAAGCCGCCTCGATTCCGGTGCCGTCGCTCCTCCTGTCCAATGACGCACTCGTGCTGGACCAGCCGATCCCGCTGGCAAGCCTCATCGATGGCCTCGCCGAAAACCACGTGCCCGTGCATACGCAACAGCTCCTCGATCTTCGCGTCGCCGTCCCTGGGCACGCCTGAAAGGCCGCGCCTGAGTCGAACATCGGGCGCCCGGTCCCACCGTCTCCCCTCGAGGACCGACTGCGTGGACCGGGCCGCTCCGCCGCCGAACGGCGCCCTGCAGGCGCATGTCGACACATATGTCTCACAGAAATAAGTAGTTCCGCCAGGCCACAACCAGCGGTCGAGAGGTGTCCGTGCCCGTTGCCACCGCATGCCCGATAGCCCTGGCGGCCAGCGAGCGGTACCGGCTGACGAAGATGGCCTGGGGCCACAAGACCGAGTACCGGCTGCGCCTCCGCGCACAAATCGTCCTGCACGCGGCACGTGGGCTGGCCAACGCTCGAATCGCGGAGCGGGTCGGTGTGCACGTAGACACCGTGCGCAGGTGGCGGGGCCGCTTCGCTGAGAAGAGGCTGCCCGGCCTCGCGGACCGCAAGCGCACCGGCCGCCCGCCCTCCTTTACCGCACTCCAGACGGCTCAGGTCGCGGCGCTGGCCTGCCAGTTGCCCGCCGAGACCGGCGTGCCGCTGTCCCGCTGGTCGTGCCCGGAGCTGGCCCGCGAGGCGGTCGAGCGCGGCATCGCGGCTTTCCTGTCGGCCTCCACCGTGCGCCGCTGGCTGACGCGGGACGCCCTCAAGCCCTGGCAGCACCGCTCCTGGATCTTCATCACCGACCCTGGCTTCCGCGCCAAGGCCGAGCGCGTGCTGGACCTGTACGCCCGCACCTGGAACGGCACACGGCTCGGCGCGGACGAGTACGTCATCAGCGCCGACGAGAAGACCTCCATCCAGGCCCGCTGCCGCTGCCACCCCACCCTCGCCCCCGGCCAGGCCCGGGCGATGCGGGTCAACCACACCTACGGACGCGGCGGCGCCCTGGCCTACCTCGCCGCCTACGACGTCCACCGCGTCCGCGTGTTCGGCCGCACCGAAGCGCGCACCGGCATCGACCCGTTCATGAACCTGGTCACCCAGGTGATGGGCAAGGAGCCGTACGCCAGCGCCAAGCGCGTGTTCTGGATCGTCGACAACGGCTCCTCCCACCGTGGCAAGAAGGCCGCCGACCGGCTGGCCGCGGCCCACCCGAACGCGGTCATGGTCCACACCCCGGTGCACGCCTCCTGGTTGAACCAGGTGGAGATCTACTTCTCCGTCGTGCAGCGCAAAGTCGTCTCGCCCAACGACTTCCCCGACCTGGCCCAGGTCGGGGACCGGCTCCGAGCTTTCGAAGACCGCTACAACGCCACGGCACAGCCGTTCCAGTGGAGGTTCACCACCTCCGCCCTGGACGATCTGCTGGCCAGGCTCGATCGGCACACCACCGATCACCACGAAGAATCCTCCGCCGCCCTGGCAGCCTGATCAACCCCCGAAGGACTTCCGGAGCCGACCACTAATAGGGCTTTGTTAGGTATCCCAAGTGATCCTTACCGGATAGGTTGTGATCTTCTTTCAGGTGTGACACCTGAGGAGATGGAAGAGGTCCGGCTGCGCCTGGAGGCCTTCGCCGCCGAGATGCTTGGCCCGCTGGCCCGGCGGGATCAGCGGGCCAAGGGCGAGCTGAACCGCCCCGAAAGGAAGCGAAGGTGACCTGGCGCAAGTACGACAGCCAGGCCACCCCGGGTGATGTGGTCTTCTGGAAGTTCAAGAGCAACAAGCCCATCCAGCACGCGGCCGTGGTCATCGCCAAGTCCGGCAGCAGCGTCACCATCGCGCAGCACACCAGCAAGTACCGCACGTCGACCATGGCAGCTGCCCGTAGCCGTAACCACCCGTACTCAGTCTGGATCGCCCATGTCACTCCGCGCTGGTAAGCACATCACCGCCCTCGCCGGGGCGGCCGCGGTCCTCGTCGTGCTGTGCGCGGCTGCCGTCTGGTGGTTCAACCGCACCGACGACACCCCGTACGCACTCGCCGCCTCGCCGAAGATGAGTGTCGTCTACGAGGGCGAGCGTCCGCCCGAAGAGGTGCGTACATTCCTGACGGTGTTCGTCCAGCGCCTAGCGAACGGGGACGTGAAGGGCATCGACGAACTGCACGACGGCTACCCCGACGGGACGGCGGTGACCCAGGAGTCCTCGGACTTCCTGAGTCTCCTCGCCGCGGCGGCGGACGGTCCGGTCACGGCCCGTACCGAACCCGTACGCGACAACCGGCCGATCCTGCAGCGTCTCAAGTCACCTCAGGGCGGCACGTCCGAGGCAGAACTCACCCTGACGGGCGGCAAGCACCTACACATCCAACTGGCCAGGGAGCACGGTGTGTGGTGGGGCTACGCCCTCGCCCCGACCGGCTGATCCCGGGCCCTGCCCGCGCCGTGCCCCGCCCTCCCCGACAACTGCCGTGGGGGCGGGGCACGGCGCTGAGCGTGGCGGGCCGTTGCCGACAGGCACCTCTACCACCGCACCTAACAAAGCCCTACTAAGGGCTGCCCCGTAATCCCTGGCGGGCGCGCGACGACAGCTACGGCACCTCGCGGACCAAAGCGGCGTTGAGCGCCATGTGAGCAGGATCAGGGCTGCGTCGCTTCCATCCGGCCGGCATCGAGGCCGGCAACCACGGCGGTCAGTCGGTCCATCGTGTGGGCGATGCGGAGGCCGTCCATGTAGTCCCGGACATGCACGATCAGGCCGTTCCGGACCCGGAGCACCAGGAGGCCGGGGAAGCTGAACGCCTGGCCGGTTGTGGTCACGGTTCCAGCGACGACCTGCTCGACAGTGATCACTTCGGGGTCGATGCTTTCGTGGACGAGAACGTCGTGGATCCTCTGAGGCTGCGCCGGGCTCGTGCCCCAGGCCGCTCGATAGCCTGCACGGACTTCTTCCCGTCCCTGGTAGCGCTCAGGCATGCCAGGGAAGCCGAGAAACGGGAACTCGTGCAGGGCGCCGACCGCGTACAGATCAGCCAGGTCGTCCGCGGACTTGTCGAGCATCGCGCGATGGAAGCGGGCCAGGACATCGCGGGGGCTGAGGTCGGCCGAGGTGGTGTCTGGCATGACGGTGGGACTCCGTTCAGTCAGCGTGTGGACGAACTCGTTCGAGTGATGGACCGGAGTTCGAACGTGGGGACGAGACGAAGTCCCCCAAGTTCCGTTTGTGAGGCCCGACTTGGAGACCCTCAACACCGCACTCTACGTGAAGATCGACGACGGGCCGGGAGGACGGCGATGGATGGGCGGACCGCCCGTGCTGACCGACCCCGAGCAGACGTGTCGCTGGGCCCCGCAGTGCACGCCGTCACCTCGACCGTCAACCAGGCGAACCTGCCCATGACGACGGTGGATCGATCGCTGGGATACCGACCGATTCACGGAAGGCTGCTGGTGGAGGCGCCGGCAATGGCCGGTCATGCGAGCCCGTAATACCGGCGCAGAGCACTTTTTTATCCGTCTGCCGCAGGCACACAGTGAGTTCGAGTCAGCCCGCTGGCCCGTGCCCAGCCGTTGAGGCCGGGCTGCATCGCCACTCTGCGTTGCTTGTTCCCAGGAACACGACAGATACGCCGCTTCCGGCTGCTGCGCCGGATGGAAGCCAAATTGGCCCGACTCATCCACGAGCAGCACCGCCGCGAAGTGACGATGACCGGCAAAGGCGCGCTTGCTCACACCCTGCCGTACGAGCTGTCCGCCACTGACTTGGACACGGCAGCCTTCATCGCCTACATCACGGCGCGCCGCTACATGCGCAGTGTCTTCACCAACGGCCCGCAACGTCAGGTCTACGACGAGGTCGCAGAGGCCTTGTTCCAGCGCCTGCGGGACGCTCCCGCCCGGAGGTTCGCCGGGCTGCAACACCGGCCCGGCATGCGCGCTCCAGGTGTGGCTCAGCCCTGCAGCTCTGCGCGCGCCTTCTCCAGTTGCGACACCGTCACCGTGCCGGTGCCCGGGAGACCTGCGCTCTCCCACGCTCGACGAGCTCGCCGCGTGGCAGAACCGGTCGCTGGATACGATCTGGCCGATCATCTACATCGACGCCCTCTGGATCAACATCCGCTCTGGATCAGTGGCTTCCAGACCGGTCTACCTCGCCGTCGGCGTCGACAACCGCTTCTCAGGTCATGACCGTGCCGCCGTCGACGGCGATGGTCTGGCCGGTGATATTGGCTGCCTTCTCGGAGAGCAGGAAGGCAACCATCTCGGCGATGTCGGCTGGGGTCTGCGGGCGCTTCATCGGAACCATCCGGTCGACCGTTCCGGCGAAGACCTGCTCCGCAGTGGCGTCGGCGGGTGCGAGACCGTTGGCGAGCAGCCATTCGGCCGTGGTCCGCCACATGTCGGTCCAGATCAGGCCGGGCATGACCGTATTGGCCCGCAACCCGCTGGGGGCGCCGATCCGAGCGATCGTGTGGGTCAGCTCGATGACCGCAGCCTTCGAGGAGCCGTAGTCGGCGACCATCTCCATGCCGAGGCGGGCGCCGATCGAGGCAATGTTGACGATTGCGCCGGGGCGGCCGGCCCGGCGGCGGACGAGCTCCTGGCAGGTAAGGAATGTGCCTCGGGCGTTGACCGCGTATGTGCGGTCCCACATCTCCTCGGTCAGCTCGGTGAACGGATGGAACTTTCCGACCCCAGCGACGTTCGCCAGCACGGTCACCTCGCCCAGTTGCTCCTCGGCGGCGGCGAATGCGGCCTGCACCGAGTCCCGCCGGCTGACGTCGCAGACGGCGTGGGCGACCTTCGCGCCATTGGCAGCCAACCTGCCGGAGGCCTCGGCGATGCGCTCGGCGTTGACATCGGTGAGCAGGACCGCGTGCTCCTCGGCCAGGCGGGCGGCGATGGCGACCCCGAGGCCGCCGGCGCCACCGGTGACCAGTGCGACGCTCACGGCAGCTCCTTGGCGATCTCCGGAGCGAGCAGTTCGGCTGCCCGCTCGGCAGTGATGACATCGGCCGGATCGGGTTTGGTGATCTCCCGGGAGGCGGTGTCCTCGTAGACGTGTTCGCCGATCAGCCGACAGCGCTCGTCGTAGGGCCAGACGAACGCGAGCGTGCGCTTGAGCAGGTAGATGTCGTGGGGGTCGTCGCCGGCCTGCACCGATCCGAACACGCTTTCGCCGAGCATTGCGCCGGGCATGAACGCGGAGAACTCGACCTCGCCCGCGAACCCGTGGTCGTTGACGGCGATGTCATGCTTGTTCACCCACATGACCAGAGCGTTCGCCTCGACCAGCGACTGGTAGAACGCGGTGACTTGGGCCATGCCGTCGAGGATTATCGACGTGCCGCCCTCGTGGAGGCGGTAGTGCGGGTGCTCGACGGTCATGTTCGGCGCCAGCAGCTCCTTGTACCGCCCAGAGACCTCCAGCAGGCCGTGCAGGCGATAGTTCTTCAGAATCGCCCGATGCCGCGGGTTGTCGGTCTCGGCGATTTGCTTCTCCAGGTCCGCGAACATGTGCGTGAAGTCGTGTTCGTAGCGGCTCACCATGGCTCCTCATCGAGTCGGTTCAACGTGCTCCCATCCTTGGACACGCCGCTCGCGAGAATCCATGACAAACATGCCTCCCTCCGTAAACCCATGGGTTAACGCCGCAGGTCACAGGCGCTACAGTCGAGTGAGCTGCGCCGCCACCCTGCAGCGGGAGGAGTCGACATGGACCTCAACCTGCACCTCGTGCGCTACCTCGTCGCGGTCGTCGACGAGGGACATTTCGGCCGCGCGGCGGAGAAGCTGTACATCAGCGCACCCGCCCTGAGCCAGCAGGTACGCAAGCTGGAGCGCACGCTCGGCGTCGAACTGATCGACCGCTCCGCCCATCCCGTCCGCCCCACCACCGCCGGCCACCGTTTCCTCGCCGAGGCGCGTCATGCGCTGGCCGCAGCCGACCGGGCCGTCGCCGCCGTCGAGGCCCACCGCCGCGAACTCGCTGCCACGCTGCGGCTCGGTTTCATCACCGCCTCGGCCGGTCCACGCATCCGGCACCTGATCGACGAGCTACGCCGCGAGGTGCCCGACGTGTCCGTCCAGCGCGTGGAGCTGGCCTGGCCGCAACAGGCCTCCGCCGTGCGCGATGGAGTGGTGGACGCTGCGCTGGTTCGGCCCCCGATAGCCGACACAACCGGCCTTCGCCTCGACGTCGTGCACCACGAGCCCCGGATCGTGGCGCTGCCCCTCACACACCGCCTCGCGACACGGGAGACGGTCGAACTCGCAGACCTCGACGGCGAAACCCACGTCACCGGCGACGAAGCCGATCCCAGTTGGGTGCGCTGGTGGGCCTGCGATCCCCGCCCCAGCGGCGTCCCCGTCTGCTACGGCCCATCGGTCCGCACCATGGACGAGTTGCTGGAGACCGTGGCAGCGGGACAGGCCATCGCGATCACCGGCGGCTTCGTTGCCAACGGCTACCGCCACCCCGAAGTCACCTTCGTCCCGATCACCGATGTCGAACCGTGCCCCATCTCGCTGTGCACTCGAGCCGCCGACACCTCGCCACTCGTCACAGCCCTGCGCACAGCGGCGCGCTCACTGCACGCAGGGGGCTCGTGTGGGACAACTTGAGCGTCCACCGAGACGCCCGCGTGAGCGCCTTCATCGGCGCCCACGACCGGATCACCGCCTACCGCCTGCCTCGGTACGCACCGCAACTCAACGCGGTCGAAGGCATCTGTTTCCTGCTCCGCCGCCGCTGCCAGGCCAACATTGCCTTCACCGGCCCCGCCCAGCGCCGAGGCCTGCGAGAGGTCCGGGACGAAGAACCCTCCCGCGTGGCCCACCCGTACAAACTCGCGAACGCCGCCAGTCCTCGATTCCACTTCGCCCCGCCGGTCCGCTGTCCATTTGCCTCGGCCCGGCAACGCCAGTCCTCGTAGTCCTCCAAATCCTTCGACGTCGCCTCCGTCCACGACTTGCCACGGCGCCACAACGACGTCAGCAGCAAATGACCTATGGCTCGACGGCCCGCAACACCCCGGACCGCGCCGGGGACTCAGCCACTAGCGGACCCACTGAGCCAGAAGCAACGGCCCGGACCAGCAGAGCGGGACACCCCCAAGCCGAGTCCAGTTGAGGCATGCACAATCCACGCCATGCAGAGGATCGACCCGCCCGGCGGTTCGAGCTGTTCCAGGTCGTCAGCATCGCCACTGTCGTGGACCTGGCGGGATGGCCGGACCGGTCAAGACCAGCTGCCGCACTGGGCGGTACTGAACAGTCTGCGGAGCCCGGGCGGCGGGCCTCCCCTAGCAGCGCGAGCGACGCGCGCTGCGTCGCTCGTCGTGTTCGCGGGGCGTCACTGTCCGGCGTGTGGCCGGGTGAGTCCGGCTCCAACCTTGGTCAGCATCTGGCCGAGGAGGTGGAGGGTTCGTGCCCGTGTCGGCACTCCGCGCGACGTTCCCGGCCAGTGGGCGTCAGTGAGCTTCTCTGTCACCGCGAGGATTCGGTCGTCGTCCTGAGCGGCCAGCACGAGGACGAACCGCACGTAGTCGCCGATTTCGGTGCCCTGGGGGTGCTGGTGCGTGAAGGTCTGCAGGCGCGGTGTCAGTGCGGGTAGGGTGCGGTTCGTCGGGAAGACGACGGCGAGTCCGGCAAGGACGAGGCGAACCGCAGGGCATTCGGCCGACCAGCGGGTCAGCAGATCTGGAACGTGAGCCTGGACCGCGCTGCGGGCCTGGACCGCGCTGCGGGCCTGGGCCTCGCTGTCGGGATCGGCGTGTTGCGGGGTGGCCGGCCAGGTCTCGGCGAGGTGGCGCTCAGCAACGGTGGCAGCCCTGAACAGCAGGTCGACGGCTTGGAACCGGTGTCGGGCGGGAATCCGGTCGTCGGCGGCGAGGGCCGCGAGCAGGGCGAGGCCGTCAGCGGTGGCGGGCTGGCAGGTGTCCTGGTGGAGGATCTCGTTGTAGAAGTCGCCGAGGAAGCTTCGGTCGTCCCAGTTTGGGTCGATCTCGGTGTCGAACAGCATCGCGGCCTGGGGCGGCCTGCGGCCCGACAGGCGGTCGGCGATGACGTCCCGGAAGAGCTGCCGGATCGGCGGACTGGCAGAGTCCATGTTGTACCGGATCCGCTCGGGTTCGGCGTGCGCGTCCATGGCCAGCGCAGCCTACTGGAGCGTCTCGCGCCCGCCGCCTCGGCCGCTCGATGGGCTCCCTCGCCCGCGCGCTTGAGGACTTCTTCCCCCAGCGAGGCCTCGCCCTTGCCACCGACCACGCCGAACGACTAGCCACCAACGCCGCATCGAGGCCACCACGCTCCCGCTTCGACCCCAAGTACAGGCGTTCGCCGAGTCCCTGCTGCGAGCACGAGAACGACATCGGCGAGCGGGCACGCTGCCTCGCACCGACAGCACCATCGACGCGGCCCTGGGTGAGCCCACGGTGCCAGCAGGCTTCCACCAGGGGCACCAGCATCAGAGCCCAATCACCCATACGAGCGGGATGCTTGACCTGTGTCCTGTCGCAGCGCAGGCGGCAGTTGACGTGACGCTGACCTGCATAGGCGCCAGATGTTCTGGGACTACGAGCCGGTGGCGACCTCAAACGATCTGGCTTTCGTGGAAGTGGTGATGGCGCCAGGGTGGCCCGTCCGTGTCAGTGGTGCTTGGCAGGGTGCTCTTCGTGAACCTTGAGAAGTTCTGGGCACTTGTAGAGACGTGTCGCCGACAGGCAGCGGGCAGAGAGGCGCGACTTGCACGGCTTCGTTCTGATTTGTCGCACAGGCCGCTGGCGGAGATCGTTGAGTTCCACATGTGCCTGGACCAGGTGACCCGTCAGGCTTTCACCTGGGAGCTGGTAGCTGCGGCGGAGCGGATCTTCGGAGGCCGGTGTTCGGATGACGACTTCTGCTACTTCGGCCTCTGGATGGTCGGGCTGGGCAAAGACGCCTTCGGGCGAGCCGTGCTCGACCCTGATGCTCTGGCTGACACTCCTGAGGTCCTGCGCCTGGCGGGGCGACCTTGGAGGACCTGGGGTGATGACTGGCCCGGGTGGGAATCGCTCGACTATGTGGCATTGGAAGCCCATGGGCTTGTGACCGGGGATCCCGACGAGTGCGGGGATGCTTTCTATGCGGCTGTGGAGACCCAGCGGGGCGAGCAAGCGGTCAGCCAGGGCCTGGCCGGGAAACGCTGGAATGTTCGGGATGAAGACGAGGCGGCTCGCAGGCTGCCACGGTTGAGCGTCATGTTCCCGCTCAGCGCCGACGCATGAGGCGCGACGAATACGCGTTGTTGATGGTGAGCGCCGAGAGGTGGGCGTTCTCAACGGAATGCCTTTCGCGGAAGCGTGTGGCAGGTCAGCCGTCTTGCTCTTCGGTGAAGCTGCCCGTGGTCTCCCGGAGACGATGCCTTGCTGCATCCAGACGCCCCGCATAGTCAGCGGCGAAGATCCCGGGAAGTGCCTTGTCCAACGTTCCCGCGATCTTGTGGATCGGGGCCCATGCGGCCGGATTGTCGACGAGACGGCTGAGATCCGTCATCTGAACTCGCTCCAACCAGTCCGAGAGGACGAGCGCCTCGTCGGAGGTCGGCTTGATCGTGATCTCAGAGTTGTCCACGGCCCGAACCTGTCCCGTTGTCGCCCCCGGGGAAGTCTCGGTCGCGGTAGAGGCAGGGCCACCTGTAGAGGGGTCGTGGGTTCCGAGGGTGGTGTAGGTCCCGGGCGAACTGGTTGGTCTGCATGCTCGTTGCTGGTTCCCCTGGGTGCCGATCAAGAGTGGCAATGCGGTCACTAGGCTCCGCGTCATGACCAGTGATCTCGGATTCCTCTGCTCGTGCTGCGGGGCGCACCACACTGAGCTGCCCATGAACTACACGGCCGAGGCCCCGGACGTGTGGGATCCTGCCTTCGCTGACGCGGACGAGTGTCTGCTCTCGTCGGACCAGTGCGTGATCCGGGCACAGCACTACTTCGTCAAGGGTCTGATCGAGATACCGGCCATCGGCAGCGATGAGGTGTTTTCCTGGGCTGTCTGGGTCTCGCTCAGCCGCGAGAACTTCTCCCGCGGGGCGGACTTGTGGGACACCACCGGCCGAGAAGCGGAGGAGCCCTACTTCGGCTGGCTCACCACCGACCTCTCTGCCTACTCGCCGACGACCCTCAACCTGAAGACCTACGTCCACACCCGGCCGGTCGGCGAGCGCCCCTTCGTCGAACTCGAACCCACCGACCACCCCCTCGCCGTCGAACAGCGCACGGGAATCACCCGGGACCGGGTACGGGAGATCGCCGCGGCGGTGCTTCACCCTTCCCGCCACAGGCGGCAGCCATGAGGGCCGACGCGCGAGTGCCGCTGACCCCTCGGGCGCCAGAAGGCCTGAGCCGCCGGGCCCGGTACTTCGTCGAAGCGCACGGGGTGCGTGTTCCCCGCCGGGACATCCGGCGGCATCGGGACGTATGGCTCAAGGACGGGATACCCGCTGCGGAGATCGACCGAGCCGTGGCGTTCCAGGAGCTCTGGGGCGGCATCGCCCTGCCCCCGGCCCCCGCGTACGAGGGCGGCCCGCGCGTTCTCGAAGCCGACGTTCCCGAGGGCCCGGCCGCGGACGGATGGCACTTCCCGGCCGGCGACTGCCGCGTGTCCATGGCCCACGGATTCATGATCGGTCCCGGAGGCGAGTTCGGGATCGACGCCGACCGCTGGACACCTCTGCACGCCAGCACGGAGGGATGGGTGGAAGCACTGGCATTGGCCCACCACGCGGGCTACTGGGCCAAGACCGTCACAAAGATCAAGGGTGACGCCGTCGAACAGGTGAACCTTGACGGGTTCGAGCCGGTGCCTGAAGTCCGGGGACTCACCGACACCTGGTGGCGGGGCAAGGACTCGCTCATCGCCATCTACCGCGGCGAAGCCGTAGGCTTCGCCGCCCCCCATTGCCTGGAGGCCCATATCTACGGCGGACTCGACGCATGGGGCCTCGGCGGCCACTGACTCCCGGACACCAAGCTTTCCGGGCTTGGCCACCCGCTGAGCGTTCACCTGTTGCGGCGCTGGTGACCAGGCGCTGGAACGCGCCAGCCTCCTGCGAGCATGTCGGCTATACGGACGGCTTACAGGAAAGGTGGAGGCGTGGAGACGTTGGTGGAACAGGCCGTCACGACGACCCTTCGCAGCGGGAACGGAGAGATGGTCCGTCTGTACGTAGCCGCCTGCGCCGAACGTATGGCGCCACTGTTTGTGGGGCTGCGGGTGGGCGGAGGGAGCCGGGAAGGCGACGTGGATTTCTACGTGGAGTCCGTACGCGACCTCTGGCATGTCGACCGCCCGCTCTCCGACGCCGCGGAGCGCGTACGTGTGCTGGAGCGGTTCCCGGAGCTGCAGTGGACCGGCGACGAGGAGGTCACCGACGTCGTCGGCACCTACACCTTCTTCGCCGCCCTGGTCCTGCGCTATGCCCTGCTGGCCAACGGCTCCGGGAGCCCCGATGACGCGGTGTCCTGTGGCCATACGACGCTCACTGCGATGGGGATGCTGGACCAGAATGTGGTCGACGCCGGCTTCCGCGCGCAGGAGCATGGGCTCCAGTCCCTCTCGGTGTCCGGTGACGCCGCAGGGCTGTGGGAAGCAAGCATCGAGGCGGGGCGGTTACGGTTCCGCACCGTACTTGGTCGTACCGCCGGCAGCTTGGGCTGGGGGCACAAGACCTTGACTCCGATCTCACGGGCGCCCGCCGGATGCTGGCCGCCGCACTGGAAGCAGAAGTCAACCAGTACATAGCTGAGTTGGCCGTCGGGGCCGACGAGGTCGGCCGTTGCCTGGTCGTCCGCAACGGCCACCACCGGCCCCGGACCGTGGTCACTGCAGCCGGACCGGTTGAGGTGAAGGCCCCACGGATCAACGACCGGCGCGTCGACGAGCAGACCGGCGAGCGCAGGCGGTTCTCCTCGAAGATCTTGCCACCGTGGTGCCGCAAGTCGCCGAAGATCTCCGAGGTGCTGCCGCTGCTCTACCTGCACGGCCTGTCGTCCGGGGACTTCGTACCCGCCCTGGAGCAGTTTCTCGGCGGAACGGCCGGCCTGTCCCCGGCCACCGTCATCCGCCTGACCAAGCAGTGGAGCGACGACCACGCCGCCTTTCAGGAACGCGACCTGTCCCGGCGACGAGGAGGCTCTGCGGAGGAGCGCCCGGCTCTGATCCCGGGTGGACGCAGGTTCGAATCCTGCCCTCGTCGCCCCTTCGCGTACTCACCCCAAACAGCCTGACCAGCGCCATGAGGGTGCCGGACGGGCCAGGGCCCGTCCGGCGGGGTGCATCACCTGCGGTGAAACCGCAGACCTACGGGTGGATCAGGATCTGGGACAGAGCCACGCGGCCCGTTCCCGACAGGGCGATCTTCACCGTGCGGGTCCTGCTGTCCACGTTGAGGACGGTCGGACGCAGCGCCTTGCCACTGACGTGGACCGTGCCGTCGTCAGTGATGACGTCGAAGTCCGCTGTCGTGGTCGACGAGTTGTTCCAGATCTCGATCTGGCGGACATGCTTCGTCGCGCCCAGGTCGACCTGCCACCAGGCACCCGCCTCGGACAGCGTCCGGGTGTCCGTGTTGGTGTCGGCGTCGAGGGCGAGCGCCGCACCGGCCGAGCCCTCGGTCGAGGACTGGCTTGCGGTGCCCGTGCGTGCCAGGTCGGTGCGGAGCTGTTCGACGGGGCCGCCGTGGGCGCCGGCCCGTGCGGCGACGGCGAGGGCTTCGGCCGGCAGCCGGTCCAGGCCGGTCGAGTTGTCCGTCATGACGGACCCCGTTCCACCGAGCGCGGGCGCCGCAGTGTCGGTCCAGTTGCTGCGGGCGGTGTTCTGGATGCCGTAGTCCGCCCAGTTGGAGACCCACTTGTAGCCGATACGGGTGATGACGTTGTTCTCGACGGCTATGTACGAGGACTGCTCGTCGAGGTAGATGCCGTTGCCGTCGCGCTCGGTGTTGCCGAAGGCGGAGCGGTTGATGTAGTTGCCGGAGACGACGGTGCCGGGCTGGGCGCCCTGGGTGTAGATCGCCCCGCCGTCGTGCTGCTGGTGGGCGACCTCCATGACGTTCGTGATCCGGTTGTTCGTCACCTTGTTGTCGCGCAGCACGGACTTTCGCGACTCGGGCTGGTTCCAGCCCCAGCCGACCGAGATCCCGGAGTACGGGAGGTGGTCGAGGCTGTTGTGGTCGACGGTCAGCTCGGCCTCGTAACCTGCCCAGATGCCGACCGAGTCGGTGTACTCGACTCCGGAACGGGTGATCGTGTTGTACGCGATCGTGTTCCGCTCGCCCGCGAGTGCCGCCGAGGGCATCGGCTCGGTGTCACCCACGTACACCGCTCCCGAGGACAGGTCGGTGAACGTGGAACGGGTCAGGGCGCTGTCCTTGGTTCCTGCTTCGAGCGTCGCGCCCGCCCCGCCGAGGTCGCTGAATCGCGCGTTCTCGATGGAGATGCGCTCTCCGCCGCGGACGGTGACCGCGGCGGACGGCTTGGTGTAGAAGCGGCCCGCATGATCGACGGGGCCGGTGGCTCCGGTCAGGGTGAGACCGGCCTGCATGCCCGCGTAGCCCTCGTCGGTGCCGGGCTGGCGGTACGCCGCATACGCGAAGCCGATCCCGCTGACGGTGACGTCGTGGGCGCCGTCGACGACGAGCAGCTGTTCGGTGTGCGGAGTGATGGCCTGCGCGCGGCGCATGTCCTCGCCCTTGCGCGGCAGGTAGGTGACCGTGCGGGCCGCCGAGTTCCACACGAACTCGCCCGGCTCGTCGAGGAGTTCGGGGGCGTTCTCGAAGAAGGCGACGCCGCTGTAGCGGGTGGAGTCCACCGTCGTGGTGTCCCAGGCGGGTCCGGTGCGGTTGGTACCGCTCGCGGAGTTCGTCCAGCAGGGCTGGGCGAAGGTGAGCAGGTCGCCGCTGACGCCCGCGATCCGGCAGTGGTAGTTGCGCCAGCGGACCCGGATGACGGCCTCGGCGTCCGTGGGGCGCTGCCAGTCGGCGATACCGGTGGCCTTCGCACCGGTCATGCCGGTCTTCGTGGCGTCGCAGACGCTCGCCGCGCAGGCCTCGCCCCGGGCGCGGGTGGCACGCTTGCCGTCGACGAAGAGCTGACGCGGGGTGACACCGGCCGGGACCTCGGCGCTCCAGGTGCCGTCGGTGTTCTGCGTCCATCCGGTGAGGGTGCGGCCGCCGGACAGGATGGGGCGCGCGTCCGGCGCCGCGGTCCAGGTGACGGTGTGTCCGTCCGTGCCGGAGTCGTCTGCACCCAGCCGCAGGGGGGCGTCGAGGTGGTACGTGCCGCCCTTGAGGAGGACGCGGATGTCACGGCCGGTCTCGGTTCGCGCCTGGTCGCGAGCGCCTTCCGGTGAACACGGGCGGGCGACGGTACACGAGGTGCCGTGCCCGTCGGGTGCGGCGTACAGGGTGCGGGCACCGGGTGCGGCCTGGGCGGTCGGGGCGGCGAAGAGGGCGGCGAGAGCCGCGGCGGTGACGGCTGCGGCGGTTCCCCGGATGACGTTCATCGGGCGGTTCATGCGGCGACCTTCCAGTCGGGGTGTCCGGGCATGGGCGGGTTCACGGCTCCGAAGAGCCAGTCGCGCAGGAACGGGTCGAGGGATGCGTCGCCGGTGATCTTGACGGTGTGGGCGATGAACTCCTCGCTGGTGTAGGTGGAGTCCTTGAACCGCTTGACCCACTCCCGCATGACCTGGTCGAACTTCTGCTGACCGATCTGCCGGCCGAGGGCGTACAGGACGAGCGCGCCACCGTCGTAGATGTTGGTGCCGCCGAGCGCCTTGGGCCGTCCGGGCGGGCCGTCGGCGGCGCGGACCGCGTCGAGCTTCTCGTACGTGGCCTTCATCTTGTCCGCGAAGACCGACCAGCCGCGCTCCTCGCCGTACAGCCCGGCGTAGTACACGGCGGGGCCCTCGTTGAGCCAGGCCTGCTGCCAGTCGTTCGGGGTGACGGAGTCGCCGAACCACTGGTGGGTGAGTTCGTGGACCATGGTGGTCTCGTAGCCGGGCTGGCCGTCGGCGTTGAGCTTGAACCAGTTGGTGGAGAAGAGGGAGAGGGTCTGGTTCTCCAGGGCGTCCGTGTACCCGTCGTAGATGTGGAGGCCGTAGACGGAGAACGGGTAGCGGCCGAACTTCTCCTCCAGCCAGGCCAGATGGTCGGCGGTACGGGCGACGATCGGGCCGTACTTCTCCTCCTGCCCCTGCGGGACGATGTGCCGCAGGGGCAGTCCACGGTGGCTGGTGCCGTACAGATAGGTGCCCTTGACGACGGCGATGCCGATCAGTTCGGTCGCCATCCGCTCGCGCAGGGCGAAGTGCCAGACGGTGGAGCCGTCGGCGCGCGGGGTCCTGTCGAGCAGTTCGCCGTTGGCGGTCGCGACATAGCCCTGCGGCGCGCTGATGTGGAAGGTCCAGGTGGCCTTGTCGGAGGGGGTGTCGTTGCACGGCAGGAACGTGTCGGCGCGGGAGGACTGGGCGGCCGAGGCGAAACCGCCGTCGGTGCCGAACTTCCATCCGGTGAGGCCGAGCCGGGGTGCCTTGCCGTTGCCGTGGTAGCGGATCTCGACGGTGAACGGCTGCCCGTCGTGCAAGGCTCGGGCGGGGGTGACGGTGAGTTCCTGGCCGCTCTTGCCGGCCGACAGCGCCCAGGTGGCGGTGCGCCCGGCGACGGTGACGGAGTCGATGGTGTGCCCGTCGGTGTCCAGATTGAACGCGGACAGGTCCTGGGTCGCCCTGGCATTGATCTTCACGACGGCGGTGAAGTCGTACGTCACCGGGGTGAAGTCGAAGGTCAGGTCGTAGTGGACGACCTGGTAACCGCCGTTGCCGAGGGTCGGGAAGAGCGGGTCGCCGACGCCGTCGGAGCCGGGGGCCGGGTCGAAGCCCCGGCTGCGGGCACGGGCGGGCGAGCCGAGGACGGGTACGGCGACCGCTGCCGCGACGGCCGCGCCGCCGAGTCGGAGCGCGGACCGCCTGCTGGTGGGAGAGCTCATCAGTTCTTGCCCTTCTGGAAGGCCTCTTCGAACTCGCCGCGGGCCTGCTCGCCGCCCTTGGCCAGGTAGTCCTTGACCAGCTGGTCGTAGGCCGACATCGGCTTGCGGCCGGCGATGATGTCCTTCAGGGCGTCCCCCTTCAGCGTGATGAGGCTGCCGGAGCCCTTCGAATCCCACGTGGGCGAGGAGTACTGGAGGGTCGGGTCCGGCACCATCATCGGAATCATCTTGGTGAACGCGTCGTGGACGTGACGGACGCCCTGCTCGGAGTCGGCGCTGAAGATCGCGGGGACGGCGGAGGCCGCGAACTTCCAGGGCACGGTGACATCCTGGGTGCCCTGCTTGGTGAGGGCCGGGTTGCCCTTGTCGTCACGGGTGAAGTCGGTGCCCTCGACGCCGTAGTTGATCAGTGTGTACTCCTCGCTGCCGAACGGGGAGGCGGCGAAGTCTGCGAAGGCGAGGATCTGCTTGACGCGGTCCCCGGACGCCTTCTTGATGTGCGTGTTCTGCAGCGCGACGTTGTCCATCCACGTGACGGCGTCCTTGCCGAACGGGACGAACGGGCGCGGGTCGTACGTCGTGTCGATCGCCTTCATCGCGGCGATGTAGCCGACGCCGGGCGCCAGATAGGTGGGCATGCCGTCATAGACGTACGCGCCCTTGCCGTTCTTGAACATGTCCGTGTACTGGGCCTTCTGCGCCCCGGACATCTGAAGGGTGCCGGGGTAGTAACAGCCCGCCTTGTACAGGTTCCGGGCGGTCTCGACGGCCTGTCGGTACTCGGGAGTTTCCAGGTCCACGGTGAACTTGCCGGTCTTGGCGTCCAACCGCCAGCCGCCCGGCGCGCCCGCGGACATGGCGAGCATCGTGGTGGCACCCGCGATGATCGCGTACCGGTCCTTCTTGGGCCGGGTGAGCTCCTTGCAGAGCTCGATGAACCGGTCGAGGTCGGTGATCTGGTCCAGGTTCGTGACCCCGGCCTCAGCGAAGAGGTCGTGGCGGTAGAAGCCCGCGCCGCCGGTGCCGGGGCGGGCGATCGGCAGACCGTAGAGCTTGCCGCCGAAGATGGCGGCCTGCCAGGCGCCCTTCGGGATCGCGGCCAGGTTCGGGTAGTCCTTGATCTTGTCCCCGGCGAGGAACGGGGTCAGGTCGGCACAGGTGGCCTGGAGGAAGGCGGCCTTGTTGTCGACGCCGCCGGACTCCGGGTACATGAACAGGTCCGGCAGGCTGTCGCTGGCGACCATCGTGGAGAACTTGGTGCCGTAGTCGTCGGCGGGGACGGCGGTGATGTCCACCCGGCCGCCGAGGAGCTTCTCGATCTGCTGCCAAGCGGCGTTGTTGCCGCGCGCGGGCGGCGGCGGGGAGAACGTCTCCATCGTCGCGCTGATCGGCTTCGCGCCCTTGAGTGGAGTGCCCTTGGTGGCCCGCAGCGGCTTGGCCGGGTAGCTGAAGAAGCCCTGCGGGACGCCGGTGGCAGTCCCCTGGAGGTCGGGATTGAGGCCGATGTTACGGACCGCGGAGTTCGGCAGCAGCGAGGCGCTCTTGGCCTCCGCCTTGGCGGTCGTGCCACCGTCGCCGCAGGCGGCGAGCAGTGGAGCGGCGGCCAGACCGAGACCGACGCCCGCGCCCAGGCGGAACAGCGATCTGCGGTTGATGGGGGTGGAGCTCGACACCTGGAATCTCCTTGGGAGAGAACGGAAAGGAAGTGCAGGGGGTGGTGGAGTGGCGGTCAGCCCTTGATGGCGCCGGTGAGCACGCCCTTGGTGAAATAGCGCTGGAGGAACGGGTAGACGCAGAGGATCGGAACGACAGCGATCACCAGGACCGCCATCTGGACGGCTTGCTGCGGGGCGAGGACCTCACCGGCCGACGCGGCGTTCAGGCTCTGGCCCTGGAGGACATAGGTGCGCAGGACCATGGGCAGCGGCCACTTGTCGGAATCGTTGAGATACAGGAGCGAGTTGAAGAAGGCGTTCCAGTACGTCACCGCGTAGAAGAGGCTGATCACGGCGAGGACAGCCTTGGAGAGCGGCAGGACGATGCGTACGAGGACGCGGAAGTCGCCGGCCCCGTCGACCTTCGCCGCGTCGTACAGCTCTTCGGGCAGGTTCATGAAGAAGGACCGCAGGACGACCAGGTTGAAGGCGCTGACCAGGGTGGGCATGACGAGCGCCGCGTAGGTGTCGTACAGCCCAAGTCCTTTGACCAGCAAGAAGTTGGGGATGATGCCCGCGTTGAAGAGCATCGTGAACAGGGCGGTCATCAGGATGAAGCGGGATCCGGTGACATCGCGGCGGGAGAGACCGTACGCCATACCGACGGTGACGAGCAGGCTGGCGAGGGTGCCGAACACCGTGATGCCGAGACTGACCACGAGCGCCCGGGTGACGACTCCGCCGGTGAAGATGGTGCGGTAGGCGTCCAGGGTGGGGTGGTCGGGCCACAGGACCAGCCCAGAACTGCGGATGATGTCGGTCTGCGAGGCGAAGCTCGTGCCGATGACTCCGAGCAGCGGATAGGCGACGGCGGCGACCACGACGACGATGGCGAGGCCCTTGGCGGCCTGCCCGACGCGGGTCGGCTTCTCCATCCACGGCGGACGGCCGTCGGACTGCTTCTTGCCACGGGGAGTCTTCTTCGCCGACGTCGTGGCGGGTACGGACGTGGCGGGCGGCTTCTCAACGGTCAGCACCGCGGTATACCCCTTCGTGGCCGAGGCGGTGGGCGAACTTGTTCGCGCCCAGGACGAGTGCGGTGCCGATGACCGCCTTGACGAGTCCGACGGCGGCGGCGACGCCCCAGTCGTTGTCCTTGATGCCGTGGTAGTAGACGTAGGTGTCGAGGACCTCACCGGCGTCCGGGCCGACCGCGTCGCGCTGGAGCAGGATCTGCTCGAAGCCGACGGAGAGGATCTGCCCGAGGTTGAGGATCAGCAGAAGGATCAGGACCGGTGCGATGCCGGGAAGTGTGACGTGCCACAGGCGGCGCCTGGGACCGGCGCCGTCGATCGCGGCGGCCTCGTACTGGCCCTTGTCGATGCCGAGCAGTGCCGCGAGGATGATGATCGTTCCCCAGCCGGCGTCCTTCCAGGCCACCTGGAGGGTCAGCAGCCACGGGAAGGCGTCGGGGTCGCTCATCATGTCGTAGCGCGGCAGCCCCATCCCCCCGAGGACATCGGGCAACAGCCCGGCGCCGCCCAGGATCTGCTGGAAGATCGAGACGATGATGACCCAGCCGATGAAGTGCGGCAGGTAGACGACGCTCTGCACGAAGCGCCGGATCCGTTCGCTGACGATGCTGTTGAGCAGCAGAGCGAGGGCCACCGGGATCGGGAAGAAGAACACCAGCTGGATGAGGGCGATCTCCAGGGTGTTGAAGGTCGCGGACCAGAAGGCCGGCTCGCCGAACGCGGCGGTGAAGTTGGCGAAGCCCACCCAGGCGCTGTGCATGTACCCGAGGTACGGCTGGTAGTCCTGGAAGGCCACGACATAGCCGAGCAGCGGAACGTAGTGGAAGACGATGAAGTACAGCAGGCCCGGCAGGGTCAGCAGCAGCATCACCCGGTCCCGCTTGATCCGCTGCCAGACGGTCAGGCTGTTCTGTGGAAGAACGGTCCGGGTCGACGACGAAGACGCAGAAGTTCCGGTCCTCTGATGCCGTTTTGACCGCTTTTCCCGAGGCAGCGGGGGTGCTGTTTCAGCCATGGTGCTTCCTGTTCGGCCGGTTGGCGCATGGTGAGCCTTCTGCGGCCGCAAGTTAGTAAGCGGTTAACCAAAGCGTCAAGAGATCTGGAGAAACGACTGCGCTACGCGGAGCTCTCACGGTCAAATCCCAGGGGGTGAAACAGTAAAATAGCTGAGCAAAAGGACAGTTGACCAACGGTCACGCTTGACGGTCGGGCCTCGGGATACCTAGCGTGCCGGTCATTCCATAGAACACGCTTACTGTCCGGAGGCAGGGTGCGAACCACCGAAGAGGCACCGGCTCATTCCGGCACCGACGCTGCGGAACTGCCCCCGAGGCGGCCCCGCACGGTCCTGGCCATGAGCCCCGGACTGCTCGACGACGTCTTCCCGCCGCCCGTACGGACCCGGCTGGAGGAGTCCGCAGATCTCATCGTCCCTTCCTCGGTCAGGGATTTCGGCACACCGGAGGCCGCCGCGGCGCTGGCCTCGGCCGAGGTCCTGCTCACCGGCTGGGGCTGCCCGCCCGTCGATGCGGCCCTGCTGGGCCGGGCCCCACAGCTCCGCGCCGTGATCCACGCGGCCGGCACGGTGAAGACCTTTCTGTCGCCGACGGCGTTCGACCGCGGCATCGTGGTCTCCTCGGCCGCGGCGGCCAATGCCGTACCGGTCGCCGAGTACACCCTGGCCGCGATCATCATGGGTGCGAAACGGGTGTTCCCGCTGGCCGGTCTCTTCCGAACCCGACGGACCCACCGCACCGCCGCCGACCTCGACCGGCATCACTGGCTCGGTACACACGGACTGACCATCGGCGTCGTCGGCGCGTCCCGGATCGGCCGCCGGGTCATCGAACTGCTCGGGATCCTCGATGCCGAGGTGCTGCTCTACGACCCGTACATCGACGCCGACGAGGCCGGACGGCTCGGGGTCACCCCGACCGATCTGGACACCCTGGTGGCGACCAGCGATGTCGTCACCGTGCACGCTCCGGACACACCCGAGACCCGTGGACTGCTCGACGCGCGCAGGATCGCCCTGATGCGCCCCGGCACCCTGCTCGTCAACACCGCGCGCGGCCCCCTCGTGGACACCGAGGCACTGACCGAGCACCTGGTCAGCGGGCGGCTGGACGCGGTTCTGGACGTCACGTCCCCCGAACCCCTGCCGGACGGTCACCCCCTGTGGGACCTGCCGAACGTCTTCCTCACCCCGCACCTGGCGGGCGCACAGGGCAATGAAGTGGGGCGGCTCGGGGCCCTCGCCGTCGACGAGTTGGTGCGGTACGCGCAGGGCGCGCCGTTCACCCATCCGGTCCACCGGGCCGACCTGGGGAGGATCGCGTGAAGCCCACCCGCGCCCGGGCTCGAGGCCGTGACCGGCCATGTTCGCCCCATGAGAAGCATGGTCCCGTGCGTGGGATCGCCAGGCGGCCGGACGTCCTTGGAGGGGGTCTCCCCGGCTCGAACGAAGTTGAGAGCTTGGGGAAGGCGCTACCAGGGCTTTTGGTCAACGCGGTAGGGGGTCCCCCCCTGGCCCTCAAGGCATTGGGGGAGGGCGTGCTGGACGGCACGAGGGGGGAAAGCTTGCCGGGAGGGGCACTAGGCTCGGCGTCACACAACAGTCACCAGGGGGTGAGCCGGATGCGCCGGCAGAGCACTGCCGTGGACGGACCGCGCAGGGCGACCGTCACCGATGTGGCCAGGCGGGCGGGCGTCTCGACCGCCACGGTCTCGCGCGTCATGAACCGCAACTACCCGGTCGCGGAGGCGACCAGGGAGCGGGTCGAGGCCGCGATGCACGAGCTCGGCTATGTCGTGAACGCGCACGCCCGCGCCCTTGCCGGCGCCTCCGGCCGCACCGTCGGCATCATCGTCAACGAGCTCATCGACCCCTTCTACGCGTACATCGCCCGAGGTGTGGAGCGGGAGGCCGCGCTCGGCGGGCGGCTCTGCCTGGTGTGCTGCGCCCAGGGCGATCCCCAGCGCGAGCTGGCCTTCGTCGAGCTGATGCACGAGCGCAGGGCCGACGCGGTGATCGTGGTCGGCGGCAGCGTCGCCGACCGGGGCTACACCTCGGAGCTGGCCCGTCGGGCCCGTGAGCTGGACGCCGGCGGATCGAAGCTCGTGCTGTGCGGCAGGCCGCCGTTGGGCGAGCAGGCACCGACGGCCGCGGTCGAGTACGACAACGAGGGCGGCGCCTTCGCCATCACCGACCATCTGCTGATGCAGGGGCACGAACGGATCCTCTACCTGGGCGGCCCGCCGAAGCTCTCCACCACCCGCGACCGGCTGGCCGGGCACCGGCGGGCCCTGGAGCTGCGCGGGGTGACGCCGGACCCTGAGCTGGCCCAGCCCGGCACCTTCAGCCGGAACTTCGGCTACCGGCGGATGGCGGAACTGCTGCGGAACGGACCGGTCTTCACCGCTGTCTTCGCCGCCAACGACATCGTGGCGGCGGGCGCGGCCCAGGCGTTGGAGGAGGCCGGGGTGCGGGTGCCCGAGGACATCTCCCTGGTGGGGTACGACGACATTCCGGTCGCCCAGGAGCTTCGGCCGCGGCTGACGACCGTTCATGTGCCGCTGGAGGAGATGGGACGGCAGGCCGTCCGACTGGCCGTCGGCGGTGGGGACGAGGACGACTGGCGCGAGCCGACCGCGGGCGCACTGCGGCTCGGCACCCACATCGTGGTACGCGATTCCGTGGCACCTCGGTATGGTCGGTCCACCCGAATGTGACCGGTTACTGCACCACTGACCGCAGTTGACCATAGTAAATAACAGTAACTTCCTGAGACCTCTTGCGGCTCGATAGCAACCGCTTACATGCTGACGGCGAGCTTCACCCGTTCCGCACGCTTCCGCCCCTCAATTGTTTCTGCAGGGAGAGTTCCGCATGCGTCAGTCCTCTTTCTCCGCCGTCACGCCTCCGGACGTGGTCTCCTCCCCCGTCGGCCGCCGCTCGGTTCTCGCCGCCGCGGCCGGCATGGGAGCGGCAGTCGCGATCGGCGCCACTGCCCCCTCCACCGCCGCCGCGGATACCGCACAGCCCGTCAAGGTGAGCGTGACCGCGCGACCCGCCGCCGAGGCGGAGCGGCTGCGACTCGGACAGGCCCTGCGCGGCTCCGAGTTCCAGCCCACCGGCCTGTACGCCCCGGCCGCCACCCCACTCTCATTCACCGTCCAGCCGAACGACGGCCTGGTACCCACGCTCTGGATCGGCGCGTGGGACTACTACGGCGAGATCGCCGAGCCCCGCAGCTACCCGTTGACGGCGGGCACGAACACCGTGACCGACCCGCACGGCGGCCCCGTCTATCTGACCCTGACGGGGAACGGCGAGCGCGCCGGTGTGGTCTTCCGCTCAGGCGCCGTCCCGATGCCGGTCTTCACCTTGGGCCGTACCTCCGAGGCCGACTACCAGCACCAGCTCGACACACTGACCACCTCGCCGTACGTCGAACTCCACGCCCCGCACACGATCATGACGCTCACCCGCGACGGCGCACTCCTGTACCGCGGCGAGGACCATGCGGCGCTGCTCGGGCTGGTCGAGACGATCATCGACTCGCACGCCCGGATCAGCGGTCTCGACGGCTCGAAGCCGGTGCACCGGCGCAAGGCGGGGCCATACCACTTCACCGAGGTCAGCAAGGTGCCGAGCGGCGTCGGCGCGTATGCCACACACGGCTACAACGGCTTCCCGCGCGCCTACCTCGACCGGGCCACCACGGTGGAGGGGCTGCGGACCCGCGGCTGGGGGCTGTACCACGAACTCGGCCACCTCCACCAGCAGATGGCGTACAAGCCGGGCGGTCTGACCGAGGTCACGGTCAACATCTACTCGCTGGGCGCGCAGCGCACCCTGAAGCAGCCGTCCAACCTCCTCACGGTCGACCCGAAGACCGGGCTCACGTACTTCCAGTCCGCACAGCTCAAGTTCGGCACGGCGGGGCTGACGTACGAGAAGTCCTTCGGCGCGTACGAGAAGCTCGTCCCTCTGCGCCAGCTGGAGCTCGCCTTCGGTGACGACTTCTGGCCGCGCATGCACAAGCTGGTGCGCGAGGAGAACCCCCAGTCGGACTACACGGAGAACGACAAGCGCTACCGGGCGCTCGCCACGTATTCCAGCCGGGTCTGCGGATACGACCTCACGGACTTCTTCGTGAACACCTGGGCATTCCCGATCGACGCCGTCGGCAAGGCTGAACTGGCCGCGCTGAACCTGCCGAAGCCGCCCGTCGACCCGAGCACGCTCACGGACTGACCACAGTCGAAAGGGGACATCATGAACCTCAGCAGACGCACCCTGCTCGCCGCGACGGGCGCCACCGCGGCCGTCGCGGCCACCTCCGCCACGACACTCGTCGCCACGGCCGGCGCCGCGCAGGCGCAGCCCGCAGAGGTCGGCGAGACCGCCGGCACCGTGGGATTCGACGCGCTCCTCCAGCGCGCCGAAACCCTGCTGACCGGCGGCGCGATCGACCCGTCCGACCTCGATGTCGCCGCCGCGGTCGCCACCCTGGACACCACGGCGAAGGGCCTCTGGGAGACACTTGACCGCGGCGCCGGGCGGACCGCGCTCTGGCCGGACCTCTCCCCGGTCACCGACCCCGGCAACTTCGGCCAGAGCTACACCCGGCTCCGTACGCTCGCGACTGCCTGGGCCACCCCCGGCACCTCACTGACCGGCAGCGAGGAGGCGGCGGACGCCCTCGTCTCCGCGCTGCGCTTCACGTACGACACGGCGTACAACCCGGCCAAGCGCGAGACCGGCAACTGGTGGTTCTGGGAGATCGGCGCCCCGCGGGCACTGATGGACTGCTCCGTCCTGCTGCGCGGGCGTCTGTCCGCCACCGATCTGACGGACTATCTGGCAGTGGTCGACCGGTTCTGCCCGAACGCGGACCGGCGCACCAACTCCCCCACGCTCGCCGAGACGGGTGCCAACCGCACCGACAAGGCCGTCATCGTCGCGCTGCGCGGACTGCTGGGCCGGGACGCGGCCAAGCTGGCATCGGCCCGTGACGCGCTCTCCGACGTGCGTGACTCCGGACGCAACAGCCTGTTCAGGTACACGGGTTCGGGTGACGGCTTCTACGAGGACGGGTCATTCGTCCAGCACGACGTGGTCGCGTACACGGGTACGTACGGCACGGTGCTGCTCAGCGGCGCCGCCTATCTGCTGTCCCTGCTCGCGGACTCCGAGTGGGCGGTCGCCGACCCCCAGGTCTCCGTGATGTACGAGGCGGTCGAGCGGACCTTCTCGCCGGTGGTCTTCGACGGGCTGATGATGGACGCGGTACGCGGCCGGGCGATCTCCCGGGAGCGCGCCGGTGACCACCGGGACGGTGCGGCGACCGTCGCAGCGATCCTGCTCCTGGCGACCGGCGCACCCGCCGCGTACGCGGACCGCTGGCGTGCGCTGGCCAAGGGCTGGCTGACCCGCAACCGCACCACCCCGTTCGCGAATCTCGCCACCCTTCCCCAACTGGCCCTCGCCAAGGCTGTGCTGAATGACCGGAGCATCCCCGCCGGGGCGCGCACGACCGGTCACTTCGTCTTCGCGGACATGGACCGGGTGGTGCACCGGCAGCCCCGCTGGGCCTGCGCACTGTCGTTGTCGTCGAAGCGGATCTCGGCCTACGAGGCCGGCAACGGCGAGAATCTGCACGGCTGGTACACCGGCGACGGCATGACGTATCTGTACGACGGCGACGATCTCGGGCAGTTCAACGACGGCTTCTGGCCGACCGTCGACCCGTACCGGCTGCCCGGCACCACGGTCGACACCAGGCAGCGGACCGATCTCGGCACCGGCGCCGGCACTTCCACCTACCGGCCGACGAACGCCGTCGCGGGCGGAGCGGTGCTCCACGACCGGTACGGTGCTTCGGCGATGGAGCTCATCGGTCCCTCGGGCAGCACCCTGCGGGCCAGGAAATCCTGGTTCCTGCTCGACAATGCGGTGATCGCGCTCGGTGCGGGTATCACCGCGAGCGACGGGCGCACGATCGAGACGGTCATGGAGAACCGCAATCTCGGCGCGGACGGCACGCAGCAGCTGACGGTCGACGGCGTCCGACAGCCGGCGGACCAGGGCTGGACCAAGGAGTTCGGCCGCGCCCGGTGGGCGCATGTCGACGGCGTCGGCGGTTATGTCTTCCCCGACTCCACCGCACTTCAGGCGCTGCGTGAGGAGCGGACCGGAACCTGGCGGGCACTCAACACCGGGGCGGACACCAGCGGCAGCACCGATCCGGTCACCCGCCGCTATGTGACGCTCTGGGTCGATCACGGTGTCTCCCCCACCGATGCGGGCTACGCCTATGTCCTGCTGCCCGGCGCGTCCGCGGCTGCGACCGCCGTCTGGTCGCACTCGCGTCCGATCCGGATCGTCGCCAACGACGCCACCGCGCAGGCCGTGGAGGTCCGCAGGCAGGGGCTGACCGCGGTGAACTTCTGGGCAGCCGCCACTGCCGCCGGGATCACCGCATCCGGACCGGCCTCGGTGCTGGTCCAGCGCAGGGACCAGCAACTCACCGTCGCCGTCGCCGACCCGAGCCGCACGCAGACCACGGTCACGGTGGAACTGCCCTTCCCGGTGAGCAGGGTGGTCACCGCCGACCCCACCATGTCCGTGACACCCGGCCGTCGCCCCGTCCTCACCGTCACGGTCGGCGGATCGCGCGGTCACACGCACACAGCCACCCTCTGCTGAGCAGGCACCTGTGACCCGCCTTCCCCTCCTTCCTCCGGGAGTACGCATGCACGTTTCCCCCACCTCGTCCCCGTTCAGCCGCTGAAGTGCCCTGGGGCGTGTTTCGAAAGTAGCGTCGTCCGCCCGTAGGGCGGGCCGGGCGGCGTCCGGTGCGTGCGATCGCAAGGCGGAGGGTCGCCCCGATACCGGTCGTATCGGGGCGAGCCCGACAACACGGCGAGCGTGCGTGCCGGACGCCGCCCGGCAGACGGGACTTTCGAAACACGCCCTAAGGGCTGTCCCGTAATCCCTGGCGGGCGCACGACGACAGCTGCGGCACCTCGCTGCATTGTCGAAACACCCGAATACGACCAGTATGAGGACGCCCCTCCGCCTTGCGATGCACCGCATCTGACGCCGCGCGCTGATCCACCAGGGATTACGGGACAGCCCTTAGCCGCGCTCAACCTGCCCAAACCGCCCGTAGAACCGTCGACCCTGACGGACTGAGGAGCACAACCCGCATGACCCCGCCCTTCCTGCACCTCCCCCCGACCGACCGGCTGCTCTCCTCACGGACCGGCTGGACGCGCGCGCACTGGGAGGCCTCGGCCGACCGGATGCTCGACGCGCTCGTCCCGTACGCCACACCGGGCTTCGCGCAATACCGGCTACCCGGCCGGGCCAGTTGGTCGGGCGTGGTGTCGGACGGGCTCGAAGGATACGCACGCTCCTTCCTGATGGCAGCCTTCCGTATCGCCGGAGCCCGGGGGGACGTCGATCCGAAACTGATCGAACGCTACGCGCAGGGTCTGGCAACGGGCACGGACCCGGCCTCCACCGAGGCCTGGCCCAGGCTCACCGACTGCTCGCAGCAGATGGTCGAGGCCGCCTCGATCGCCGTCGGTCTGCATGAGACCCGCCCCTGGATATGGGACAAGCTGGACACCCGGGTCCAGGAGCGGGTCGTCGACTGGTTCTCCGGCTTCGTCGGCGGCCGCACCTGGGACAACAACTGGCGACTCTTCCAGGTGGTGTCCGAGCAGTTCCTCGCCTCGGTGGGCGCCCCCTACAGCCGCTCCGACATCGAGAGCAATCTGGACAGGATCGAGGACTGGTACGTCGGGGACGGGTGGTACACGGACGGGGACGGCCGAAACTTCGACTACTACATCGGCTGGGCCATGCATCTCTATCCGCTGCTCTGGTCGCGGATAGCGGGCCCGGACGACGACGGCGGCAGAACCGAGGTCTACCGGCAGCGGCTCTCCCGGTTCCTGCAGGACTATCCGCATTTCTTCGGCTCCGACGGTGCGCCGGTCCACCAGGGGCGCTCGCTGACGTACCGGTTCGCGGCGCTCGCACCGGTCTGGATGGGAGCGCTGGCCGAGTGCACGCCGCTCGCACCCGGACTCACACGCCGGCTCGCATCGGGCACCCTGCGGCACTTCGTGGAGCGCGGCGTCCCGGACGAGCGGGGCCTGCTGACCCTCGGCTGGTACGACACGTTCCTGCCGAGCACCCAGCCGTACTCCGGTCCCGCTTCCCCGTACTGGGCGAGCAAGGGCTTCCTCGGGCTGCTGCTCCCGGCAGACCACCCGGTGTGGACGGAGCGGGAACTCCCGCTCCCCGTCGAGGAGTCCGACCAGTACACCGCGCTGCCCGCACCGGGATGGCTGCTGCACGCCACACGGCACGACGGCATCGTCCGGCTGATCAACCACGGCAGCGACCACAACCCGCCCGCCGCCACCGGCGACACCACGGACGTGGACACAGACGCGGACACGGGCGAGGAGGACCCGCACTACGCGAAGCTCGCCTATTCGACAGCGACCGCGCCCGAGTCCGCGCCGCACGCCATGGCACGCGCCGTCGACGGCCATCTGGCGCTCCTCGCCCCGGACGGCACCCCGTCACGACGGCGCAGGATCCATCCGGTGCGCTGTGAGGACCGCGTCGCCTCGTCCTGGTACGCGGCCCGGCTGCCCCGCGACGATCGCACGTACCGGATCGAAACCACGAGTGTGCTGCACGGCCCGTGGGAGATCCGGGTGCACCGGGTCGAGGCGCCGGAGGGTGCGGTGGTGCGGGAGGGCGGTCACGCGGTCGCGCACACCGAGCGGCCGTTCTCCTCGTCGGGACCCGGCTGGGCGCTGACGCGCACCGCCGACGGTCTGACCAGTGCCGTGGTCGCCCTGTACGGCTGGGACACCACGGCGGGCGCGGCGCCCGAGGAGGCAGCGGAAGGGGCCGGCGTCGCACGGGACGTGCAGTCCAACGCGTACGGGCCGCACTCCGCGATCCCGTATCTCCGGAGCGAACGGCATCCGGGCGGGCAGAGCATCCATGTCTCGCTGGTCGCGCTGTCCCGCGACACCATCCATCCGCGGGCGCTGCGTGAATCGGTGGCGGTACAGGCCGACGCGGAGTCGGTGCTGCTGACCTTCCTGGACGGCACGACGGTCGAGGTCTGAGCGCGGGCTTCCAGGCACGGGCGGCGGCTCGCACACGTACGAGTGCCCCTCCCGGCACGAGGCACCGGCGGCGCGACGAACCGTGTCGTCAGGGTGCCTGCCTGTCCCCCGACACTTGGGCGGGGGACAGTTGCCGGTCAGGAGTCGTGCAGCCAGATGCGAAGTGTGCCCAGTGTGTCGAATCCGCCGGCCTGTGCGTGCGCGAGATCGTCCCCGTGTTCGTATCCGACGAGGGGAAGACCGGGGTAATGGGCGGCGACCGCGGCGATCGCTGATGACCAGATGGCCGCAACGTCGCTGCTGTTGACGGCGAAGAGGTTGGAGAGGCCGATCAGCCCCGTGCTGCGGTTCAGGATGACACCGCCGGAGAGGCCTTCGCCGTCGTGGACGCCGAGCACCATCACAGCCGGATCGTCCAGTAGCGCTGGTCGGAAGACGTCCGGGGTTCCGTCACCGCCGTGCCAAGCGGCCTGCCAGTCGCGAAGCTGGGCTGCCGTGGAGACCCGCTCGGTGCGCAGGGCCGACGTTGCTGGTGCCGGGAGTTCCGCTGGGCGGTGGATCCACTGGGCATCGAAGAGTTCGACGAAGCCGCTGGAGGTGAGGTCGAGCGTGGCGAAACTGTCCTTGATCGAGCACCCGGGGGCCGTGGTGTCAATCTCAGCAAGAAAGTCGGCCGGCACCGCGTCGTGGCGCAGAGTGACGGCGTCGGGGTAGTACGGCGGCGTGCGGCGGGAACTCCACCAGGCCGTCTGGCCGAAGGTCCCCGCGATGCCGTGGGACCGACAGACCGAAGCACACCAGTCGGCATTGTTTCGGGCTGCGGCGGCCTGGATGGAGGTCATCTCGATTGAGGTCACCCGACAGGGTGACACTCCTGAGGGCCGATCGCACGTCAGTTTCCCGCTTGGCTCGATCGGTTGTCGTCAGTGGCCTCGAGGGCGGCGGAGGGGCCGGGCTTGGGGGACGGGTTTGCGGTTGGCCGGGTATGGCCTTTCCCGGCCGGGATTCCCAGGTGCCGTCGCGCGTCGCGCAGGGTGCCGGGGCTCAAGTGCAGGTCTGCGCGGCGTCCGGGGCCGGGCCATGCGGAATCATCAGCGGCTCCCTCTGTTTTCCGTTCCGAAGTTCCCCAAGGCCTTGTCCTCCCGTCGGTGGATGTGGCCGATGAGTTCCTGCGCCAGGGACTTGATGATGTCGAGACCGGCCCGCCCCCAGGGGCGGGGCACGGTGTCGACGGCGCAGACCGCCCCCAGCACGATGCCCGTACGGTCGATGAGCGGAGCCCCGAGATAGGAACGGATGCCTATGTCGTCGACGACCGGATTGCCGGCGAATCTCGGGTAGTCGCAGACGTCGTCCAGGACGAGCGCCTTCCGCCGTGCGACGACGTGCGGACAGTAGCCGTGATCGAGGGCCACATACCGCCCGCCACGGCCACTGCCCGCGGCCATGGCGCCCAGGTCGGAACCGGTGTGCGTGCCGGCCGGCGTGTGCAGTCCGGCGAAGAACTGCCGGTTCCCGTCGATGAAGTTGACCATCGAGAAAGGAACATCGGTCATTTCGGCCACCTTGTCTGCGAACACATCGAAGCTGTCGAACGATCCACCGGCCGGTTCCCCGAGTCCGAGCGTTTGCAGCCGCTGGGCTCGGACGGGGGCATCGCGGTCGACGGGGGTCAGCAGCGGCCGGCCGTTGGTGCGTCCGTTCACGGGTGGGCTCCGAGGGTGGAGAGCGGGGCGGGGTCGGAGGTGGCGTTGATCAGATGCTGGACCATTGTGATCAGCGCTCCGGTACCCGAGTTCGCGATCCTGGCGTCGCAGAGGACGATCGGCACCTCGGGCGGAAGGTCGAGCGCGGCCCGTACCTCGTCGGGGCCGTAGCGGTAGGCGCCGTCGAACTCGTTGATCGCGACGATGAATCCGATGCCTCGCCGCTCGAAGAAGTCGACTGCAGGGAAGCACTCCTCGAGCCGCCGGGTGTCGGCGAGCACGACCGCTCCCAGCGCGCCCCGGGAGAGCTCGTCCCACATGAACCAGAAGCGCTCCTGGCCCGGGGTGCCGAACAGATAGAGCACGTGCTGCTCGTCGAGGGTGATGCGGCCGAAGTCCATGGCGACCGTCGTGGCGGTCTTCGACTCGATACCCTCCAGGCTGTCGGTCGCCGCACTGACCTGGGTCAGCAGCTCCTCCGTGCTCAGCGGTGCGATCTCGCTGACGGCGCCCACGAACGTCGTCTTGCCGACGCCGAAGCCGCCCGCCACCAGCACCTTGAGCGCGACGGGGAAGCACTCGGGGCCCCCGGGAGCGTCCCCTCCGCCCAAGGTGCCGAAGCCGTCAGAGCTGTCGTCGTAAGCCATCGAGCACTGCCTCCAGCAGAGATCGGTCGGTGGGCATGTCATGGAAGGCGGGCGGATGCGCGGTGACTGCGCCGCAGTCGACCAGATCGGAGACGAGCACCTTGGTGACGACTGCGGGCAGCCGCAGATGCGCGGCGATCTCGGCCACCGAAGTGGGTCCCCCGCACAGCCCGAGCGCCACGGAGTGCTCGGGGCCGAGATGCGTCTGCGGATCGGTGCCGGTGGCCCGCACGAGGGAGAGCAGATCGAGCACGGCGGTCGGACGGGTACGGCCGTTGCTCACGGTGTACGGACGGATGAGCCGGCCCGCGGCGTCGTCGAGCAACGGCCCGTCCTGCGCGGCCGGCACGCTCACAGCCCCGTGAAGCTCGGCGCCCCGGCCGCTTGCCTGGCCGGGGTCGTCAGATACGGCCGGACGCTCTTGACCAGCATCGTCATCTCGTAGCCGAGCACCGCGGCATCTGCCTCGCGTCCGGCGAGGACAGCGAGACAGGTGCCGGAACCGGCGGTGGAGACGAAGAGCAGCGTCGAGTCGAGCTCCACCACCACCTGCCGGACCTCCCCGTTGTCCCCGAAGCGCGCCCCGGCGCTGCGGCCGAGGGAGTACAGACCGGCGGCCAGCGCCGCCATGTGGTCGGCGCTGTCCGCGTCCATGCCGTGGAGGGACTTCACCAGCCCGTCGGCGGAGAGCAGGACCGCGCTGCGCGTGTACGGCACACGCTGTACCAGCCCGCTCAGCAGCCAGTCGAGGTCGGCGACCTGGCCGGACGGCATATCGGTCGTCATGGTGCATCTACTCCTTCAAGGTATTCGTTTCGAGGGGGTCCGGTTCGGGAGGGAGCGGGGAGGTGGTCGCGGTGCTTCCGCGGACGGGCAGCGGTTCGAGGGGCCGCCGGGCCGGTGGCCCGGCCATGTCGACGGCGACGACCGGGGGTTGTGCGGTATCGGCGTCCGCTTCGCTCCGGGCGTCGGCGAGCTCGATGCCCCGCCGGAATGACGCCATCAGCCCCGGGTCGTGCAAAGGAGGCTCTTCGTCCTCGGCACGGGGGGCGGGGGCTTCGCGCAGCTGCGGGACCAGGTGTTCCTGGTGGGCACGCCTGGGGAGTTGGGGCCGGCCCATGGTGCCACGCACGGTTCCGGGCTCCGGCGAGAGGGCCGGACGCGCGTCGTCCGGGCGCTGGATGCCGGGTCGGGCTTCGACCGTGGGCCAGGTGACGCGCTCCGCGCGCAGCGGCAGCGGTGGCCCCTCGCCCTGCCTTCGCGGCTGCTGGGACGCTTGGTGGAGGCGGAGCGGCTGACTGGGCACCTGGGTCTGCCGGTTCGGGGCCGGGCTCAGTTTCCGCTGGTGCGCCGTGGCGTCCTGGGCGGGCGGCCGGTGTACGGGGCCGGGCGGCGGGACCGGGACGGCGTCGGCCGTGGTGGGTGCCTCGGTGTCGGCGCCGAGCAGGGACTGCGGGAGCACCAGTACGGCCTGGGTGCCGCCGTAGATGTTGCTCTGCAGCCGGACGGCGATGCCATGTCTGCGGGCCAGCGATGCGACGACGAAGAGCCCGATCCGGCCGTCCTGGAGCAGATGGGCGACGTTGACCTGGTCGGGGTCTGCGAGCAGGGCGTTCATCCGCTTCTGCTCGTTGCCCGGCATGCCGAGTCCCCGGTCCTCGACCTCCAGGGCCAGTCCCGCGGTGACGTGCTGGGCTCGCAGCAGCACCTGGGTGTGCGGGGCGGAGAACACGGTGGCGTTCTCGACGAGTTCGGCCAGCAGATGGATCACATCGGCCACGGCGTGACCACGCAGGGTGCCGTCGATCGGCGGCACCAGTTTGACCCGCGGATACTGCTCGACCTCGGCGATCGCGGAGCGCAGCACCTCGGTCATGGTGACCGGGTTGCTCCACTGGCGCCGGGAGACGGCCCCGCCGAGGACGGCGAGGTTCTCGGCGTGCCTGCGGATGCGGGTGGCGAGGTGGTCGACCTGGAAAAGGCCCTTGAGGAGATCGGGGTCCTCGACCTCGTGCTCCAGTTCGTCGAGCAGCTGGATCTCCCGGTGGACGAGGGACTGGAGGCGGCGGGCGAGATTGACGAAGACCTCGACCCGCTGTTCCTCGCCGGAGTTGTTGCTGAGTTGTGCTGCCTGGACGACGGCGGCGACGGCCCCCTCGTGCGAACGCCCCATTTCCTGGGCGAGCAGGTCGAAGGCGTCACTGCCGGGGGCGACAGGCCGCGGGGGGCGCCGCGCGGGCGCCGGTTCTCCATTGCGGAGCTTCTCCACCAGCCGCTGCAGGTCGGCCTGGCCCTGGACACCGGCACGGCGCAGGGCCAGGCAACGGCCGAGGATGGTGGTCGTGACCCGGTTGGCGCCGAGGAATGCGGCGACCACGGCGGCGAGGGCCAGCGCCCCGGACCCTCCCAGCACAGTCCACAGTTGGATGGTCGGGCGGGCACCGGTGGAACGGATGGTGAAAATGACGGCTGCGGCACCGCTCAGCATCACGGCGATGGCCGGGAGCAGGGCGGTACGCAGAATCGGGGGGCACAGGCGGGCGTCAGGAGACGGCTGTGCGGCGCGCGGCCTGGCCGCGGCCGAGTGGGCACGGGCACCCGGCCGGCCGTGCCGCGCGCCCTCTCGGCGTTCCGGTCGCGCTTCAGGTGCGCGAAGTTGAGACATCAGCGTCCTCGGTACATGGGGCACCAGGAATCGGCGTTCATGCGGTGGCACCTACGGTCGTCGGTCAGGCTCGGGTCAGCGCTCGGCCATGCTCGAACGATATGAGCCCAGCGTTGATCACCGGCCACACACAGTAGTCACCAATCGGGCTCCTGCGACGGGCAGTTGTCAAACTTGCCCACCATCCATCCCGCTCTGGTATGAGCTCTCGCACAAGAGACCGATAACGCCGCATTGATAGCGGCAGCCCGGCAGCCGGACCACCGGGCGAGTTCGTAGCTCTCAGTGAGACGGAACGACAGGTCCAGTTCGATGGTCCGCGTGGGCAGGTCGAGGCGGAAGGCGCGCAAGTCCGGGAGTTCCCCAGGGGTCCCGCGGTTTCGGCGACCCGTGTCCCGCCCCCAACCGACGTGCACCATCAGGCGTTGACACTGCTCCAGCTCCGCCATCGGTCAGCCCGCCGCACGGCGTGTACCGCATGAACCCGGCACAGGTGACAGAGCACCGCGGTACGCAAGGGCACCCGGCCCGACGCCTTGCGCGCGATCTTTACCGCCCCCTCAAGTACTGCCATGCTGACCGGGTTTGAGAAATCGAAGGAGGTTCCTTGTCTCGCATATCAGTTCTGGCGGCGGCACTCACCAGCGCTTTCGCCCTCATTTCCGGCAGCGCCGTCACGGCGTCGGCCGCACCCGCGATGCCCTCCGGAGCAACGACCCCCGCGACCGCGCCGGCCACCACCGGGCAGCAGGTCGCCCCGGTGGTCTGGACGCCCTGCAACCCGGACCCGTCCAAGCCCGACCCCAAGATCTACGACTGTGCCGTGTACCCGGTGCCACTGGACTATGCGAACCCGTCAGGCGAGAAGGTCGGCATCGCCATGATGCGGCGGCGGGCCGGCGATCCTGCAAAGCGCATCGGTTCGCTGTTCCTCAACCCCGGCGGTCCGGGCGGCAGTGGTTACCTGTGGGCCACCACGACCCGGTTCGAGCCCCGCGTCATGCAGCACTTCGACCTGATCGGCTTCGATCCCCGCGGCGTGGCCCGGAGCAACCCGCTGCAGTGCTTCAAGACCGACGAGGAGGCCGACGCGGTCTTCGATCGAATCACCGGAGTGCCCGTCACGCCGGCCGAGGTGGACGGCACGCTCGCGGCCACCAAGGACTACACCGACGCGTGCGCCCGTAACGCGGGTGCGCTCATCCAGCACATGTCCACCATCAATGTGGTGCGCGACCTCGACCGCATGCGTCAGGCCGTCGGCGACGCCCAGCTCAACTTCGCCGGGTTCTCCTACGGCACGTTGATCGGCGCCACCTACGCCAACATGTACCCGGACAAGGTGCGCGCCCTCGTCATCGACGGTAACGTCGACCCGCAGCTGCGCCTGCACAACGGCCTGGAGTACGACCGGCAGCGCGCCGGCGGCTTCGAACTCTCCCTGGACGAGTTCCTCGAGCGCTGCAAGACCGCCGGTGCGCCGCGCTGTGCGTTCGCCGACGGCGACACCCGCGCCAAGTTCGACGCGATCCGCGACCGCCTTCGCACCAGCCCGGTGACCCTGCCGAGCGGTTCGCAGGTCACCCTGAGCAGTTTCACCAGCCAGGTCGCCGACGCCCTGTACGCGCAGACCCGACTGGCACCGCTGGCCCGCTCGTTGCAGGCACTGCACGAGGCGATCAACCCGCAGCAGGGCTTCCGCTCGGGGGCAGGGACGGTATCCACGGACGAGGCGGACCGGCTGACCAAGGTTGTCCCGGCGGCGCTGCGTGAGGCCCCCGCCGACTCCCCGTACAGCGCCGACGACTCCTACTACGGCGTCAACTGCCAGGACAAGCCGTACCCGACGAACCCCAAGGTGTTTGCGAACCTGGCCCGCCCCTGGGAGCATGACGCCCCCACCTTCGGCCGGTACCAGGTCTACGACGCGCCCGCATGCGCGACCTGGCCGTCGCCCGCACGTGCCGCTGAGCAGTACCCCGGCCCGTGGAACAAGCAGACCGCCAACCCGGTCATGGTCATCGGCAACACCTTCGACCCTGCCACCCAGTACAAGTTCTCCCAGAACATGCAGCGGGAGCTCGGCAACGCCGTGCTGGTCACGGTCGACGTGATCGAGCACTGCGCGGTCGGCCGGAGCAAGGCCCTCAACGGGCTGGTGACCTCCTACCTGGTGGACCAGGTCACGCCGAAGTCCGGCCAGGTCCTCAAGCCGGACCTCGACCCGTTCCCGGTGCCGGGCGCCTGACATATCGTCTGATAACTGCAAGCACGTACATCACCGCGGGCGCGATGGCGGCCAACCGCCAGTCACCGCGCCCGCGGCCCTCCTCCGGTGATCCGAAGGCGGCCACTGGGCAGGATCGGGGCTCTGCCTCACTCCGGGCTTCACGGACTTGCCTCTTCAATCGTTCCTCACCAATGTGCGTGAGTGAGTCCTGGATCCGCTGCCGCGTACTGGGCGCATTCCGAACGGTGTTGGCGCACTGGGTTGCCGCTTTCGCTTCCCGCTCGGCGGCACGCTTCCAGGGGCATCGCCCGATCGGGATACCGGCGGCATCGTGAGTCGGCCGGCTGGGCAGCACCAGAACCCACTGCCCCTTCCATCATGATCAACATCACAACGGAAGGAGAGTCTTTGATTCCCTTTTGCGCACCCTGTGAGTTGATCATGAAACCGCTGACCCTCCTATCATCGGTCAACCATTGCCAAAACATGGCGATGGCTTGACCATTTGAGGGAAAAGTGCGAAGACGATTTACGGCAACGACGACCACGTCGCTGTCGCTGTGCTTGGCGCTCGCCGTCCAGTCGGCCGCGGTGGCCCTGGCCGACGAGGGAACGAACAGGGCTGACGGAACACAGTCGGCCGCGGGTCTGCGTGACCGGATCACCGAGGCGCCGAACGAGAGGGCAGCCAGGCTGGTCGCGGTCCTGCAGGGGCAGCGGGTCGAGGTGCTCTCCGCCCGCACGGAGGACTCGACGACGTGGGCGAACCCCGACGGGACGACGACCACGGACGTCGCCTCAGGGACGATCCGCGTCAAGGAGAACGGGCAGTGGCACAGGATCGACACCGACCTCGTCGACTCCGGCAGCAGGCTCGAGCCGAAGACTGCGGTCGCCGACGTGCAGCTGTCGGACGGCGGTACCGGGGACTTCGCCCAAGTCAGCCACGGGGAGCAGGCGTTCGGGCTGGACTGGGGCACTGGCCTGCCGGCCCCGGTGATCGACGGGGACACCGCCGTCTACCGTTCCGTCGCGCCGAACGGCGATCTTCATGTAACGGCGCTGCCACACGGGTTCACCGAGTCGCTGATCCTCAAGGAGCGTCCGGTCGAACCGGTGGAGCTCAGGCTCCCGGTGACGCTCAAGGGCATGAAGCTGGAGAAGACCGCCCAGCGGCACCTGCGGCTCGAGGACGCGGGCGGCAAGCTCGTTGCCAGCGCCCCGGCACCCCGGATGTGGGGCACGGGCACGGACCCGCGCTCGGGCGATCCGGCAAAGAGTGCCGAGATAGCCACCACCGTCGAGGAGACAGCCGAGGGCACGGTCCTGGTGCTCAAGCCGAGCCAGGAATTCCTCGACGACCCGGCGGTGACCTACCCGGTCACCATCGACCCGACCACTACGCTGGCCGCCTCGACCGACACCTGGGTCGCCACCAACTACCCTGACTCGCAGCGGGGTTCGGCGGAGCTGAAGGCCGGCACCTACGACGCGGGCACCACCAAGGCGCGCTCCTACGTGAAGTTCGACGTCGCCAAGTACGCCGGCAAGCACATACTCAGTGCCGAATTGCGGCTGCACTCGTATTGGTCCTCCACCTGCGCCACGGACGGTTCCGGAGTCGAGGTCCGCCGGATAACGGGCAGTTGGGACCCCAGCGCGGTGACCTGGGGCGCCCAGCCCGCCACCACGACGACCGGCTCCGTCGTCTCCAAGGCCGCCTACGGCTACAGCGCGTCCTGCCCGGCGAACTTCATGCGCTGGAACGTCAAGGACATCGCCCAGTCCTGGGCGAACGGCGAGACCAACAACGGCCTGCAGATCAGGGCCGTGGACGAGCTGGACTCCAAGAGCTGGCGCCGGTTCCGCTCGGCCAACTACGTCGACGGCGCCCAGGGGCCGACCGAGCCGGCCCTGTCGGTCACCTACAACACCAAGCCGGGCGCGGCGAGTCCGGTGAGCCCGGCCGCCGACACCGTCACCGCCGACACCACGCCCACGCTCCAGGCGAAGGCCACGGACGCCGACGGCAACACCGTGCGGTTCAGCTTCGAGGTGTGGAACTCCGCCGGCACCAGCAAGGTGGCCTCCGGCACCTCGGCCTACGTCGCATCCGGCACCGCGGGCAGCTGGACGGCTCCCGCCCTGGCCGCCGGCGCCTACAAGTGGCGGGTCAACGTCTACGACGGCACCGACTGGAACAGCACCTGGTCCGCTTGGCGCAACCTGACCGTGGATACCTCCGTCCCGGCCCCGCCCACGGTCACCTCGACGACGTACCCGGCCGACGGACTGTGGCACGGGGACACAGGCACTGCAGGAACGTTCATGCTCGCCGATCCCGCGGGCAAGGGGACTGCTGCCGAGTACCGTCTCGACGAGGGCGCGGCGCAGACGACGACCCTCGCCACCGGGAAAGCGACGCTCACGCTGACGCCCGCGACGCGCGGCACGCACACACTGACTGCGCGGGTGAAGAACGCTGCCGGCACCTGGTCGGACTGGGCCGAGCACACCTTCCGGGTCGGCAACATCACCGGAACACTGTCGGTTCCGTTCGTCAACGAGATCGCCGAGACCCACTTCGCTGACCTTCTGCACTCCGCCGATGGGCTGGAGGAAACCGACGAACTGGACGAGGAGATCGCGGACGAGGACGACACCCCGGCCGGCTATGTCGAGCAGGAGGACCCGGAGAAGACGGAGACTGAGGACTCCGCGGTCCAGACGGCCACGACGGAACTGCCCGCGTCCTCCGATGGCGCACTCACCGGCAACAGCGCCGACGGCGCGTCCCAGACGCTGATCGACCTTCCGGTGGCCTCCTCGGCGACCGCCGAGCTGAGCGAGACAGGTCTGGTGATCTACGCCGGCACCCAGAAGGATGCCGACACCATCGCCGTGCGAGGCAGCGCCAGCCAGGTCGAGCTCTTCCACCTGCTGCGCAGCGCCGGCGCGCCGAAGACCTTCACCTACAAGGTCGTCCTGCAGCCGGGCCAGGAGATGTCGGCCGTCTCCGACAACACGCTGATGATCTCCGACGGGAACAGTGACCTGGTCACGTTCCTCAGCGCGCCGGTCGCGGTCGACGCCAAGGGCGCCACGGTCCCCGTCACCATGAAGGCGAACGGATCGGACGTCGACGTCTCCCTTGCCCCAGCGGCTGGTCAGACCCTCGCCTACCCGGTGCTGCTCGACCCGAGCGGCTCCAGCTACACGGTGACGCCCGCCGAGCGCAGCTACTGCTTCTGGAACCCGTACGACTGCTCCAAGGCACGTGACCAGGCGGAAATCGCTCTCAAGTACGCCAAGGATCTCTACCCCGACAAGACCCTCTTCCAGGGCACCGGCGACGCCTTCCGGCACTGCTACTGGAACGCCCTGATGGAGGTCTTCGTCGACCACGAGACGGCGTACGAGGTGGCGACCCGCCACGAATCCGAGTCCCGGGGCGTCGACAAGGAGATGGACCTCAAGAACAACAAGAAGGGGCGCGAAATCGGCCGCTACTACAAGGCCCGCTACTCCAAGGCCGAGTCGTACAAGAAAACCCGGAGTTCGTGCAAGAGCCATGTCTCGACGGGCAAGCTCTGGATCATCAAGAGCGGTCGTCTGGTAAGGAGCAACGCATGACGACCGTGTTCCACCGCCGAGTCGTGCCGGTGCTGCTGCTCGGCCAGGTCGCGTACGTCGCCCTGCTGGAGGTGGCGTTCACTTTGGTGCCCGACACCGCGGACATCGACCACACCGATCCCAGCACCTCATCCGCCGTACTGTACGCGCTGCTGGTCGCTGTGGCCCTCCCGGCCATGATCGGCGGAGCCGCCCTGCTGGGATCGGCACGGGTCAGGGAGAGGACACCTCGTGCGCTGCGCGTGGGCTGGCTCATCCTGCTCGGACTCGGTGAGTTGGCCATCGCCGTGATGTTCCTGAGAACGGTCGCCACCGGGGCCTCGGGCCCGGACACCCTGATCGGCGTGCTGGCAAGCGTGGCGAGTTGCGCAGTCGCATGGTCGTGTCTGACCGAAACGGGCGCGGTGCTGCGACGCACTCCGGCCTGAGCCGGGTCGGGCGGAGCCTGCACAGGCTCCGCCCGACCTGCTTGCCCTCAGCGAACGTGGCCGATGCGATCTCGGGACAGGCACCCGCCGCGATACGGCCGCACGGGGCGGCCGCCTGGGTCAACGTCGCGGACCCCGGCGATATCGTCGCGATCCCCCAGCCTCTCACCGAGCGCTTCAACAAGGTGACCACCGATGTCCGAACGGGGATCGGCGCCTTCCCCTTCCACAAGGCGGCCGGCTACCTCGCGAACCGCGAGACGGCCGATGCCGTGACCCGCTGCATGGGCTGATCGAACACGGATGCCGGGCCGGAACGTCGTCCCCTGCCATCGCGGCCCGCCGCCTTTGCTCTGCAGTCGGGCCGCTCCATAAGACCGACCGGCACATGGGAGGCGGCGTCGAGTCGCCCTCCGTAGCGATCAGCGTTCGCCGGCCAGGTCGAGATCACCCTGGAGGGTGTCGGGCGAGGGCACGTCCACGGGCTTCGGACGGCGCCAGGGGTGGGCGATCGGCGGGGAGACCGCGCGCCACCACCGATCGACCGGCAGAACGCCAGCGGGCTCGAAGGGCTCACCCGGGCACGGGACCGCGACCGGCTGGCCGGCCTCCTCGGCCGCGTCCATCGTCCACTCCCCCGGCTCCGCCCAGGGATGGAGCGCGAGGTTGAAGGTGCCCCAGTGGATCGGCAGCAGCACACCGTGCGGCTTCGATCCCTGCAGGTCAAAGTGCGCCTGCACCCCCTGCGCAGGCGTCATGTGAATGTCCGGCCACGCGCCCGGCAGCGGCGTATGGTCCGTGTGGTTCTTGGGCCAGTACTCGGAGTAGGCGCCGATCTGGATCATCGTCGCGTCGAACGGGCCGTGCTCGGCGCCGATGTCCTTGAAACCGGGGAAATAGCCGGTGTCCCCGCTGTGGTAGATCCGGTGCTCCGGGCCCGCGACGGCCCAGGACGCCCAGAGGGTGTGCTGCTGGTTACGCAGGCCGCGCCCGCAGAAGTGCCGGGCGGGGGTCGCGGTCAGGCTGATCCCCGCGATGTGCGTGGTCTCGTTCCAGTCGAGCTCGCGCATCCGGTCGGCGGACACGCCCCAGCGCTCCAGGTGGGCCCCGACGCCGAGCGGCACGGCGAAGACTGTGTCCGAATCCGCCAGGGACTGGATCGTCGGCAGGTCGAGGTGGTCGTAGTGGTCATGGGAGATGACGACCGCGTCGACCGGGCCGAGCGCGGCGAGCGGCAGAGGAACGGGGTGCAGCCGTTTGGGCCCGGCAAACGCGAAGGGCGAGCATCGCTCACCCCACACCGGGTCGAAGAGGATCCGGCGGCCGTCGATCTCGGCCAGCACGCTCGAATGACCCATCCAGGTGAGCCGCAGCCCCGTGGCGGGCGGCGCGGCGAGGTCGGCGAGCGTGGTGGCGTGGACGGGTACCGTGCCCGTCGGCGTCCTGCGGGCCCGCTCCTCCTTGCCGAAGAAGACCTTCGCGAACTCCAGCATGGAGCCGGACGGCCTGCTCCGCGCTCCCATGGGGTTCTGGAAGACGCCGTCGGCGAAGTTGGGTGAGCGCCGGATGCGCTCCATGCGGTCGCCGTCAGGGTCGGCGCCGAATGCGGCAGGTCGCAGCGTACGGTGCCGGGTGCGAAGCGGGTGCAGGGAGTCAGCGCCGGTCACAACATCTCCTGAGGGAGTCGGTGTCGTTTCAGTGTCAGCAGGGGGTACGACGGTGCGAGCAGGGGACGGCCAGGGGAATGAATGACGGCCGGACCTCGCTGCCTCAGCCACGCGGCTGCCCGTACACATGCTCCACGTGCAGTCGCAGGACGATCCGCCGGTCGCGGACCATGGCACTGCGGTAGTCGTCCCAGTCGGGGTGCTCGCCCTGCACGTCGCGGTAGAGCCTGATCAGCTCCTCCACGGTCGCGTCGTGCGGATCGGCGGCGACCGGCGACAGCTCGGCGGTCCCGTCCGCGACCGTCCAGGCCCAGCGGTCCTTGCTGGTGACGTGGTAGCTCGCCCTGGGATCGCGCCGGAGGTTCCGCGTCTTCGCCCTGTCCTCGGTGATCGAGACGCGGATGATGCGCTCCTCGGGGTAGTAGAAGTGATTGACATTGGACAGCTGGGGCCGGCCTTCCCGCTTCAGCGTCACGAGCACCCCGCCGTCCTCCTCGGTGATCAGCCGGAGGAGCGCGTCCTGCTCTGCATCGAATCCCGTCATGCCGGAACCAACGTCCGTACCCGTCGCAGGATTCCTCGATCCGCCGCTCTGCGATGTCACATCCGGCAGCCCCCGGCCGTCGCATCCGTGACCGCAGCCGCCGGCGCCCCCTGGGGAGCGCGCGGCGGGCTCGGAGCCGAACCGAAGGAGACCCGTCATGACCGCCCGAATCTCGCTCGACCCGCCCCGCAGCCTCCTCTTCCGCGCCGTGTCGTGGTATTCGAACCGTACGTACGGGAAGGTCATCGATCCCGTTCGGGCCGCTGCCCACCACACCAAGGTGCTGTGGGCCGAGCTCCGCTTCGAGCTGGCCGTGGGCCGGTGGAAGGCACTGGACCCGCAGCTCAAGGCCCTTGCGGTGATGACGTCCGCGGCGACCGTGGGCTGCAGCTGGTGCATGGACTTCGGCTACTGGGAGCACCACCGGCACGGGATGGACCCCCGCAAACTGCGCGAGGTGCCGGTGTGGCGGGAGAGCGAAGCGTACACACCGCTGGAGCGTGACGTCATGGAGTACGCAGAGGCGATGAGCCTCACCCCGCCGGAGGTCACGGACGAGTTGGTGGACCGGCTCAAAATCGCGCTCGGTGAGAAGGCCCTGGTGGAGCTGACGACCATGGTCGCCGTGGAGAACATGCGCTCGCGGACGAACTCCGCACTGGGTCTGACCAGCCAGGGCTTCAAGGACCAGTGCGAGGTGCCGAGCCCCGCCGCCCCCTGACGGTCGCACTTCCGCCACTGAACACCGATTCAGCAAAGATCGGATTGACAGGGGCGCTCCCGGCTCTCGATACTGACTGGCGATTCAGTAAATCGACCTGTGAGTGGCGGGAGGCGGCGTGTCCGAGCAGCCGAGGCCGACCTCGTTGACCGGTGGCGAAGCCGTGGTTCGAGCATTGGCGGAGCACGGTGTGACGCAGGCGTTCGGGATTCCGGGAACGCACAACCTGGAGATCTACCGGCATCTGGACCCGTACGGCATCGCACATGTCACCCCGCGCCACGAGCAGGGCGCGGGGTACGCCGCCGATGCGTACGCGCGGGTCACCGGACGCCCCGGTGTGGCGATCACCACCACCGGTCCGGCGCTGCTGAACATCGCGGCGGCGGTCGGGCAGGCGTACTCGGACAGCGTGCCGCTGCTGGTCGTCTCGCCCGGCATGCCGCTGCGTCACCCGCGCCAGTCGACCGGTCTGCTGCACGAGATGCGCAGCCAGACCGAGGCCCTGCGGGGGGTCTCGGCTTTCAGCCACCGGGTGTCGACGGTCGAGGAGATCTTCTCTGCAGTGGCGCGCGCCTTCACACTGTTCCGCACCGGGCGCCCGCGCCCGGCCCACATCGAGGTGCCGCTCGATCTGCTGGAGACGATGGAACCGGCGGGTCCGGTTCGGCTCGCCCCGCCGACTCCCGCGACCTGCCCGTCCGGGCCCGCGCTGCGGGACGCGGCGCAGGCGCTGCGGTCGGCCCGGCAGCCCGCACTGGTCCTCGGCGGCGGTGCCAGGAACGCCACGGCGCAGTGCCTGACGCTGGCCGAGGAGCTGGGTGCGCCGGTGGTCACCACCGCCAACGGCAAGGGGATCGTCGACGAGACGCACCCGCTGTCGCTCGGGGTGTCGCTGCACAGCCCGTCCGTACAGCAGTGGCTGGCCGGATGCGATGCGGTGCTGGCCGTGGGCACCGAACTGGCCGAGTCCGATCTCTGGTCCGCGCCGCCGGTGCTGCGCGCCACCCTGATCCGGATCGATGTCGACCCGGATCAGATGTACGCGGGACTGCCCGCGCAGCTGCCGCTCGTCGGCGACGCCCGCACCACCTTGGAAGCCCTGCGGCAGCAACTCGCCTCGACCCACGGCGCACCGGCCTCCGGGGCTCCGGACCGGGCCGGTTCCGTACGGGCGCTGCGCGCCGGGCGGGACGCGGAGACCGCGGAGCGCGATGCCCGCTGGCTGCCGTATCTGCAGGCCGTACGAACCGTCCTGGACGCGGACGCGATCCTGACCTCGGACAGTGCGCAGTGCTGCTACTACGGCGCGATCCCGCATCTGCCGGTGGGTCCGGCGGGGCGCTATCTCCATCCGACCGGCTTCGGCACGCTCGGCTATGCCCTGCCCGCCGCGATCGGCGCGAAGACCGCGTATCCCGCCCGCCAGGTGGTGGCGCTGAGCGGTGACGGCGGGCTGCAGTTCTCCGTTCAGGAGCTCGCCACCGCCGCCCAGTTGCGACTGCCGCTGCCCGTCGTGGTGTTCGACAACGGCGGTTACGGCGAGATCCGCGACGAAATGGCGGCGCGCGGCGACACCCCCACGGCGGTCGATCTGCCGTCTGTCGACCTCCCGGCGCTGGCCCGCGCGTACGGCGGCCACGGTGTCCACGCCGATTCACCCGAGGCGCTCACCCGCGCCCTGTCCGGGGCCCTGACCACCCCTGGGCCCACCCTGATCACCGTGACCGAGGAGACCCCCCGATGACAACGCAGACGACGCCCTCGTCCCCGACCGCCCCGCCGGCTCCGCTGATCTCGCTGACCTGGACGGACCATGTCACCGGACGCCAGGGCCATCTGGTCGTCGACCGGCTGGTGCGCGGTGTGTCCAGCGGCGGGCTGCGGATGCGGGAGGGCTGCACGCTCGACGAGGTGGCCGGACTCGCCCGTGGTATGACGATGAAGGAAGCTCTGCACTTCGACGCCGACAACGCACAGGCCCGCTACATACCGCTCGGCGGTGCCAAGGGCGGCATCGACTGCGACCCGCGGGCCCCGGAGGCGTACGGGGTACTGGTGCGCTATCTGCGGGCCGTGCGCCCGTACATCGAGAACATCTGGACGACCGGTGAGGATCTCGGGCTGACGCAGGACCTCGTCGACCGGGCGGCCGCCGAGGCCGGGCTCGTCTCCTCGGTCCAGGCCGTCTATCCGCTGCTCGACGACGAGGCGGCGGCGCGGCAGCGGCTCGCCGACGCGTTCGCCGTCGAGGTGGACGGCATCGGGCTCGACGAGCTGGTCGGCGGCTGCGGGGTCGCCGAGTCGGTGCTCGCCGCGCTGGACCGGGCGGGCGTGGCCTATCCGGAGGCGCGCGTGTCCGTCCAAGGGCTCGGCACGATGGGCGGGGCGACGGCGCGGTTCCTGGCGCGGGCAGGGCTGAAGGTCGTCGCCGTCGCGGACATCAAGGGCACCATCGCCAACCCGGCGGGCCTCGACGTCGAGGCGCTGCTCACCGCCCGCGACGCGTACGGAACGGTGGACCGCGGTGCGCTGCGGGAAGGGGACCGCGAGCTGCCCGCCGACGCCTGGCTGGCCCAGGAGGCGGAGGTGCTCGTCCCGGCAGCGGTCTCGTACGCCATCGACGCCGCGAACCAGGCTCTGATCACTGCCCGTTGGGTGGTCGAGGCGGCGAACATGCCGGTGCTGCCGGAGGCGGAGGCGCTGCTCGCCGGGCGCGGGATCACCGTGCTGCCCGATGTGGTCGTCAACTCCGGTACGAACGCCTGGTGGTGGTGGACCCTGTTCGGCGACATCGGCGCCGACGCCGAGGAGGCGTTCGGGCACACCCGTCGCTCGATGCGCGCCCTGATCGACCGGATGCTGGCCCGCGCCGAGGCCGACGGCTCCACGCCCCGCGCGGCGGCCCATGCACTCGTCGCCGAACGACTGCCGGTGATGGCCGAACGGTTCGGCTGGTACCGGTGACCCTCCGCGAACCTTCTCTCAACTCCCGCTGATCCAAAGGGTTTACGGCGAATAGCTGCCATGGCAGCTTTCCGCCAGCACCGACCGCCCCCGCGCCGCCGTGCTCCTGACACTCTCGCCTCACCACCCCCTGGGAACACACGAGTTCACGAGGTGAGAATGAGACGGACCAGATGGGCGGCGGCCTGCGCCACGGCGCTCGCCGCCGCCCTTGCCGGTGGATCACTCCCTGCCGCCGCCGACAATGCCCCCGCCTTCGCCGACCCGGCCGCATCACCGGCCGCGGGCGGCGCGGCCCGCACCGTCACGCTGCTGACCGGCGACGTGGTGACGTACTCCGGCAGCGGGAGCGCCGTGCAGATCAGCTCGATCGTGCCGGGCTCCGGCCGCGAGGGCATGGGCTTCACGCGGTTCCGGGCGGACGGCCACGAGTACGCGGTGCCGATCGACGCCGTCGGACAGATCGCGCAGGGCCGCGTCGATCAGCGGCTGTTCGACGTGACCGAGCTGGTCGCCTCGGGCTACGCCGACAGCAGCACCGACACCCTGCGGGTCCTGGTCGGCGGCGACACACCGTCAGCCGCGAGCCCCGACGCGCCGAAGGGTGCCCGCGTCGCCGCGGCCTTTCGCACCGCACGCACCACGGCGCTGAGCGTGCCGAAGAAGTCGGCCGGCACCGTGTGGAAGCAGCTCGGCACGGCGTCAAGGGCCCGCAGCGAAGGCATCGGGAAGGTCTGGCTCGACGGCAGGGTACGGGCGACTCTCGACCGGTCCGTACCGCAGATCGGCGCGGACACGGCTCACCGCGCCGGAATCACCGGCAGGGGCACCAAGGTCGCGGTCCTCGACACCGGCTACGACCGCACCCACCCGGACCTGAAGAAGGCCGTCACCGCCTCGCAGGACTTCACCGAGGACGGCGACGTCCAGGACCTCCAGGGCCACGGCACCCATGTCTCCTCGATCATCGCCGGATCCGGTGCCGCATCCGGGGGCCGGTATGCGGGTGTCGCGCCGGGCGCAGAGCTCGTCGAGGGCAAGGTCCTCGGCAACGACGGCTACGGCTACGACTCCTGGATCCTCGCCGGCATGCAGTGGGCCGTGGACCAGGACGCCCGGATCGTCAACATGAGCCTCGGATCGAACCGGGCCTCCGACGGCACCGACCCGCTCTCCGCCGCGGTCGACCGGCTCTCCGCCGAGCACGGCACGCTCTTCGTGATCGCCGCGGGCAACAGCGGCGACCGTACGATCAGCGCGCCGGGCGCCGCCGATTCCGCACTGACGGTCGGCTCGGTCACCAAGTCCGGTGAGATGTCCGCGTTCTCCTCACGCGGACCGCGCCAGGGCAGGCCCGCGGTCAAGCCGGAGATCTCTGCACCGGGCAGCGCCATCGTGGCCGCCCGCGCAGCCGGCACGCTGGACGACGCGGCCGTCACCGAGCAGTACGCCTCGCTCTCCGGTACGTCGATGGCCAGCCCGCATGTCGCGGGAGCCGCGGCCCTGCTGGCCCAGCGCCACCCTGACTGGACGGGGGCTCAGCTGAAGTCCGCGCTGGTCGGCAGCGCCGCCCCGGTGGCGGGTGCGACGGTGAACGACACGGGGGCCGGTCTCACCGACGTACCGGCCGCACTGGACACCACGGTGGTCGCCGAACCCACCGCGCTGGCCGCCCACGCCACGTACCCGAACGCCTCTGCCGCACCGCAGAGCCACGACGTGACCTGGACGAACACCACGGACAAGCCCGTGAAGCTGCGGCTGTCCGCCGGGCCCGGCCGGGCGATCCGGGTGGGCGCGGAGACCGTGACCGTGCCCGCCCGGTCGTCCGCGGTCACGGAGGTCGTCCTCGATCCGTCACAGGTCGAGGCGGGAACGACGTACAGCGGAGCGGTCACCGCAACCTGGCCGGGGCGCGGCAGGGCGACGGTGCCCGTCTCCGTGGAGGCCGATCCGGAAACGTACACCCTCACCCTGACCGGCCCCGCACCGCGCGAAGGCGCCGAGCGCAGCTCGACGGGCGCGGTCCTGCAGAACGAGAAGACGGGCGCATCCCAGCTGATCGGGCTGGACGGCACCAAGCCGAGGACGGTGACGGTGCCGCGCGGCAGCTACCGCGTCCTGGGGCACACCTGGGAGTACGACACCGTGGGCAACACGGTCGTCGGGACCGCGGCGATCCATTTCGCCCACCGGGTGACGCTCGATCGGAACAGCACTCTCGCACTGGACACCAAGGGCGCAGAGCCCGTCAGGATCGGTGTCGACGACGGGTCCGCCCGGGTGTCGCTGCAGTCGGCCACCGGGATCGCGTCACGGGTCGGTTCCGGCACGGATGCCGCGGACACCGGGCTGGTCGCACCGAGCTCCGCCGGCCAGTACCGCGTGGAGGCGGTGCCCTCCACGGGCGGGACGCTGGACGGGCTCACCTTCTTCGGCGAGCTGAGCTGGCAGCAGCGGGAGGTCGACGCGCATGAGCCCGGCTCCTCGGCCGACGCGCTGAGGCTGCTGCTCTCCCAGTACAGCATCTACAGCTGGCTGGGTACGGCCACCGGCGAGGTCGTCGACATCGGCACCGGGGTGGACACCGACCCGGCGGCCATGGACCTCAAGGGCAAGATCGTCCTGTGGACACCGGCCACCAGCCAGACCGCGTTCAACAACGCGCTCTACCAGAAGCTGACGGACGCGGGCACGGCCGCCATCGTGTACGTCGGCTACGGACTCTCGGTCTACAAGCCGACACCGGTGCTCAGGCTGGACACGGCCAGTGTGCCCGCCCTGCGGGCACGGCTGGCCGCAGGGCCGCTGACGCTGACGCTCGACGGCATCAGCACCTCGGCGGACGCCTACTTCCTGCACCACTCGGTCGACGGCAGGGTCCCGGCGGGCGCCGACTGGTTCGACCGGCGGTCGGATCTGGCCAGGGTGACGACGGTGCAGCGCACGCACGGCTACCCGAGCGACCCCAAGGGCATGTACGCCTGGACGACATGGCACGGGCTGACGCTCAACCAGCAGTCCACCCGCTATCGGCCGCCGTCGGAGCAGACGCTCTACTACAGCCCGGACGTCGCGTGGACGACGGCGACCTTCCACTACCAGTACGACGTCTCCGACTTCGTCTACCCGTTGGGGACGCTCGTCGGCCCGGCCACCGTGTACCGCGCGGGCGGTGACTACCGGGACGACTGGATGTCCGCGCCCTTCAACCCGGCGCTCGGCGAACAGGCCGGGGCGGCGCAGATCACCCGGGACGGCGACAAGCTGAATGTGGCGCTTCCGGTGTTCTCGGACGCGGCCGGGCACCGTGCCGAGACGGCGCCGGGGGCGGACACCGGCAGCACGGTCCTGGCGGACGACGACGGGAAGGTGCTGGCCCGTAACGATGCACCGGGCCGCGCCACATTCGACCTGCCGCGCAAGGACGACTGGTACCGGCTGACGGTCGACGCCACCCGCACATCACCGGATCCGGTCACGTGGATGCTCGGCACCCGGATCACCAGCGAGTGGCGGTTCCGCTCCGGTCACGAGAAGTCGGCTGCCGCGGCCCGGCTGCTCGACCTCGACTACCGGCTGCCGCTGACCGGCGAGAACGCGGCCGATGCCGGGAAGCCGCTCGATTACACGGTCGGACTGACCGCGCAGGGCAGTCAGCGGGCGCTTGCCATCGCTTCGTTGAAGGTCTGGTACGCGACGGACGGCACCGACTGGAAGCAGGCCGAGGCGGCGCGAACGGCCGACGGCAGGTGGAAGGTGACGGTGCCCGCGGTGGGCACCGCGAAGGTCGACCTGCGCACCGCCGTCACGGACACCTCGGGTGCCTCGCTGACGGAGACCCTGATCGACGCGTACAACTCCGGCTGCGCCGATATCTGGTGCTGACCGGGGCCGAAGCCCCCAGGTGACAGGTGGTGAGAGGGGGCGGGGCCGCATGCGGCCCCGCCCCCGGCCCGTCCGGGACCGGCGCATTGGTTAGGGTGACGCCGTGGCCAGAGTGCGGTTGAGCGTGGAGGAACGACGCGAGGAGCTGCTCCGCGCTGCCGTCGAACAGATCGAGGTGCGAGGTGTCGCGGCGGTACGGATCGCCGATGTGGCCTCCGTGCTCGGCGTGAGCAACGCCCTGGTGCTTTACCACTTCTCGACGAAGGAGAAGCTGGTCGCAGCCGCCTTCGCACATGCGGCCGAGGCGGACCTCGCCCATCTGCGCAAGCTCCTGAGCCACCGCACGAGTGCGGTACGGCGGTTGCGCGCCGCCGTCCGCTGGTACGCACCGACCGGGCAGGCCAAAGGTTGGCGGCTGTGGATCGAGGGCTGGGCGGCCTCGCTCCGGGACCCGGCGCTGCGCAATGTGGCCGGCGATCTCGACCAGCAGTGGAAGTCGGAGCTGGCCGAGGTCATCGAAGAGGGCGCCGCCGCGGGTGAGTTCCACTGCGACGACCCGATGTCCGTGGCCTGGCGACTGACCGCGCTGCTGGACGGCCTGGCCGTCCAGATGACGTCGTACGCCGGTCCGCTCTCCCGGGCCACGATGCTGGCGTGGACCGACGAGGCACTCGCCCGCGAACTGGGCATCGACCACGCGGCGCTGACGGCCTGACCCGGCCGGCCGCTCCGCCTCCTTCGCTTGCTTCCGCCCTGTCGGCCGATCAGGTCTGACGCAGAGGCGCGTACGCCTGTGCGTCCAGGCCGAAGGTCCAGGCGACGCCGTCCTTCGCGGTGCGGGTCGAGGGCGGTACCCGCAGCCAGTATGTGCGATGGGTCCCGTCGGGCTCCGGGGTGGAGTTGACCACCTCGACCATCACCACGTCCTCGTCGCCGTCCAGTGCGATCCGCCACAGGACGCCCGTCTCGTCCCGGTGCACCGGCTCGGCGCCCGACTCGGTGAGGTAGCGGTCGTAGCCGTAGAACTCCAGCATGACGCGGCGCAGCTCCGCGTTCCCCTCTTCGCGTATCCGCTCAGGGGTCAGGGCCGCCAGTTCCGCGAGGAACTCGGCGGGAACGGGCATGCCGCGCCAGGCGTACAGCGCGAACCCGTCGCGGTACGAAAGGGCAGGGCCGTCCCCGCGGTCGAGCCGGCCGGCCTCGTCGCGGTGGAGCGTCTCCGGGCGTTCGCTGATCACCACGGTGCGCTCGTACGGCCACCACCAGCCCGCGTGCCGGGCCACCTCCGCCAGGCCGACGAGCCGGTCCCCGCGGCCGTCGAACGCGGCGAGCCACGCCGCGTCGTGCTGGCCGAGGACCGCGTCGAGCAGCACCAGGCGTACATCCGACTCGTCCTCGAGGCTTGCGGCGAGGGCCGAGACGACACCGGTCCGTATCCGCTCGGCGAGCGCGGCCGTGGTCTCCCAGAGCTGGGCGCCCGTGGCCGACCAGAGAGAGGACCAGCCTGCCGGGCCCAGCTCGTCGTACATCCGGCGCCGTTCCTCCGCCCATGGGCGGGTCCGCACCTCGTCGCGCACGGAGCGGCCCGCGTCGACGAGCTTCCCGACCGCCTCGACGGCCGCCTTCGGCGAGTCGGCCCAGACAATCTGTTCCGGCTCGGCCAGCCCCGCGCTGCGGTAGGCGAGGCGGACCCCGTCCTCGGCCGCTCCCCGGTCCGCCGCACCCGTCGCCGCTGCCACGGCCCGCCATGAGTCCACGTACTGCATCGGTTGTCCCCGTCCCCTGTCCACTCTCGGATCTCTGCTGTTCGCTGCCTGCCCGGACCGGCCGGCTCAGTCCGCGACGATGCGGACCGCACCCGGTGCGTACTCCCGCTGGCGCACGACGCGGTACCAGCCCTTCGACAGCGGTATCGCAGCATGCTCCTCATGCACCACCCGCCCGCCGTCGGGCAGATGGAGCAGCATCGGGCCGAAGGCGCCCGCCTCGCGCATCAGCCGGCCGGGCCCCTGGACTGCATGCGCATGACCGGTGACCTCGCCCAGCGCGAGCACCATCCGTCCGCGGGCGTCCCTCGGCTCCCCCGGCGCGTCGGCCAGGTGCGCGGGCACCTCGGACTCGTCCAACGGCACGATCAGTACATCGCCCTGCCGGTACACAGACGTCTCCCCTCCAGGGTGACACCCGCTGTGCCGACCCTGGAGAAAACGCTAGGGGGAGGGTCTGACAATCGGTCACAACCGCTCCCCCGCCCGCCGCATTGTCAGTGGGGCTTGATAAACCTTGCGGACATCAGCCGTCCCCCAGTCTCAGGAGCTCAGGGTCATGTCCGGTGTGGATCATCTGCACGAGTTGCTCGGCCTGCCGGCCGTCGACTTCCGGCACGCGACGAACGAAGCCCCGGCGCAGGCCGCCGATGCCGCGGCCTGGCGTATCGCGGTCGACCCGTACGACGACGAGTCCGAGATGACCTGGGAGGAGGCGTTCCAGGCATTTCTCGCTGCTGTCGACCCTGCGGGCGTGCGGGCCCTGATCATCGGTCAGTGGGGCGAGTCGTACGAGGAGAAGTCGTCCTACCCGATCGATCTCGTGATCGCCGCCGCCGACCGGCTGCCCTCGCTGGAAGCCGTCTTCGTCGGCGACATGACGGCCGAGGAGAACGAGATCTCCTGGATCGAGCAGTGCGACGTCACCGCGCTGCTGAAGGCGTTCCCCGGCCTGCTGGAACTGGGCGTGCGCGGCGGAACGGACCTGGAGTTCTCCCCGTCGAAGCACGAGCGGCTGCGCTCGCTGACCATCGAGACGGGCGGGCTGCCGGCCGGAGTGATCCGCGGCATTCTGGACAGCGAGCTGCCCGCGCTGGAGCGGATCGATCTCTGGCTCGGTGTCTCCGAGTACGGCGGCGACACCGAGGTCGCGGACCTGGCCCCGCTGCTCTCCGGCTCGCGCTTCCCCCGTCTGCGCCACCTCGGTCTGCGCAACAGCGAGGTGCAGAACGAGATCGCGACGGCCGTCGCGGGCGCCCCTGTCGTCGCCCAGCTGCGCACCCTCGATCTGTCGCACGGGACGCTGGGCGACGAGGGCGCGGCCGCGTTGCTCGAAGGCCAGCCGCTGACCCACCTCGACCGGCTCGATCTGCACCATCACTTCCTCACCGCGCCGATGGAGCGCCGGATCAAGGAGGCGCTGGAACCGCACGGAGTGCAGGTCGATGTGTCCGAACGCGAGGAACCATGGGGTGATCGCGGGGCCGAGGGCCGCTACACCGCGGTTTCGGAGTGACGCTCGATGACCGACATCGACCATCCCGAGACGTTCCACGGCCTGCCGGTCCTCACGCTGCCCGGCCCCGGCCTGTCGCGCACCGGTCCGCTTCCGGCGGCGGATGCGGTCGCCTGGCGGCTGGAGAGCGCCTGGCAGGGCAGCGTGACGTTCGCCGCTCTGTGGCAGCACTTCCTCGACACGGTCGACACCACCCAGGTGCGAGCCCTGCTGATCGGCCCGTGGTGGCAGGAGGAGTACGAGCCGTTCGCCCCCGTCGTCGACCTGCTGGCGGGCCACGCGGACCGGTTCCCATCCCTGCGGGCGCTCTTCCTCGCCGATGTCGTCAGCGAGGAGTGCGAGCTCTCGTGGCTGGAGATGGCCGACATCACCCCGGTGCTCGAGGCGTTCGGACAGCTGCAGGAGCTGACGGTGCGCGGCTGCGGTGAGCCGATGGCCGACCGGCAGACCCTTGATCTGCAGCCGGTGCGGCACGAGGCGCTCACCTCGCTGCGGTTCGAGTCCGGCGGCCTTCCATCGGCCGTCGTGCGGGCGGTCGGGGCGTCGGAACTGCCCGTGCTGGAGCACCTCGAACTCTGGCTCGGCGTCGCCGAGTACGGCGGGGACGCGACGGTCGAGGACCTTGCGCCTCTGCTCTCCGGCGCCGCGTTCCCGAACCTGCGCCATCTGGGTCTGCAGAACAGTGAGATCCAGGACGAGATCGCGGCCGCGGTGGCGTCCGCCCCGGTTGTCGCCCAGCTGGAATCGCTCTCCCTGGCGATGGGCACGCTCGGCGACCTCGGAGCCGAGGCGCTTCTCGCGGGCCAGCCGCTCACCCACCTGACCTCGCTGGATCTGCATCACCACTACATGAGTGACCCGTGGTTGGACCGTCTCAGGGGACTGCTCGGTGCCGACCGGGTGAACGGTGAAGCGGACGAGGTGGAGTACTGGGATCCGGATGAAGACGACGAGCGCTATGTCGCAGTCAGCGAGTAGGGCGGGCGGCCCGGCGGTGCGCTTCGCCGTCGTGGGAGTTCCCGGCAACCGCCGGGTCACACTCTTCCGGGACGCCGTACGCGCCGCCGGGCTGCCGGCCGCGCGTGTGGTGCCCTGGCTGGACGTCCTGGGCGGCGAGGCCGTTTTCCGGCCGGGCGAGACCGTACGGATGGACTCGCCCGGTGAGGACGCCGAGGTAGAACGGTTGCTGCGGTCGGTGGACGATCCGACGAGGGTCGAGGGCACCGCCCTCTGGTACACCCGGTTCACCGGAGCGGTGCGGACGGTCGCACGGGCGGCCGACGCGGCCGGAGCGGCCCTGCTCGACGCCCCGGGCGATGTCGCCGTGCTGTTCGACAAGCGGCTGTGCCATGCCGTGCTGGACGGCGCCGGGGTCCCTGTACCGGCTTCGCCGACCTCCGGCGCTGCGGCGCCCGTGGTGCGCGACTGGGCGGATGTGCGCGAGCGGCTGGCTCAGCACCGGATGCCACGGGCCTTCGTGAAGCTCGCGCACGGCTCGTCCGCCTCGGGGGTGCTGGCCGTGGAAACGGCAGGTCCCGGCCGGGTGCGGGCGACCACGTCGGTGGAACGCGACACGTCCGGACGGCTCTTCAACTCGCTGCGGGTGCGCCGCTGTACGACGGAGCGCGAGGTGGCGGCGATCGTCGACGCGCTCGCACCGGACGGGCTGCACATCGAGCGCTGGCTGCCCAAGGCATCGCAGCGTGGGCGCTCGGCCGACCTGCGGGTCCTGGTGGTGGCGGGCCGCGCCACCCATGCCGTCGTAAGGACCAGCCACTCCCCCATGACCAATCTTCACCTCGGCGGCGAGCGCGGAAGCCTCGACGAGGTCCGCGCGGCCATCGAGGCGGCAGGCGGCAGCTGGTCCGAGGCCCTGGCCGTGTGCGAGCGCGCCGCTGCCTGCTTCCCGGACACGCTGTGTGTGGCCGTCGATCTGCTGCCCGCGACCGGCTGGCGGCGGTTCGCCGTCGGCGAGGTCAACGCCTTCGGCGACCTGCTGCCACGCCTGACCGGGATGCCCGGCAGCGGCTTCGAGGGCCTGGACACCTACGCGACGCAGGTCGTCGCCGTACTGAACAGAGCAAGGAACCACCGTGCAAGCGCCACCCCCTGACGCCGGACAGTCCGCCGCCGACATCCGCGACGCGGACGCCGCTCCCTCGGAACACGCCGGGAATCCGGACATGAGCGAGATCGTGGGCAGTCACGATCTGCTCCTCATCACCCTCGACACCCTGCGCTACGACGTGGCGGCGGAGCTCGCCGCCGCCGGACGCATCCCGCATCTGGCCCGCCATCTCCCGGGCGGCATCTGGGAGAAGCGGCATGCCCCGGGCAGCTTCACCTATGCCTCGCACCAGGCGATCTTCGCGGGATTCCTGCCGACGCCCGCCGCCCCCGGCCCGCACCCCCGGCTGTTCGCGGCACGCTTCGCGGGCAGTGAGACCACCGCTTCCCGGACCTTCGTCTTCGACACCCCGGACCTGGTGTCCGCTCTGGCCGGGGCGGGTTATCGCACGGTGTGCATCGGAGGCGTCGGCTTCTTCAACCGGCAGGGCCCGCTCGGTTCCGTGCTGCCGGCCATGTTCCAGGAGAGCCATTGGGAACCCGAGTTCGGCGTCGCGTCACCCACCTCCTTCGAGGCCCAGGTGGCACGGGCCGAGCAGGTCGTCGCGGGGCTTCCCGCCGAACAACGGCTGTTCCTCTTCGTCAACGTGTCGGCGCTGCACCAGCCCAACTGGTTCCACCAGCCCGGCGCCACCCGCGAGTCGGGTGACTCCCGCGCCACGCACGCCTCCGCCCTGGAGTACGTCGACGCACACATCGGTCGGCTCCTTGCCGCCGCAAGCAGCCGTCGGCGCTGCTTCGCCATCGTCTGCTCCGACCACGGCACGGCGTACGGGGACGACGGCTACACCGGTCACCGGCTCGGCCACGAGTCCGTCTGGACCGTTCCGTACGCGCACTTCTTCCTGGAACCGGGGGCCACCGCACGATGACCAGTCCGCACACCGTCCGCCCGTACCAGAGCTACGTCTACGCCTATCCGCACAAGACGGCGTACCGCCCGCTCACCGGCCATCCCGTCGGCCGTCCCGCGCTGCGCGAGCTGTGGGCGGGAGAACGCAAGGACGCGCTCTCGCTCTATCTCCACATACCGTTCTGCGAGGTCCGCTGCGGTTTCTGCAACCTCTTCACCCGGATCGGCGCCCCCGACGAGCTGACGACGCGCTATCTCGACGCACTGGACCGGCAGGCCACCGCCGTGCGTGAAGCACTGGGTGACGACGAGCCGGTGCGGTTCGCAGCAACGGCGTTCGGCGGGGGCACCCCCACCTTCCTGACGGCCGCCGAGTTGGAGCGGCTCTGCGACATCGCGGAGAAGCGGATGGGCGCCGACCTGCGGTCCGTGCCGCTGTCGGTCGAGACCTCGCCGTCGACCGCAACGACCGACCGGCTGGCCGTCCTCGCCGACCGCGGGACGACCCGGATCAGCATCGGCGTACAGAGCTTCGTCGACGCCGAGGCACGCGCGGCGGTCCGTCCCCAGCGCCGCGCCGATGTGGAGGCGGCGCTCGGCCGGATCCGGGACGCACGCATCCCGGTCCTCAACATCGACCTGATCTACGGCATCGACGGACAGACCGAGATCAGCTGGCGTTCCTCGCTGGACGCGGCCCTCGCCTGGCTGCCGGAGGAGCTGTATCTCTATCCGCTGTACGTGCGCCCGCTGACCGGCCTGGGCCGGCTCGGCGACGAAGCAGCAGCGGACGAGGCCTGGGACAATGAGCGGCTCCGGCTGTACCGGGCGGGCCGGGAACATCTCCTCGCCCACGGCTACGAGCAGGTGTCGATGCGGATGTTCCGCCGCGCCGACGCCCCGCAGCAGGGCCCCGCCGATTATGCGTGCCAGACGGACGGCATGATCGGGCTGGGCTGCGGCGCACGCTCGTACACCAGCCGGCTGCACTACTCCTTCGACTACGCGGTGGAGATGCGCGAAGTGCGGGCGATCATCGACAGCTACACCGCCACCGAGGACTTCTCCCGCGCGGAAGTGGGGCGGTATGTCGATGGCGACGAGGCGCGCAGGCGCCACCTTCTGCAGTCCCTTCTTCAGGCCGAGGGGCTGCAACTGGCCGAATACCGCGAGCGGTTCGGCACCGCTCCCGGTGACGACTTCCCAGGTGAGCTGGACCGGTTCGAGGCGCGGGGCTGGCTGGACGGGTCCGCCGTGGCGTCCGGGCTGCTACGGCTCTCGCCCGAGGGGCTCGCCCATTCCGACGCGCTGGGTCCCGAACTGTTCTCCCCCGCTGTACGGGCCGCGATGGCCGCGTACGAACCGAAGTGAGCACTCCCATGGATCTGACGATCCTCTATCGGGGTCCCCTGGCGTCGTGCGACTACGACTGCCCGTACTGTCCGTTCGCCAAGCGGCGCGACAGCCCGGAGCAGCTCCGTGCCGACCGCGCCGCGCTGGAGCGGTTCACCGCGTGGGCGGCGGCGCAGACCGGGGACAGGATCTCGGTGCTGTTCACACCGTGGGGCGAAGGGCTGGTCCGTTCCTGGTACCGCCGCGCGTTGGTGGAACTGGCGCAGCTGCCGCACATCGGCCGGGTCGCGATCCAGACCAATCTCAGCGGTCGTACACGGTGGCTGGCCGAGGCCGGCGGAGCCGACCGCGACAAGATCGCACTGTGGTGCACGTACCACCCGGGGCAGACACCGTACGACCGTTTCCTCGCCAGGTGCCGGGAGCTGTCCGCTCTCGGTGTCCGGTACAGCGTCGGTGTCGTCGGTCTCGAGGAGCATGTCGACGAGGCGCGGCGGCTCCGTACCGACCTGCCCGACGAGGTCTATCTCTGGGTCAATGCCGCTGAGGGGCAGAGCTACACGGACGAGGAGGCGGACCGCTGGACGACCCTCGACCCCCTGTTCCCGTACAGCCGTCACCCGCACCGCTCGGCAGGCATGCCGTGCCGGACCGGCGAGTCCGTCATCTCGGTGGACGGCGACGGCACGGTGCGCCGCTGCCACTTCGTCCCGGCCGAGCTCGGCAACCTGTACGACGGCAGCTACCGGCGCGCGCTCGGTCCGCGGGCCTGCCCGCTCAGCGTCTGCGACTGCCACATCGGCTATGTGCATCTGGAGACGCTGCCGTTGTACGACGTCTTCGCGGGTGGCGTCCTGGAGCGCATACCGGCCCGACGCCCGGACATACCGGCGCCCTCGGGGCGCCGGTTCCTGCCGGTGTCCCCCGTCGCCGGACCGGCCTGAAGCCCCCGAGAGGCAGAAGGGGAACGGGCCCGTCCGGCAGATGACGCCCTAAAGCGGCAGGAGGTCCGGCCGCTTCGCCTCGACGTGGTCGCCGGAGGACTCGCCGCGCAGGCGCCGCCCTATCCACGGAACCAGGTACTCACGCGCCCAGTGGATGTCGTCGCGCCGGACCTCCAGCGTGCCGCGCTGTGCCTGCGGGGGCCATTCCTGGTCGGGGTCGGCCGGCACATCGAGGCCGAGGACCTGGGCGGCGCGCAGCGCGACCCGGGTGTGCCCCTCGGGCGACAGGTGGAGCCGGTCGTCGTCCCAGGCCCGCCGGTCCTGCACGGACTTCAGCGACCAGAGGTCGAGGACCGGGCAGTCGTAGCGATCGGCGATGGAGCGCACATGGGCGGTGTACGTGGCGATCTTGCCGCGCAGATGACGCAGGACGGGAACGCCGCGGGTGTCGAAGCCGGTCGTCACCAGGACGGTGCCGACCGAGTCGGTGAGCTCGGCGACCGCGCGCTCGAAGCGCTCGGCCACGTCGTCGGGGTCGGTGCCGGGCCGGATGATGTCGTTGCCGCCCGCACAGAAGCTCACCAGATCGGGCGCGAGCTCCTTGGCGCGCGGTACCTGCTCCTCGACGATCTGGTCGAGGAGGCGTCCGCGTACGGCGAGATTGGCGTACCGGAAGATTCCATGCGCGGAGCCCTCGGGGCTCGTAGCCGCTTCGGGGTCCGGGAGCTGGTCCGCGAGAAGTACCGCGAAACGGTCCGCCCAGCCGACGAAGGTTCCGTCCGGGCCGGGGTCTCCGACTCCCTCGGTGAAGCTGTCGCCAATCGCTGCGTACGACCCGATGGCGCCATGCCGGTTGATGACGCCACGTTGATTGTTTCTCGAATCGTCTGCCACAAGCGCATATCCTGCACCGCCGAATGTGACCTACGCGACCGTAATAAAGGGTTGACGGGTGGTGAGATAGACCACCTGGTCAGGTTTTGGTAAACGGGGAATAAGTAAAGGGACGGCGCGCCGATGCGCACCGCCCCTTCACCGAGCCGACCGGATCAGCCGTGGATCAGACGTAGATCCCGTGCGAGGCCAGGAAGGCGATCGGGTCGATGTCCGACCCGTACGCCGGGCCGGTGCGGATCTCGAAGTGCAGGTGCGGGCCGGTGGCGTTGCCGGTGGCACCGGAGAGGCCGACCTGCTGGCCTGCGGTCACGGTCTGGCCCGCCGAGACGGAGAGCGAGGACATGTGGCCGTACTGCGAGTAGTGGCCGTCGGCGTGCTTGATGACGACCTGGTTGCCGTACGCGCCACCCCAGCCGGCGGTGACGACGGTGCCGGAGGTGATCGCCTTCACGCTGGTGCCGGTGGGAACCGGGAAGTCGATACCCGTGTGGCTGCCGCTGGACCAGTTGGAGCCGGAGGCACGGTAGGCGGTGGTGTGGTTGCCCGGGACGGGGTGGACGTAGCCGGAGCTGTTGCTCTGGCCGGCCGAGGTGGAGACCGTGGTGGTCTTGACGGAGTCCGAAGCCTTGGACTGCGACGCGGACTTGTCGGCCGAGGAGGTCGACGGAGCCGGGGCGGACTGCGTGGTGTCCGTCGTCGCGGCGGAGCCGGCCGGCTTGCCGCCGAGCGTGAGCTTCATACCCGGGAAAATCAGGCTCGGGTTCTCGCCGACGACCGTGCGGTTGTCCTGGTACAGCTTCTGCCAGCCGCCCTCGACCTGCTGCTCGGCGGCGATCTTCGACAGGTTGTCACCACCGACGACGGAGTACGTCCGGGTCTCGGCCTGCTTCTTCACGACCGGCGCGGCCTCGGCGGCGTGTGCGGCTGCCGACTGCGCGGTGGGCGCGGCCTGCTCCGCGGCGTGGGCACCGGTGGCGCCGAACAGCGGAAGGGCGATAACAGCCCCACCGGCACCGATAGCGGCGACGCCACGAGCGATCGTGCTGGACTTGGTACGGCGATGCTTACCCGATGCGGGCATGAAGAAGTTCCTCTCCGGCGCCTGCGAGGTGAGCTGTCGGGTTCGGGCTGGAGATGCCCGGTCGCAGTTCGCGACTTCACCCCGAGCCGGCCGGATTTCTCCGGGCGGCGGCTTACCTGGTTCCCCCGCTCCTGCCACACGTGAGTGGGTGCGAATTCCGGGCGGCGGCAGGATTTGGCGGTCCGTCCGGATTGAGGGTGACCGTAGGCGAGCGAGGACAGCGGAAACAAGCCACTCATTACTCAATGGATTCCGCACCGGGAAATCGGCGCGGAATCCCGGTCACCCTCTGTGGATTACGGATCTTGGCTTTCCGCGCGTCGTCAGGAATACCCATCCCTGGCACCACCACACACCGTCACGAATATGATCCCGCTCACGAGGAGGCCATCATCTCCCGTAGAAATAGGCTATGTTCCGCTAAAAGACGCAATACGGACACGTCACGGGCGTTCACCACGTCGGAGCCTCAGCACCTTCGCGTCCAGGTCCCCCCTCAGCCCGGTGTGCAGACCCTGATGCAGCAGCACAGCACCGTGGTGGACCGCCCCGGTGCCCAGGTCGGTGTAGGTCGCCGCGGGGTCGAGCCCGCGCAGCCGCAGGGCCGGCGGCCGCTCCCCGTACCGCTGTGCCTCCAGCCACATCAGCACCACGGCCTCGTCGCCGTGCACGTACTGCACGGCACTGAGCCCACCGCGTGGGGCACGCAACCGGTGCAGCGCGCCGTGCTGCACCGCGGGACGGATTTCCTTGTAGAGATCCACCCAGCTCCGCGCCTCGGCCAGCTCCTCGTCACTCCACTCGGTGAGATCCCCGCCGACCCCGAGCACCCCGGCCATCGCGCTGACGAAGCGGAAGCGCAGCGAACTGACCCTGCTGTTGAGCTGGACATTCGGACTGTCGGTGACCCAGGCGGCCATCACCCGCGCCGGATGGATCTGCCCGAAGCCCTCCTGGATGGCGAGCCGGTCGAGCGGGTCGGTGTTGTCGGAGGTCCACACCTGGTCGGTACGGGCGAGGATCCCCAGATCGATCCGGCCACCGCCGCCCGAGCAGGACTCGAAGGCGACGCCGGGGTGGGCGGCCCGCAGCCGGTCGATCAGCGCGTAGAGCGCGTCCACATGCGCGATCCAGAGCTTCTGCGGATAGCCCTCGCCCGGCCAGCCCGCATCGGTGAAGCAGCGGTTGAAGTCCCATTTCACATAGTCGATCGGGGCGCTGGAGAGCAGCCTGTCGAGCTGCTCCCACACATGGTTCTGCACATCGGTCCGGGCCACGTTGAGCACCAGCTGATGACGGAATTCGGTCCGGGTCCTCCCAGCGAAGTGCTGCACCCAGTCGGGGTGCGCGCGATACAGATCACTGTCGGCGTTCACCATCTCCGGCTCGACCCAGATGCCGAACTGCATGCCGAGTCCGTGCACTTCGTCGGCGAGCGGCTTCAGCCCGCCGGGGAACCGCTCGGGGTTGGGGGTCCAGTCACCGAGTCCGGCCCGGTCGCTGGTGCGCTGCCCGAACCATGCGTCGTCCACGACGAACAGCTCGACGCCCATCGCCGCGGCGCGCACGGCGAGGGCGCGCTGCTGGTCCTCCGCGATATCGAAGCCGGTCGCCTCCCAGGAGTTGTAGAGCACCGGCCGCAGGCTCTCGGCGTCCGGGACGACATGGGCCAGCTGCCAGGCGTGCCAGGACCGGCTCGCCCCGCCGAACCCTTCGGCGCTCCACAGTCCGGCGAACACCGGTGTGGTGTACGTCTCCCCCGGTGCGAGCAGCAGCAGCCCGGAGTCGTCGTATCCGGCGCCTCCGGTGATCTGCACGAGCCCGTCGGGGAGCTGCTGCACCGCGATCCGCCACGAGCCGGACCAGCCGAGCGCGCAGCCGTACACCTCGCCGCCCTCCTCGGTGGCGGCGCCGTCCGCGTCGAGCGCCACCCAGGGCAGGAACTGGTGTCCGGTGTGGCCGCGCCTGCTGGAAAGGACCTTCTCGCCGTACGTCAGCTCCGACCGTACGAGCTGTGACTCGGCCGCCCAGCGACCGTGCAGGTGGCTCAGCCGCCAGCTGTCGCGGGCGGGCAGCGCCCAGGCCGCCGCGTCGGCGCGCAGCAGCTCCAGCGGCGGACCGTCAGGACCGGTGTGGGTGACAGTGGCCCAGCGCTCGATGACATCGGAGTCGTCCCGCATCCGGTAGTGCAGCGTGAGCGCAAGCTGCTGCACCGGGTCGACGAACGCGATACGGAGTTCGTCGCCGTCCACGGCGGCCCCGGCGAACGCCCATTCGGTGCCACGGACCTCGGGGGTGCGTACGGAGAGAGCGGGCCGGACGAAGCGGGGGCCACCCTCGACCGGGTACTCCTCCCGGCCGTCCAGCTGCGACTCGAAGCCCCGGAAGGGCGGCTCGGGCGCGGCAGCGAGGGCCTCGGCGGCCGCGAGGGAGATCCGCGGCCCCCAGTGCAGATGCAATAGTTCGTCCCGGCCGGTGAGGTGCAGCGCGTAGCTGCCGCTCGCCCCGGTCAGCAGCCAGGTCCGACCCTGCTCACCTGTCTCGATCATGCCATCCCCCGCATTCCCACAGTTCCGCACATCATCGACCGCCGACCGACGGCCGGGCAACGCCCGTGCGAGGGGAATTCCATGGGCTGTTCAGCAGGAAACGGCCGAGAGGATGGCCAGAGAATTCAATGTCGTATCGTCGCAGGAACTGACCTCGCCGGCGAGCCGCGCCGACGCCAGACACTCCAGGAGACACCGTGACGCAGCAGGTGCCGCAGGTCCCGTCGACGGAACCCGAACTGGCAGGTGTGCGCAACTTCCGCGATGTGGGCGGACTGCCTACCGTGGACGGCCGCCGGGTGCGGCATGGACGGCTCTTCCGCAGCGGTCACCTCGCGCACGCCACCGACGAGGACGCGGCGTTCCTCGGCAGCCTCGGGCTGCACACGATCTTCGACTTCCGCAATGCGGCGGACCACAGGCTCGAAGGCCCGGACGTGGAGCTGCCGGGCGTGCGGAATGTGAACATTCCGCTCTCCGACCCGGCTGACGGCACCGAGTTCTGGCGGATGGTCCGCGACGGCGACATCGCACAGCTTCGCTCGGTCCTTGCCGACGGCAAGGGAGCGGCACAGATGACCGCCTCGTACAAGGCGATCATCAGGGATCGCACTGCTGAGCACGGCCGGGTGCTGCACGCCCTGGCCGAGGACAGCGTTCCCGCTCTGATGCACTGCGCGGCCGGCAAGGACCGTGCCGGTCTCTCGATCGCGGTTTCGCTGCTGGCGGTCGGCGTCGAGCGCGAGGCCATCGAGGCCGACTACCTGAAGTCCAACGATCCGCACCGCCGGTACAAGGTCCGGCGCACCGACACCTCGGCGACCGGGATGTCGCCGGAGGTGATGGAGCTGCTCAGCCCGCTCTTCGACGCCCGCGCCGAGTACCTCGCCGAGGCCTTCAGCACCATCGAGGAGACCTGGGGCAGCACGGACCGCTATCTCGCCGAGGGCCTGAAGCTGACTCCGCAGATCCTGGAGCGGCTGCGCGGACGGCTCCTCGAAGAGGTGTAGCCGGACCGCACGGCGGTCGATGTCAGCCCTTTCCGGCCACCGCGAAGAGCAGGTACAGGAAGGCCGCGAAGATGTGTCCGGCGATGAGATAGGCGAACAGCCTGATCACCACGCCGCGAGGAAACTTCCGCTCCTGCGAGTCATAGTTCTTCTGGGACCTCGGGGTGAGCGGATCGAAGTGCTCTGAATCGGACATGACAGTCCTTTCCGGTGACCGGCCGGGCCGGTCTCAGCGATGGTGGGTACCGCTGCCGAGGCACAGCTCGGCGGCGGGGCTCTGCAACAGGGTGTGGACGAAGAGCAGCTCGGATCCGTCGCGGTCCACGGCTGCGATCCGGTGCGGGGTGAGCGAGTCGAAGTGGGCGCTGTCGCCCGGGTCGAGATCGTGCACGGTGTCGCCGAGGCTCACCCTCAGCCGCCCGGCAAGGACGTACAGCCACTCCTCGCCGGGATGGACCCGCACGAGATCACCCTGGGCGCCGTACGGAACCCGGACGCGCAGGGCCTGCATCGCCCGGCCGGACCCGCCGGCCTGCTGGTACATCCAGCCGTCGGCCTCTGCCCCCTCGAACCGGCCACCGCGGACGATCGCGTCACGTTCGGGGGCGATCTCGCCGAGCAGCTCGGAAACCGTCGTACCGTAGATCCTGGCAAGTCCGAGGAGCATGGGCAGCGACGGCTGCCTCCGGCCCGTTTCGAGCCGGGACAGATGGGCCGGGGACAGCCCGGCGTGCTGGGCGGCGGCCTCCAGAGTCAGACCACGGCGGCGGCGCAGATCGCGCAGGCGCGGCGCGACGCCGGGCAGCTCGTCGGCCACCCCTCCATGGGGAGAGTTCATGTACCTATTGGGCCAGGATCCTGCCTCGGAGGCAAACTTTTTGCCTCTGAGGCAACTTCGACCTCAGTGGTTGGCGACGGTCTGTCTGACCAGCGTTCTTCCGAAGTCCCACATCAGCCCGCCGCCGCTGTGCGCGTCATCCATCACCGCTGTGAACGCGGTCACGAACCGGTCCACTTCCGGCTCCCCGATGACCAGCGGCGGAATCAGCTTGATCACTTCCAGATGGTCGCCGGAGACCTGGGTGAGGATCCGGTGCTTCTGCAGGAGCGGCACGACGACCATCTGTGCGAAGAGACCCTTGCGGGCCGCCTGCAACATGGTCCATCGACTGCGCAGCTTCAACGAGCTCGGCCGGCCGAACTCGATGCCGATCATCAGCCCGCGGCCACGGACCTCGTGCAGCAGTTCGTAGCGGTCGGTGAGCGCGGCGAGCCGCTCGCGCAGCAGATCACCGGTGCGGCGGGCGTTCGCGACGGTCTCCTCGTCCTCCATCACCGCCAGGACCGCAAGCCCGGCCGCCATCGCCTGGGCATTGGAACCGAAGCTCGCCGAGTGGACCAGGACCCGGTCCATCGACGAATAGACGCGTTTGAAGATCCAGTCCTTCCCGAGGGTCGCCCCGACCGGCACATAGCCGCCGGAGAGCGCCTTGGCGACACAGACCAGATCGGGTTCGACACCCTCCTCGTGCTGGTACGCGTAGAACTCGCCGGTCCTGCCGAGACCGGTCTGCACCTCGTCGGCGATGAGCAGCGCCTTGTGGCGGTGCAGCAGCTCCTGTGCGGCGCGCAGGTAGCCGGGCGGCGCCTCGTGGACACCCTTCCCCTGGATCGGCTCGACGACGAGCGCCGCCACATCGCCCCGTCTCAGTTCGCGCCGTAGTGCGTCGAGGTCGCCGAGCTCGACAGCGGTGTCGGGGAGCAGCGGTGCGAAGCCGTCCCGGAAACCCGATTCACCGTTGACCGAGAGCGAGCCGGTGGTCAGGCCGTGGAAGGCGTGGGTGCAGTAGAGAATGCGGGGTTTCCCGGTGGCGTACCGGGCGAACTTCAGCGCGGTCTCGACGGCTTCCGTACCGCTGTTGCCGAAGAAGACCCGGTCCAGATGCGGACTGTGGGTGAGCAGCTTCTCGGCCAGCAGCCCGGGAAGCGGCTGGCAGTCGAAACGGGTGAGGTCTGCGAGCGAGGCGTCCATGACGTCGTGCAGTGCCTTGCGGACGACCGGGTGGTGGCGGCCCAGACCCATGACACCGAAGCCGGCGAGCATGTCGAGGTAGTCGTTGCCGTCCCCGTCCCAGAAGTGGGCACCTTCGGCCCGCTCGTACACCTTGTCGAAACCGATGGTGTGCAGCATCCGCGGGAGCTGGTGGTTGAGGTATTTCTTGTGCAGCTCGTACCGCTCGGCCCCGCGTTCCGCGAGGAGCTGCGCCAGATCGAAGCCCTTGGGCCCGTCGTCCTTCATTCCCCGCTCTCCTCAATCCCCTGGGCCGCTTCCTTGGCGGCGAGCGCACCGCTGATCCGGCCGGCGATCTCGACCGGTGTGAGCCCGATGTCGGCCAGCACCTCCGCACGCTTGCCGTGCGCGAGGAACTGCTCGGGGACACCGAAGGTCCGCAGCGGTACGTCGACACCGGCATCACGCAACGCCTGCCCGACCGCCGAACCGACGCCTCCCGCCCGGCTGTTGTCCTCGACGACGGCGACCAACCGGTGGCGTGCGGCGAGCGGGGCGAGCTGTTCGTCGACCGGCTTCACCCAGCGCGGGTCGACGACCGTGCAGCGGATCCCGCCGCCCGAGAGCAGGTCCGCGGCCTGCAGGCAGACGGAGGCGAGCACACCGACCGTCACGATGAGGACGTGGGGGTCGTCGGCGCGGTGCAGTACGTCCATGGCACCGACGCGGCCTGTCGCCGGCACCGGCTCCCCCACCGACTCCTTGGGGAAACGCAGCACGGTCGGTGCGTCGTCGACGTCAACGGCCTCGCGCAGCTCCTCCCGGAGCCGCTCCGCGTCACGCGGGGCGGCGATCCGCAGCCCGGGCACGACCTGGAGCACGGACATGTCCCACATGCCGTTGTGCGAGGCGCCGTCGGGACCGGTGACCCCGGCCCGGTCGAGGACGAACGTCACCCCGCACCGGTGCAGGGCGACGTCCATCAGCAGCTGATCGAAGGCGCGGTTGAGGAAGGTGGCATAGACGGCGACGACCGGGTGCAGTCCCCCGGTGGCCAGCCCCGCCGCGGAGACCGTCGCGTGCTGCTCGGCGATCCCGACGTCCCAGACCCGCTCGGGGAACGCCTCGGCGAACTTCGTCAGCCCGACGGGGTGCAGCATCGCCGCGGTGATGGCGACGACGTCCGGCCGCTCGGCGCCGATCGCGGCGATCTCGTCCCCGAACACCGAGGTCCACGACGGACTCACCATCGGGGCGACCGGTGCGCAGGTCAGCGGGTCCATCGCGCCGACGGTGTGGAACCGGTCGGCCTCGTCCCGCAGTGCGGGCGCGTAGCCGCGGCCCTTCTCGGTGAGGCAGTGCACCAGCACCGGACCGTGGAAGCGTTTCGCGCGGCGCAGCGCGGATTCGACGGCTGCGATGTCGTGCCCGTCTATCGGCCCGACGTACTTGAGCCCCAGGTCCTCGAACATGCCCTGCGGGGCGAAGGTGTCCTTGAACCCCTTCTTCGCGCCGTGCAGCGACCCGTACAGCGGCTGTCCGACCACCGGGGTGCGCTGCAGGACGTCCTTGCCCCATGTCAGGAAGCGCTCGTACCCGTCGGTGGTACGGAGGGTGGCCAGGTGGTCGGCGAGCCCGCCGATCGTCGGGGCGTACGAGCGCTCGTTGTCGTTCACCACGATGATGAGCGGCCGGTCCCGGGCCGCCGCGATGTTGTTGAGCGCCTCCCAGGCCATGCCGCCGGTGAGCGCGCCGTCCCCGATGACGGCGACGACATGGTCGGGGCGGCCGATCACCTTGTTCGCCTTGGCCAGGCCGTCCGCCCAGCCGAGCACGGTCGAGGCGTGCGAGTTCTCGATGATGTCGTGCACGGACTCCTCGCGGGAGGGGTAGCCGGACAGGCCGCCCTTGCCGCGCAGCTTCGAGAAGTCCTGCCGCCCGGTGAGCAGTTTGTGCACGTAGCTCTGGTGCCCGGTGTCCCACAGAATGCGGTCCACCGGTGAGTCGAAGGCCCGGTGCAGGGCGATGGACAGCTCCACCACCCCGAGGTTGGGCCCCAGATGTCCGCCGGTCCTGGCCACCGCCTCGACCAGGAACCTCCTGATTTCCTCGGCGAGTTCGTCGAGTTCCGGTCCGCTCAGCGCCTTCAGGTCGCGCGGTCCCCGGATGGTCTCCAGAATGGTCACTCTCGGGCCCCCTCTCCGGTCCTGCCTCAGCTCACGGTGACGGCGGGGACGCCCGACGGTGTCCCCGCGCCGTCCATGCCCTCGGCGATCTTCAGGGCTTCCTCGACAAGAGTCTCGACGATCTTCGACTCCGGAACCGTCTTGATGACCTCGCCCTTGACGAAGATCTGCCCCTTGCCGTTCCCCGACGCCACACCCAGAT
>NZ_JBLVKW010000033.1:0-80267 GCF_048270745.1 Streptomyces sp. NPDC056231 | reverse complement strand
ACAACGCAGCGAACTTTGGCGCTTCGCGCCTCCGGGCCGAGGATGCGTTTCCCTCCCCGGCTGAAGCCGGGGATACCCACGCAAGATCACGGATGAAAGGACGACGGCATGACAATCGGCAGTCCCCACGAGGCCACCAGCCACACCCACCGAGCGGAGGAGAAAGCGCCGCTCGCGGAGGCTCGGATCGATCTCGCAGCGATCCGCGACAACACGTCCCGGCTGCGCGGCACGGCACGCTCCGCCGAAGTAATGGCCGTGGTGAAGGCCGACGGTTACGGGCATGGCATGGTCCCCTGCGCCCGCGCGGCGCTGGCCGGCGGCGCAACGTGGATCGGCGTCGCCCGCATGCACGAAGCGCTGGCACTGCGCGCATCGGGCATCAGCAGCTGCATCCTCGCCTGGCTGCTGGCCCCCGGTGACGACTGGGCTTCCGCCATGGTCGAAGGGATCGAACTGTCGGCCGGCGCCACGTGGGCGGTCGAGGCGGCGGCACAGGCGGCACAGGTCGCAGGCCGCCCGGCCCTGCTGCACCTGAAGATCGACACCGGACTGGGGCGCGGCGGCGCCTCGTCCGCCCAGTGGCCTGCGCTGGTCGAGGCTGCCTCGCGAGCGGAGGCATCCGGGCATGTTCGGGTCGTGGGGATCTGGTCCCATCTGGCTCATGCCGACTCCCCCGGCCATCCCGAGTGCGACCGGCAGGTGGAGAACTTCCGGGACGCGGTTCAGCTGGCACGAAAGGCAGGGCTGAGCCCCGAAGTCCTGCACCTGGCCAACTCGGCCGCCACGCTCACCCTTCCACAGACCCACTTCGACCTCGTGCGCCCCGGCCTCGCGCTCTTCGGGCTGAGCCCAGTACCGGAGTTGGCCGACCCGGCGGCCCTCGGCCTGCGGCCGGCAATGACGCTCACCGCACGGCTGGTCTCCGTCAAACGGGTCCCCACCGGACACGGAGTCTCCTACGGCCACCGCTACCGCGCCTCCCGCGAGACGACGCTCGGCCTCGTCCCCCTCGGGTACGCAGACGGCGTACCCCGGCATGCCTCCGGCACCGGTCAGGTCCTCGCCGCCGGCCGTTGGCGCACGGTGGCCGGCACGGTCTGCATGGACCAGTTCGTCGTCGACCTCGACGGCGACACGGCCGCAGTCGGCGATGAGGTCGTGCTCTTCGGCCCCGGAGACCGCGGGGAGCCCGGCGCCGAGGACTGGGCGCGTGCCGCCGGGACCCTCTCCTACGAGATCGTCACGCGCATCGGTGCCCGCGTACGTACACCGGTGATTCCAGCCCCGACGAACGCTGAAAGTCGCCCCATTCATCGGCCCCGTTCAAAAAGCCTGCGGAACGGCTCACAGCACCACACCGCTCACCCGCAAGCACCGGTCACGACACATCCCCCGGCATGGCCTACAGCGGCATCAAGCAGTCCGGTCCGGGCCGCAAATACTCCGTGGACGGCGCGCTCGAAAGCTTCACTCCGCACAAGATTTTTCACCATCGCCTACCGGCCTGACACCCTTCCTCGCGCCACCCGAACGCGCACCCGAATCACCCTCACGACGTCTGACAGGCGTCGCCGAAGCCGGACCTGCACCGGTCTGCTGTTCCCCACTCCGCTCCGGCGGCGCCTGTCGTACGACAGCTCCGCCGTACCTGAAGGAGACCCTCCATGGGTACCACCACCCCTCCGCAGCCGGCCCCCGGCGTGGAGCTCACCGATGACGGGCTCGCGCAGAGCCTGACCGCGCGCCACATCCGGAAGCTCGCCGTCGGCGGTCGACCCTCACGACCATGCTGAAGGAGGCGCCCTCGCCAAACTCGGCCTGTCCGAACCGCGCCTTGTTCACGCGACGAATTACGGCTCCCTGGAACCATGCGCCAAACGCGCCTCACGGCCCCGGCCCTGCGCCCAGCTCATCCGCGACGCAAGCATCCACCGTGTCGTCGCCGCCTGGCGCGAACCCGACACCTTCCTCCCAGGAGCCGACGGCACCGAACTCCTCCAGGATGCAGGCGTCACGGTCATCGAACTTGCCGAATACGCCAGCGCCGCGAGGACCCCGAACCAACACCTGCTGTAGCTCATTGGTGACTTGAGCAGCTGACTGAACAGATCCTGCTGGCCCATTCCGGCCCCCGCCGCGCGGCCGTCCAGCCGCAGTAGCGCCGTCGGCGGCGGAGTAGAAGCCGGTGGAGTCCTTGCGGGTCCCAAGGTGGGACCGCCCGCGGGGTCTACTCGCTGGCGCGCGCCGCCCTCGTCGCCTCCGACCTCGACCTGCTCGAGCTGGCCCGCGAGATGTGCCATCAGCACGCCTCCGCCTACCTCCACTCCTGCCCCCTGCCGGTCGGGGTGCTGGGCATCGCCGACCGGCCGAGGTATCTGTCACCGCCCTGAGGTGGCCGCGGCGCCTGCTACGGCCGGACACGGTTCTCACACCGAGAGGCTTTACATCCTCACGTTTTCTCTCGTTGTCCGTTTCACCGGAGGTGGAGCGGACCAGCCTGACACGGTCGGGGCCCGCCCCCTAGTGGAGGCAGGCCCCGCCGCCATCATCCGCTACGGGTTGGCCCTTGAGCCCCTTTAGCCGACGGAAACCACAGGTTCAGGCCCCGGAAAGTTCGGAGGGAGCCCATGCGGTGCGGCCGTCCCAGAGCACAGCCAGGCGAGATAGCCCGTGAGGCTGCCCTCGTAGTGGTACCAGTCGTCATTCCGCCCGGCCACAACGACTGTCCATTCGTTGGGCTGCCCTGCTGTGCGCCAGTAGAACTCGTCCCCGTCAATCGAGCTGCCCCACAGCAGCAACCCTCCCGATTCCGGGAACGCAGGGTAGTCACCGAGCATGCCCTTCTGCGCCATCCCTTCGGCACCGGCGAGATCCTCTCTCGCCACCTCGACGAACCCCGCCTCGTTTCCTGGGGCCGGCGACGTCACGGAGAGGAATTGCCCGATCTCCAGCCGAGGGTACGACTCCGCCAAAGCGATGTAGTCGTCTGGCAGCCCAGTCCCCAAACCATCGAAGACCACTTGCCAGTTGATGCGCCGTGGAACTTCGAGACGCTGCACCATCAGCCCCGGTAGCGCAACCTCCAAGGATGCGATACTCAACAGCCACCTCCGTTTGCGTTCTTGTTTTCTATCCGCACACTGAGCCCTTATCAACTTGACTTAAATAACCACGAGTTGATCGGGGGCTGATGGAGCGAAGAGGCTCCTGGTAGAGGGTGTCATGACCAAGATCCACCGTACTGCCAGGAGCGCCGAGTGGTTGCGTACCTGTCGGCGATCGGCCTGTCCAGCCGCACCGTGCGCTACCTGACCGCGCGACGCCGCGAGACCGGCACTCGATGGCGACGCCTGACGGCTGGGCGCCAGGCCCTGCTCGCCCTCGCTCATCTGCGTTCGTACCGCCGCCACCGTTCCCGGAGCCGAAGGAAATCGGGGTCTGTGCCTCCAGGCCCCGGGTGACATGCCGGCCACCGGCATCGTCCGTCGTGGTCAGCGCGATGTTCACGGTCTCAGCGGCCGCCTGGGCGGTGCCGGACGAGACCCCGGTGAGACCCGCTGTCGCGAGCACTGCGGCGACCAGTGCGCGGGCCGCTCTGCTTGATCTGATCACGGGCTGCTGCCTTTCTCGGTAGGGCTGTGGGGGAGTTGCCGTCGATCGAGGCGTGAGTGAACTGCTGTTATGTGCCCACGTCAAGAGGGTGTGCGTTCATGACTTGAAGACACAACGCGCCCCGCCTGCTTGGAATATGGGTACGGACCAATCTCGGCGTGAAGTATTGACGGCACTGTTCCGGCGCGGTTAACTCACGCCGCAACGCCGGTACCGGTTCCGGAACCGGTTGCGGTACCGGTTTCAGCTCCCTGTCATGCCTTGCCCTGGAGGCCCCCGATGCGAGTCACCATCGCCGATGTCGCCCGCGAGGCCGGCGTCAGCAAGACGACTGTGTCCCGGGTCATCAACACCAAGGGCGAAGTGGACGGTTCCACGGCCGCCCGTGTTCGTGAAGTGATCGCACAGCTGGGTTACGTACCCAGCTCGGGCGCCGTCGGACTGGCCCGTGGAAGCAGCCGTACGGTCGGCATGCTGGTGCCCTCGCTCACCTGGCCGTGGATGGGCGAAGTGCTCCAGGGTGTCGTCGACACCGTCGAAGCGGCCGACTACGGGCTGCTGCTCTTCACCTGCAACCGGGGTGCGGAATCGGTGGAGCGCTTCACCAGTCAGGTGTCGGCGCGTGCCTTCGACGGACTCGTCGTCGTCGAACCCGAGAACACCCTCGATCACCTCACCGCACTGCACCGTGGTGGTCTGCCGATCGTGCTGATCGACGACCGCGGCCACCACCCCGAGTTCCCCTCCGTCGTGACCACCAACCGCGAAGGAGGTGCGTCCGCCGCCCGTCATCTGCTGTCCGCAGGACGTACCAGGCCCCTGGTCCTCACGGGCCCCCAGCACTTCGGCTGCGTGCGCGACCGGCTGGACGGATTCCGTACGGTTCTGCCCACCGATCTCGTCGTCCAGGGGGACTTCACCGAACGGTGCGGCCGCCAGGCCGTGGAGCAACTCCTGGCCGACGGCGTGCAGTTCGACTCGGTCTTCGCGCACAACGACATCAGTGCCGCAGGCGTGCTGCGGGCGTTGCGCTCGGCCGGACGGTCCGTGCCCGACGACATCGCGGTGGTCGGCTTCGACGACATCCCGATGGCCGAGCACACCGAACCGCCGCTGACCACCGTGCGCCAGCCCACTCGTCAGATGGGTGAGACGGCGGCACGGTTGCTGCTCTCCCATCTGGGTGGCACGGCCGTTCCGGACGAACCGGTCGTGCTGCCCACCGAACTGGTCGTGCGCCACTCGGCGCCGTAGCGGTCCGGCCGGTCCGACCGGCCATCCGCTTCCCGTTGTTCCACTCTGTCAGGCACCACCCCGCGCCTCCCCGCGCACACCTGCGCACCACCGGCACGACCAGCAGCACCCGCACCACTCCGCCCCGCCCGAACACGGCGCGCCGAGCGCTGCCCACCCCCCGTTCCCCGGATCTCCCAGACCCGCAGTCCTTCCTGGAGTCGCCATGTCCGCACGTCGTCACCCCGCGCTGAGAGCGCTCTCACTCGCCACCGTCGTGGTCGCTCTCGCCACCGGTTGCTCGTCCGCCAACTCGGGTGCCAACAAAGGGGGTGGTGCCGCCTCCGGCGTGCTGACCCTGGGCAAGCCGGACGGACCGCAGACGAACAACAGCAACCCGTTCCTGTCCACCTCGGCCGGTGCCACCCTCGGCTACCGCTTCATGATCTACGAGCCCCTGGCGATGACGAACCAGATCCGGCCCGCGGACAAGGCGGACCCGTGGCTGGCGAGCGACTGGAAGTGGGAGCTCAACTTCACCAAGGTCACCTTCACCCTGGATGACAAGGCCAAATGGGCCGACGGCAAGCCGCTGACCGCCGAGGACGTCGCGTACACCTTCGAGCTGCTCAAGAAGCACCCGGCGCTCAACGGCAACGGCATCCCGTTCGACGGGATCAGCGTGGAGGGCAAGAAGGTCCTGCTGACCTTCCAGGACTCGCAGTACGTCAACCAGAACAAGATCATCCAGCAGTTCATCGTACCCAAGCACATCTGGAAGGACGTCAAGAACCCGGAGACCTGGCCCAACCGGACGCCGGTCGGCTCGGGACCGTACAAGCTCAAGACGTTCACCCCGCAGACCACCACGCTGACCGCCACGCCCACGTACTGGAAGGGCGCGACCAGGGTCAAGGAGCTGCGCTACACCGCGTACAACGACAACAGCGCGGCGACCACGGCGCTGGCCGGCGGCAAGGTCGAGTGGTCGTTCGTCTTCATGCCGAACTACAAGCAGCTGTTCATCTCCAAGGACCCGAAGAACCACAAGCTCTGGTTCCCGTCCGGGCTCGGCATCCACGGACTGTGGTTCAACACCACCCGCAAGCCGTTCGACAACCCGGCGCTGCGCAAGGCGATGGCGATGGTCGTCGACCGCAACGCGATCTACACGCAGGCCGAGGCGACCCTCTACCCGGAGATCACCAACCCGACCGGCATCCCCCTGCCCGCCGGTGAGTCGTTCCTCGCGCCCGAGTACAAGAGCGCCACCACCAAGCCGGACGTGGAGGGGGCCAAGAAGGTGCTCGCCGACGCCGGGTTCAAGCTCGCCGGCGGGGTCCTGAAGGACCCGAGCGGCAAGCCGGTCAAGCTCACCTTCACCGACCCGGCCGGCTGGAACGACTACATCACCGGGCTCTCGATCATCAAGGACAACATCAAGCAGCTCGGTATCGAGGCGAAGGTCAAGACGCAGACCGCCGAGGCCTGGGGCGCGGACGTCGCCAACGGCAACTTCGACGCCACCCTGCATTGGACCAACAGCGGCGCGACCCCCTACGACATGTACCAGAACATCATGGACGGCGCGCTGCTCCAGCCCATCGGCAAGGCCTCCCAGATCGGCAACTTCGGCCGCTTCAAGAGCACCGAGGCGACCGAGGCGCTCAAGGACTTCGCCAGTGCCACCGACGACACCGCCCGTACCGACGCCATGAACACCCTGCAGAAGATCATGGTCGAGCAGGCGCCGATGATCCCGACGGCGGCCGCCCCCATCGGAGCCGAGTACTCCACGAAGAACTGGGTGGGCTGGCCCACCGAGGCCGACCCCTACGCCCCGCCGCAGCACACCCAGCCGAGCGCGCTGGAGATCGTGCTGAAGCTCAAGCCCGCCAAGAAGTAAGTACGGGGAAACGGACCGGCCATGACCACCACCGATCAGACCGACGTCGTGCTCGAAGCGCACGGAGTCACCAAACACTTCCCCGTCCGGCGTACCGGTCGCGACCTCGTCGCGGGCAGGCGCCGCACCGTCCACGCCGTCGACGACGTCTCGCTGCACCTGAGGCGCTCCACCGTCACGGCGCTGGTGGGAGAGTCGGGCTCCGGGAAATCCACCGTCGCCCGGCTGCTCGCCCAGCTGTATCCGCTCACCGGGGGCGAGATCCGGCTGGGCGGGCAGGCGGTGAAGGCAGGCCGTGGCCGGTCCTTCCGCAGTTATGTCCGCCAGGTCCAGCTGATCTTCCAGGACCCGTTCGCGTCGCTCAACCCGGTGCACACCGTGCGCTACCACCTCACCCGGGCGCTGAGGATCCACGGGCGGGAGGCAACCGGGAGCGAACTCACCGAGCTGCTGGAGCGGGTACAGCTGACTCCCGCCGCGCAGTACCTGGACAAGTTCCCGCACGAGCTCTCCGGCGGCCAGCGCCAGCGCGTCGCCATCGCCCGTGCGCTCGGTGCCGACCCGAAGGTCCTCCTCGCCGACGAGCCGGTCTCGATGCTCGACGTATCCATCCGGCTCGGAGTCCTCAACCTGCTGCGGGACCTCAAGGAACGCCTCCACCTGGCGATCCTGTACATCACCCACGACATCGCCTCCGCCCGCTACTTCGCGGACACCACGCTCGTGATGTACGCGGGCCGGATCGTCGAAGGCGGCGACAGCGAGACCGTCACCCAGCGCCCCGCGCACCCGTACACCCAGCTGCTGATCGCCTCCGCGCCCGACCCGGACCGGGTGGTCGCCGAGGCAGAACAGGAGGAGACCGGCAGCGGCGAACCGCCCTCGCTGATCGCCCCGCCGGCCGGCTGCCGCTTCCACCCGCGCTGCCCGAAGGCGATGGAGCGCTGCCGCACCGAACTGCCGCCGCGCTTCGACCTGGCGGACGGCCAGTGGGCGGCCTGCTGGCTGTACGCGGACGGCGCGGAGACCACGGACAACGACGGCGACCACGAGAAGGAGGCTGCGAAGTGAAGTACCTGCTGCAACGGCTCGCCTTCTACCTGGTCACCGCGTGGGCGGCGATCACCATCAACTTCCTGATCCCGCGCATGATGCCGGGTGACCCCGTCCAGGCGCTCATGGCCCGCTTCCAGGGCCAGTTGGACACCAGCGCCATCGCCTCGCTCAAGGCGCTCTTCGGACTCGACAAGCAGCAGTCGCTCTGGCAGCAGTACACCGACTACTGGTCGCATCTGCTCGACGGCGACCTCGGGCTGTCCTTCACCTTCTTCCCGACGCCGGTCAGCGAGGTGATCGCCCAGTCGCTGCCGTGGACGCTCGCGCTCGTCGGTGTCACCACCCTGATCAGCTTCGTGCTCGGTACCGGCATCGGCGTCTTCACCGGCTGGCGGCGCGGCTCCTGGATGGACAGCCTGCTGCCCGTCACCACCTTCATCTCCGCCATCCCGTACTTCTGGCTGGGGCTGATCGCCATCGCCCTGTTCGCCGTGAAGTGGCCGCTGTTCCCGGCCGCGGGCGGATACGACAGCGCCCTGGTGCCCGCCTTCGACTGGCCGTTCATCTCCAGCGCGCTGTATCACGCGGCGCTGCCGGGGCTCACGATCGTGCTCAGCGCGGTGGCCGGCTGGATCCTCGGCATGCGGAACATGATGGTGACGGTGTCCAGCGAGGACTACGTCATGGTGGCCCAGGCCAAGGGGCTCTCCGAGCGCCGGGTGATGTTCGGATACGCGGCACGCAACGCGATCCTGCCCAACATCTCCGGCTTCGCGCTCTCCCTCGGCTTCATCGTCGGCGGCACGCTGCTGGTGGAGATGGTCTTCTCCTACCCGGGCATCGGCTACCAGCTCTTCCAGGGCGTGGGCGCCAAGGACTACCCGCTGATGCAGGGCGTCTTCCTGATCATCACGCTCTCCGTCCTCGCGGCGAACCTCCTCGCCGACGTGATCTACATGGTCCTCGACCCCCGTACCCGAAGGGAGGCCTAGGAACATGGCTGTCACCGCCGCCGAGGTCGCCGTACTCGACACGACCGAGACCCCGGCACCGAGTAAGCGCAGATTCCGGTTCCTGCGCGGCCGCAAGACCGTCGTCGGGCTCGGCATCCTGCTCTTCTTCGTCCTGATCGCCGTCATCGGGCCGTGGATCGCCCCGTACGACCCCGACGCCATGAGCAACGAACTGCTCCAACCGCCGTCCGGAGCACACTGGTTCGGCACCACGCAGACCGGTCAGGACGTCCTCTCGCAGATCCTCGTCGGCACCCGCGGCGTTCTGGTCGTCGGCTTCGTCGCCGGGATCTTCGCGACCGTCCTGTCCGTACTGATCGGAGTCAGTGCCGGCTTCCTCGGGGGCACGGCCGACGAACTGCTCTCGGTGCTGTCCAACGTCTTCCTGGTCATCCCGGGACTGCCGCTGATCATCATCATCGCCAGCTTCGTCTCCGACACGGGTGACCTCCTGATCGCCACCGTCATCGCCTTCACCTCGTGGGCGTGGGGGGCGCGCGTCCTGCGCGCGCAGACGCTGTCGCTGCGCCGCCGGGACTACGTCGAAGCGGCCCGCGCCACCGGCGAGTCCACCTGGCGGATCATCCTCTTCGAAGTCCTGCCGAACCTGACGGCCGTCATCGCCTCCGGCTTCGTGGGCACGGTGATCTTCGCGATCCTCTCCGAGATCACCCTCGCCTTCATCGGCGTCGCCGACATCTCCAACTGGAACTGGGGGACCGTCCTGTTCTGGGCGCAGTCCAACCAGGCGCTGGCCCAGGGCGCGTGGTGGTGGTTCGTCCCGGCCGGGCTCTGCATCGCCCTGCTCGGCATGTCCCTCGCCCTGATCAACTTCGGCATCGACGAGTTCGTCAACCCACGGCTGCGTACGGAGACGGGCGCGTCCCGGAAGGTCCGGATGCGGGTCGGCTTCACCCCCGTGGCACGTCCCGGCACCCCTGAGAAGGAGACCCGCCCATGAGCGAGCCCGTCCTCACCATCAGCGGACTCCACGTGGACTACGGGACCGGCGACGACGCCGTGCACGCGCTGCGCGACATCGACCTCACCCTGCACCGCGGCGAAGTCCTCGGCCTGGCCGGCGAGTCGGGGTCGGGCAAGTCCACCCTGGCGTACGCCGTCACCCGGCTTCTCTCCCCGCCCGGAGTGATCACCGGCGGCGAGGTCCACTACCACCAGCGCGACGGCGAAGCACTCGACCTGCTGACCCTGACCGCCCCCGAACTGCGTGCCTTCCGCTGGCAGGAGCTGTCGATCGTCTTCCAGGGCGCGATGAACTCCCTGAACCCGGTGCACACGGTCCACAGCCAGCTCACCGACGTGCTCAAGGCCCACCGCCCGGAGATGAAGCGGGCCAAACGCACCGCACGCGCAGTGGAGCTTCTGTCCCTGGTCGGCATCTCGGCGGACCGGCTCTCCGCCTACCCGCACCAGCTCTCCGGCGGCATGCGGCAACGCGTGATGATCGCGATGGCGCTCGCACTGGAGCCCGAGATCGTCATCATGGACGAGCCCACGACGGCCCTGGACGTCGTCATGCAGCGCCAGATCCTGCGCCAACTGGTCAAGCTCCGCGAGGAGCTGGGCTTCTCCGTCGTCTTCATCACCCATGACATCTCGCTGCTGATCGAGTTCTCGGACCGTATCGCGATCATGTACGGCGGCCGGATCGTCGAGGAGGCCGGTGCCTCCGACATCTACCGCGACCCCCGCCACCCCTACAGCGACGGACTGCTGCACTCCTTCCCAGCGCTGCACGGCCCCCGCCGCGAACTCACCGGCATCCCCGGCTCGCCCCCGCATCTGTCGGCGATGCCGGACGGCTGCGCCTTCCACCCCCGCTGCGGCAAGGCGCTCGATCCGTGCGCCACCCAGGTGCCGGTCCTGGCCCGACCGGACGGTGACGGCGCCCGAACAGTGGCCTGCTGGCTCCATCAGCCCACGCCGGCCACCGCCACCCCCCGCTCGTAGCGACCCACGCACACCACAGGAGAACCATGAACCTCGTCATCCCCCAGGGATACGCCCGCGAGATTGCCGCCGAGCCCGTCCACGGTCTGCCCGCCGACTTCCGCTGGGGCGTTGCCACCGCCGCCTACCAGATCGAGGGAGCGGCCGCCGAGGACGGCAGAACCCCGTCGATCTGGGACACGTACTGCAGGGTGCCGGGCATGGTCGTCCGCGGTGAGAGCGGCGATGTGGCCTGTGACCACTACCACCGGATGCCCGAGGACGTGCAACTGATCGCGGACCTGGGCGTCGACACGTACCGCTTCTCGCTCGCCTGGCCGCGCATCCAGCCCGGCGGCCGCGGCCCGGCCAACGCAAAGGGACTCGACTTCTACAAGCGCCTGGTCGACGAGCTGGAGTCGAAGGGCATCACTCCCTGGATCACGCTCTACCACTGGGACCTGCCCCAGGAGCTGGAGGACGCGGGCGGCTGGCCGGCCCGGGACACCGCCTACCGCTTCGCCGAGTACTCCGCCCTCGCCTACGACGCGCTCGGCGACCGGGTCAGGCACTGGACCACGCTGAACGAGCCCTGGTGCTCCGCGATGCTCGGATACGCGTACGGAAGCCAGGCCCCCGGCCGTACGAACTTCGGCGAGGCGATCCACGCCGTCCACCACCTCCTCCTCGGCCACGGGCTCGCCTCCCGGTACATCCGTGAGACCGCCGCCGCCCGGGGCAACGAGCTCGAACTGGGCATCACACTCAACCTCGGCACCGCCACACCCGAGACCGACAGCCACGAGGACGCCGAGGCCTGCCGCCGCGCCGACGGGCTCGGCCGTCGCCTCTACCTGGACCCGCTGGTCAAGGGCACCTACCCCGAGGACGTCGTCGCCGACCTCGCTCTGCGCGGCGTCGAACTCCCGGCCCAGGACGGCGACCTGGAGATCATCTCCACCCCGATCGACATCCTCGGCGTCAACTTCTACCGCGGCACGCTCTTCTCCGGCGTCACCGAGGACGGCTCCCCGCTGGACGCCGACGGCCTGCCCGTCACCCGTGGCGTGGAGCGCGATCTGCCGCGTACGGCCATGGACTGGGAGATCACCCCCACTGCCCTCACCGACCTGCTGGTGGGGCTGGAGAAGGACTACGGCATTCCGACCGTCATCACCGAGAACGGCGCCGCCTTCGACGACACCGTCTCCGAGGACGGCCGGATCCACGACGCCGACCGCACCACCTACCTCGCCGACCACATCGCCGCCGTGGCCGCCGCCCGCGCCGAAGGAGCCGATGTCCGGGGCTACTTCGCCTGGTCGCTGATGGACAACTTCGAGTGGTCCTACGGCTACGACAAGCGGTTCGGCATCGTCCGCGTCGACTACGACACGCAGGAGCGGACGCTCAAGGACAGCGCCGAGTGGTACCGCGACACCATCCGTCTCACCCGCGACGCATGAGCCGCACCGCTGCGACAGAAGATTTCGTGTCCGAAGGAGCCGCAATGCCATCACCCACCCGCCGGCACAGCCGGTACCGGGCCGGACCGACGACAGCGGCGCCCGCCGCCGTCACCGTCCTGGCCAGTCTGGAGGGTGCGCGAGAGCGGCTCGCGTCGTGGCCTGGGGTGTGCGGCCTGGGGGGCGTCCGAGGCCTGGGCGGGCGGTTTTCGGTGCTTGGGCTGGGCAGGCGGTCTTCGGGCGGATGTGCCGAAAATCGCGGAGGACGCGGGCGGGAGTGAGCCTGTCCGGCGGGCTCGGTTTCTCCCATGGCCGTCAGAGATCGGCTGCCAGCGGGCGGGCGGGACGGAGCTGGGTGTAGGCGGCGAGGATGAGCCAGGTCCAGCGGTCGGCCGCTTCCGGGGTGCGGATCTTCGGGCAGGTCCAAGCCGAGGGCCTGTTTGAAGAGGCGGAAGGTGTGCTCGATGTCGAATCACCGCAGGTATGCCTGCCAGAGGCGGTCGACGTCGGCGGGGACGGGACCGGGTCTACGACCTGTTCCGGCGCCGGCAGCGGGACGGAACCTGCGCGCGAGATGACCCACTGGCGGGACTACCTCGACCCGGTCGCCGTCGCCGGCCGGCAGAACCTCGCTGGAGGGGGAGCTCCAACCTGCCCGCAACCCGAGGACACGAGACCGGACAGCGGCCCGGCTGATCGACCACCCGCCCTGTTCGCCAGCTTCACCTGTTCGCCGGGACCGCTATGGACATGGCCCCGCTGTCCCCCCTCGCTGCACCCGAGCTATCCCCCGCCGTCCGCCTCTCCGACACCCGGCGTGCATTCCACTGCGACGCCCACCCCATGACCACAGGCTGCTGAGACCTCTTCTGGCTGTCCCATCACCTGCCCATCAGCCCAACCACCGTGCCTGCACGCCAGGCTGGAAAAGGCTCATTGCAGAGCATCGTCAGGTTGACAGTCGTTACTGGCCCGTGCGGTTGACCTCTTCAGCGATGCGGGCGCAGGACGCCTCATTGTTGTGGGCGGTTATGTTCGATGTCGCCCCTGGCGTCCCCACAGCGGTGTACCCGATGGTGAAGCATCGCATGGCTGCACGCTGTCACGGACTGCACACCACGGGGGAACCTCACTCCAGAGTTGCCCAAGATGCGGCCGTCCAACATGCCTCACCCGCGGTCCGTGCTCCCGGTGCCGGCGAAGTCAGTGCGGTTCGCGCGGCTGGGGGCGACGGCAGGTGGCCTCGGGCCACGTAGTGCGGCTCGGTCGGGTTCGCTCACCGCAGTCGATCAGGGTCCGTTTCGACACGAGCCGGGCCGGGACCGTCGACGTCGCGCTCCACACCATGGCGTCCGTCGACGCGGTGGTCGCCGCGCACCCGGAGGTCGACTGGGAGCAGCTGCGCGCGGTGGACAGGGGTTGTGAGCTGCTGTCGGTTTGCTGAGCTGAAGTGAGTGGTGGTGTGCGGGAGTGAGTCCTGTCGGTGGGTTGGTGGGGGTGGGAACTGAAGTTCTGGGGTCGAATGGGTGACCTTGCCGGCTGCTGCTCGTTGGGCTGGACAGCAGGTGTCTGGCCTTTGAGGGCGGGGGTGATGTGGTGGGTGGTGTGCGGAAGTTGGCCGTGTCCTTCGTGGTGCCCGGGCCTTGCGGGGTGGCGGTCCGAGACCGCCTCAAGAACCTCACCCCCCAGGACGAGAGGGTGCTGCGTGCGGTCGGCGAGCATCAGGGTGCGTTGGCCTCCGGTGATCTCAAGGCTCGCTGTGCGGACGGTCTGGAGCACGGTGCGGACACGTGGGCGGCGCGTAAGCGGGAGCTGACGGCATTGTCGTCGTCGCGGATCGCGGGTGCGATCACCAAGGCCACGCACGATCAGTGGGCGCTCGCGCGCCGTTGCCAGGCGGCGCATATCCAGAAGCTGGCAGCCGGGATCAACATGCTGCGGCACCGCCTGTCCCTCCCGATCGGGGAGAAAGGCACCAAGCGCGCGGCGGGTGGCTACCGGTCGAAGAGCGAGTGGTTCCGCAAATCTCGTCGCCTCGCGATGCTGGAAGACCGGCACGCCACTGTTGTTGCCGAGTGGCAGGCCGGGCGGGTGCGGGTGGTGCGGGGTGGCAGACGTCTCCTGAACACCCGCCACCACCTCGCCCAGGCCCAGCTCACCGAAGGCCAGTGGCGGCAACGGTGGGAGGCGGAGCGCTGGTTCATCGGGGCGGATGGTGAGTCGGGGAAGCGGTTCGGGAACGAGACGATCCGCGTCACCCCGGACGGCGAGGTCAGCATCAAGCTGCCTGCCCCGCTCGCGCACCTGGCCAATGCCCAGCACGGCCGGTACGTCCTCACCTCCACCGTGGCGTTCGCGCACCGGGGCACGGAGTGGGCCGACCGCATCACCGCGAACCGGGCCGTCGCCTACCGCATCCACCTCGACACCCAGCGCGGTCGCTGGTACCTCACCGCATCCTGGCAGCGCCCCGTCGTGAAGACCATCCCGTTGGAGACCGCCCGCGCCCGGGGCATGATCGGCGTCGACACCAACGCCGACCACTTCGCCGCCTACCGGCTCGACCCGCACGGCAATCCCATCGGAGACCCGCGCCGCTTCCCCTACGACCTGTCCGGGACCGCCAGTCACCGCGACGCACAGCTCCGCCACGCGCTGACCCGCCTGATCAACTGGGCGGTGCGTGCCGGTGTCGCCGCGATCGGTATCGAAGACCTCGACTTCACCACCGAGAAGACCCGGGAGAAGCACGGCCGCCGCAAACGGTTCCGGCAGCTCATCTCGGGCATCCCGACCGGCAAGCTCAAGGCCCGGCTGGTGTCGATGGCCGCCGAACACGGCCTCGCGATCATCGCGGTCGATCCCGCCTACACCTCCCAGTGGGGTGCCCAGCACTGGCAGAAGCCGCTGGCCACCCCGCACCGCACCATGTCCCGTCACGATGCCGCCGGTATCGCGATCGGACGACGCGCCCTCGGGCACCCGGTCCGGCGTCGGACGGCACCGCCCCCGCACGACCGGAGTGATCGTGCGGGGCATCGGACCGTCCAGGCCGGACCAGGTGCCCGGGGGCGTGAGGGAACCCGCCCACCCGCAACGGACCGGCCCCCTGGAGGGCCGTCGCCGAACGGGACGCGAAAGCGGGAACCCAGCGCATTCAACACCGTTCGGGATGCGCCCGGTACGCAGCAGTGGGTCCAGGACTCACTCATGCACACTGGTTAGGAACGGTCGACGCTCTCCGCTCGCCGCGCTGCGGCCTCCATCCGCTTCGCCATCTGGGACCAGATCACCGGCGCTGCCGAGCGCAAGCCCACCACGCCCCGACGGCGCCATCAGACACTCACACATCCAACAATGTAACAGCGCCCTGGCCGGCGGTCAGCAGCCCGCCACCTGCGTCAAACGGGCGGCGGCCTGTGCTCGAGCCGCTTCCAGCACCGCAAGGATCACTTCCTTGCTGGAGTTGCGATCGCGGACGTCACACAGGATGACGGGTATCGAGGGGGCCAGGGCCAGTGCCTGTCGCACTTGCTCGCTCGTGCAGTCCCTATGACCGTTGAAGCAGTTGACGCCCACGGCAAACGGGATCTCGCGCGACTCGAAGAAGTCGATCGCGGCGAACGACGCGTCGAGTCGCCGAGTGTCCGCAAGCACCACCGCCCCGAGGGCGCCGGTAGCCAGGTCGTCCCACATGAACCAGAAGCGGTCCTGGCCCGGGGTGCCGAAGAGGTAGAGCACCAGTTCCGGGGAGATGGTGATCCGGCCGAAGTCCATTGCCACGGTGGTGGACAACTTGCCTTCCACACCAGCGAGGTTGTCGACCCCCACGCTCGCTGCGGTGATGCGCTCCTCGGTCTCCAGCGGCGGGACCTCGCTCACCGAGCCGACCATGGTGGTCTTGCCCACGCCGAAGCCACCCGCGATGAGGATCTTCAACGCTGTCGGCATGATCCTCTCAGAGCTGGCGGATACCATCCATGACCCTTTCGATGAGTTCCACGCTCGGTCGGTCCGTGTCCCCGGGCGGCGCCTGGACCAGGATCATCGAGGCGTTGAGCAAGTCCCCGCAGAGAATCTTCACCACGCTCACCGGTAGGTCCAGGTGAGCGGCGATCTCTGCGACCGCCACCGCGCGGTCCCGGCAGAGGCCCAGGATTTCGGCTGACTCGGGCTCCAGGGGCCCGTGGTCGACCTCATGAGGGGACCGGGTGACGACCAGTGTGATCAGCGTGAAGGTGTGCTGGCTGTGGCGCGTCCGGCCGCCGGTTATTGCGTACGGCCGGACTTGCCGCCCGGTCTCCCCATCGTCGAACCACCGTGTGTCAGGCATCCTGAGTGTGGCCGTGGGGAGAGGTTTCGACGCGCGGCGCGGCGCTGAGGTACTTACCCACCTGCTTGACTAGCGTGCCCATCTCGAATGCCATCATCCCGATGTCCACTTCTTCGGAGGCAATTGCGGCCAGCCTCGCTCCCGTGCCGGCGGCGGTGACAAAGAGGAATGCCTTCTCCATCTGGATGACGGTCTGCTGGACCTCTCCGCCTTGGAAGTGCCGTGCGGCGCCGCGGGCGAGGCTGTGCATTCCCGACCCGACGGCGGACAGGTGCTCTGCGTCGTCCTGGCGAAGGTCCTGTGATTTGCCGATGAGGAGCCCGTCCCCGGACAGCACGATGGCGCAGCGGATCTCCGGAATCCGGGACACCAGGCTGTCCAGGAGCCAGTCCAGCTGGGGAGCGGCGTGTACCTGCTCAGTCATTACTGAATGTTTCCCTCACAGTTAGTTGGCGGCACGGTCATGCGGATCAGCCTGTCCGTCCACACCAGCCGACTCGTCGGCCTCAGAGATCCTGGCCCGCTTCAGCCCCCGCTGAATGGCGATCATGGTACGAGCTGACTCGGCCGGGGAGAGGCCGCCCATCTCGCCCTCGTCGCCCCTATCCTTCTTGACCGGCACGTACGCTGCCTCCCTGCGCAGTTGCTGCGCCAGGTTCACACCGGGGGTCCGCTGTGGAAGGACCTGGGGGGTCGCCAGTGGTTGTGACGCATCTTCGACCAGTGGCGGCGCTGCTTCCCTGGTGGGTAGCGGGGATGAATTCGGGAGACGTTGCGGGGACGAACCCTCGTCCCATGGAGGAGGCGCATGGTGGGTCGGTGGCCGGGACGCGGGCTGTGTGTGGTCGTCCGCGGCTGGAGCAGGCTGCCTGGCCTGGTGCCCTGGGTGCTCTTGGGCGTGGGGCCACTCCGCTGGTGCAGCAGCCGGTGGCTGGGCCGCCGGATGACCTGAGGACGGCAACAGACCTGCACCTCCGTACTCGGGATACCCATGGTGGTCGACGAGTTGGACTTGCGAGGTGGCCTCTGCGATGCCGACCGCTGCGCTCCCGACAGGCGCGTTGATGGCCGCCGCATTGGCGGCCGAGGCGGCCGAGGCGGCCGATGTGAGCTGGTCCAGCAGCGGGGACTTGTGCTCTTCGAGCAGTTCGGATGGCAGGAACACAATGGCGAGCGTTCCGCCGTAGACCGATTCGCGCAGCTCCACCTTGATCTTGTGCCGCTTCGCGAGCCGGGCCACCACGAAGTGTCCGAGACGCGGGTCGTCCCCCAGCGACAGGACATCCAGCTTAGGAGGGTGCGCGAGGAGGTGGTTGGCGCGGAAGCGGTGGTCCTCAGGCATCCCGAGGCCGTGGTCCTCGATGTGGACGGCCAGGCCCTTGGCGACCTTCGTGGCGCTGACGAAAACCTGGGTTTCCGGCGGGGAGAAGCTGGTGCCGTTCTCGATGAGCTCCGCAAGGAGGTGGGTGACGTCGGCGACGGTCCGGCCGGCGAGGGAGACCCGCCGATCCGGGGGAAGGTTCTTCACCTTGACGCGGGTGTACTGCTCGGTTTCCGCCACGGCGCTGCGCATCACATCGGTGATGGAGACGGGAGCGGTCACACGGCGCGTGGGCGGGGACCCGCCGAGGATCACGAGGTTTTCCGAGTGGCGCCGCACGCGGGTGGCGAGGTGGTCGACCTTGAAGATGTCTTTCAGCAGGTCGGAGTCTTCGTGCTTGCGCTCGAGATCGTCGAGAAGCGAGATGAGGCGGTGGATCAGGATCTGCGTACGCCGACTCAGTTGGGCGAAGACCTTCTCCGTGCCCTCGCGGCCGAGTGACTGCTGCACGACGGTGTCCGCGGCCACGCGTCCGAGATTCTCGATCGCTGCGTGGAGACGGTCTATCTCATCGGTGGCCTGGCGGCCATCGGGTCGCGGTGCGACGGGCTCGGCCCGCTCTCCCCGCTGGAGTTGGGCGAGGACCTTGGGGAGCCCGACGGCTGCCATATTCTCGGTCTGCTGCTGAATCCGGGAGAGCCGCTGGAGCATCGAGCGCCGGAACCGCATGGTCAGCGCTCCGCCGATCCCCAGGGCGGTCAGTGCGGCGACGGTCCCGAGGATGACGCCCAGCAGGAGGTCGTCGGCCCGGTCCTCGGCCGTCTCGTTCAGGTTCCCGAGGGAGTCCGATCCCAGGTTCTGCAGCTTGCGCACGACTCTGTCGGCGGCGTCCGGCCATTGCTTGGCCTGGTCGGGCAGTTGCGCATCGCGGGTGGACACCACGGCGTCTTCGACCGATGCGATCGTGGTCCACGAGGAGCTGCCGGTGAGGCTTTCGTAGGCGGTGGCCTCGCCCGCCGGAAGGGCGGCGGTGTCCAGGCCGGTGCGGGCCTCCTGCTGGATCGCGACGTACTGGCCGAACTGGGTGCGGGCCGCCGCTGCCATACGGCCTGTCGGCAGCGAGCCGGATATCAGCGCGTCCTCGCGCGAGAGCTTCTCCGTGAGCTGCACCAGGGACATCGCGGCGGCGGCGTGGTGGGCAAGGCTGCCGTCGTCGGTCCGGGTGGCCGTGGCGAGCAGGCTCATACTGTCGGCGATGGTGTCAGTGAAGTACTGGAAGGCGCTCGCGCCATGGAGGGACCGCGCGTCGATCGCGTCGCGCCGGTCGGACAAAGCGTCCAGTGCCTCGGTCAGCTTCTCGGCCCGGTTCTTGAGCTGGTCCGTATCATGCCCGCCGGATGTCCGGCGGAAATCTTCGACGGCGGCGTCGGTTCTGGTCCGGGCCTTGTCCAGCGCGGCGCGTGAGGAGCTGTTGGGCGCGGCCTGCCAGGCGGCGGTCAGGCGGCGCTCGTCTTGTAGCCGGGTCACCACGTCGTGGGCGGGCTGGCCGATGAACGCAACATTGTCCGCATCGGCACTCAGTTGGGCCTGCTCATCCACCAGCCCGACAGCCGTGTAGCCCCAAACTCCGGTCAGGCAGAGCGCCGGAGCGACAAGGGGCAGAGCAATCGAGTAGCGCAAAGATCTGCGCGGGGCGGACCTGTGACGGGTCCGCCTGTCGCGGGTGCCTGGCATCTGATTCCTCGTACGGCAGCGAAAAACTGTTGGCAGTAAAGGACGGTACAAAATGCCTAACTTTCCTCCATGATCGGTGCTTTGACAGAGTGTCATCAAAGATCACGGTCCGGAGAACCGTACCAGGAGCATGCCCGCTCGTCAGCATTCCTTCCGGTCGGCCGCTGCCTTCGAAGCCGCCTGAGCAGGGGCGCAGTCCGGCCCGAAGCCGACCGCTCGCTTGCAGGGGCGGTCACAGCAGGGCCAGCAGCTTCGGGGTGTAAAGGGCGCTGATCGTCTCAATTCCAGCGACCATGTCGAAATAGATCGCGGTGAGCTCACGATCCGTCTGCACCGCGCGCAGCAGGGACAGGCGCTGCTCGTGCGGCACGGCCAGTTGCGCCACTGTCAGCGTGGATTCATAGCCAGGGGTGAGAACCTTATCCCGGTCCTCGGCGTAGTCGCGGAGCGTCTGGTCGAGCTGGTGCGCATCGCCGCCCAGCCGGTCGCCCACGCGCTGCACGAGGGTCTCCGCCTGGAAGAACGCGTCGCTGATCCCACGTGCAGTGATGGAGTCCTTGTGGTGTCCGGCGTCGCCCACCAGGGCCCAGCCGGGTCCGGTTGCCTGCCGGAAGTAGTTCTGCTGTTCACCTGTGCCGCGCAGGCGCTCGGTACGGCGCCTTCCCTGGAGACGTTCATACAGGGCCGGCGCTGTCGTGCGTATCTGTTCCAGGTAGGCCCGCTGCATGTCGGTGCGCACTTCGTCGAATCGCGACTGAGGGAAGTAGGCCAGGACGAGGGTCGCACCGTCGTTCGTGGGGACGGCGGCTACCCAGCTCCCGGGCTTCTCGTACAGCTCCAGGACGGCTGGCACGTCGTCCCAGTACGCGTAGTAGGCGCAGGTCAGCCGAGGGTCCTGAACGATGTAGGGCGCCGCGGCGAGTTTCGCGACGGTGGATCGCATGCCATCCGCGCCGATCACCAAGTGGGTTCGTTCGGTGAAGGGGCGGCCGTCGTGCTTGCCTTCCACGCCGATGACGCGTCCCGTCTCGTCACGAAGCAGGCCGGTCACGGAGGCCTGCTCACGGAACTCGACGCCGGCTGCGACGGCGGCGTCCACCAGGATGGCGTCCAGGACGTGGCGGCGAGGGGCGTATCCGGCGTGCTGTCCCTCTACGCCTCTGGCGCAGCCTTCGAGTCGGATGTCGGCGACTTCGTAGACCACATGGTCCAAGGGCGGGCAGCCCGAGGCGTGCACGGTCTCGAGCAGGCCCCAGCGGGCGAGTGCAGCGATGCCGGGCTGGTGGATGAGGTGGGTGGAGAGGGTGTCAGAGGGGAATCCCGCGCGGTCGAGCATGAGGACCCGGTATCCAGCACGGGCCAGCAGCATGGCGGTGGGGGATCCGGCGCAGCGCGCCCCTACCACTATGGCGTCGTACATCTGCGTGCCTCTCAGACATCGGGTACTTGGTGGTGGGAGCCGCGATTGCCGCATGTTGAGGCAATCGCGGGCCGCAGCTCCGGCAGGGGGCGGGACGCGCGCTTGTGACGGGAGCGAGCGCCCCAGGCGCGGGGCTGGGAAAGCGTGTGTCAGTGACGGCGACCGAGTTCGGTGAGGAGTGCACGCCGGTCGATCTTGCCGTTCGGGTTGAGTGGCAGTTGGTCGATGACCGCGATGCGGCGCGGGAACATGTAGGGCGGCAGGCGGTCGCCCAGTGCGGCATACAGCTGCTGGTCGGTGCAGTCGGTGCCAGTGACCGCGGCCTCCAGCTCCGGCTCGCCGTCGGCGGCAGGCACCGTGAGCACGATCGCGTCGCGTACGCCGGGTTGTTCCCTGAGCATCGCTTCGATCTCCCCGAGTTCGATGCGATGGCCGCGGATCTTCACCTGGTGGTCGGTCCGTCCGAGGTGGACCAAGTGGCCGTCGTGCATGGCGACCCGGTCTCCGGTGCGGTACCAGTGCTGAACCGTCAGGGGTCCGGTTCCGTCGTAGGGGTGGACGGCGCCTTCTTCGTCGAGGGTCAGGAACCGGCCGGTGTTGTTCGCCGCGTCCAGGTAGCCGGGGATGCGCTGCGGTCCGCGGATGCAGAGCTCGCCGGCGTGCGACGGCCGGCCGTTTTCGTTGAGGAGCAAGACGTCCAGGGTCGGGTAGCAGGTGCCGATCGGCACGGTGCCGTTGGCCGTGGTGGGCCAGTCCGCCCGCTTGCGGGGCAGCCGGTAGGCGGTGCAGGAGATGGTGAGCTCGGTCGGGCCGTAGAGGACTTCCAGAGCGCTGTCGGGGGCGGCCGCCTGCCATTCCTTGGCCGCCGCCAGCGTCAGCGGTTCGCCTCCGAAGATGCTCCAGCGCAGGGTGGGCATGCTGTCGGGCTTCAGCGTGCCGAGGCGTGAGGCGAAGGAGATCAGCGACGGCACAGAGAACCAATGGCTGAGCCGCAGCTTGTTGATCGTCTTCACCGGTGACAGAAGCTGGCTGCGCATCGGCACCACGAGTGTGCCGCCGGACGCCCAGGCGACGAATAGGTCGTGCACCGAGCCGTCGAAGGTGAGGTCGAAGGTGCCCGAGAGCCTGCTGCCGGGCCCGATGTCGTAGCGCGGCGCCACATGGGCCAGGTAGGTGGAGATGTTGCGGTGCGAGACCGGAACTCCCTTGGGGGTGCCGGTCGATCCGGACGTGAAGATGATGTACGCGATGCCGTCCGGTTCTGCTTCGGGGAGCGGGAGTTCGTGGAGCGGCTTGGTTTCCGGTGCGGCCGGCTCGTCGGGGCCTGCGACGAGCAGGGGGACGCCGAAGTCGGCGTCCGGTCCGGAGGGGTCGGCCAGGATGAGGTCCAGCTCCGCGGCCTTGGCTATGTGGACGGTGCGGGCGGCCGGGTGCTCGCGGTTGAGGGGCACGATGGCGGCGCCGGTGCGGAGGATGGCGAGGTAGCCGGCGTACGCGGTCACCGAGCGGCCGGCGAGCAGCCCGACCCGCCGAGGTGCCTCGCCGCCGGCCGCCGCGACCAGCCGGGCCGCGAGCCGTTCGGCCAGGTTGCGCAGTTCCGTGTAGGTCAGGTGGTCGTCGCCGACTTCCAGGGCGGTGCAGTCGTCGCCGAAGGTCTCGGCGGAACGGTCGAACCACGCATACAGGCTCTGGGGGTTGTTCATCGCGCGACTGCCTCCGCTGCCTGCAGCGCGTGGATCCACTCGCGCAGCGCGCCCACCGTGCGCAGCCGCCCGAAGTCCTCGGGGTCGACTTCGATGCCGGATCTCTTGGACAGTTGCACGATCAGGCGCAGTTTGGCCAGCGAGTCGATCCCGATCGCGTCAAGTGTGGAGTCGTCGTCGAAGGGGACGCGAGCGTGCTCGCGCAGCACCCAGGCGATCAGGTCGTCGTCGTCTTCGTGTTGTTCCTCGCCGGGCCAGTAGCGCTTGGTCTGCCAGGGGTAGCCGGGCAGCGGGACGAAGCGGCTGTGCTTCCCGAACACCTCATCCCAGTCGGGCGTCCCGCCCTTGCGGTAGGTCGCGGCGGCCCCGGCCAGGACAGCGGGCGTCGCCTCGGATTCGGATGCACCCGCGGTCCCGTTGAGTGCAGCCGCCAGTTCCTGGTGGGTGGCCCCGATGACCGCCAGCCGGTGCTGGTGGTGCTGGCGGCGGATGGCTGCGCTGTGGCAGATGTCGCGCAGGCGGAAGGCGGCGCCCTGCCCGTCGGGGCCGAGGTAGGCGGCGTAGGAACGGGCCAGAGCGTCCAGGGCTGCTGGCGTACAGGCGGAGATCGCAAGCACGTACGGCGTGCCGTTGCCTGCCGCTGCGGGGTCGGTCGGGAGGGGGTCGGCCTGTCTGATCACCACGTGGGCGTTGAGGGCGGAGGATCCCTGTCCGGAAATGCCCGCTATGGCAGGTCGGCCCCGGTCGGGCAGGTCAGTGAGCGTGGCCGGTACGACGACCGGCAGCCTGTCCCAGGGGACGTCGGGATGGGGTGTGTCGAGATGAAGGCTGGGCGGGACCTGGCTGTGTTCCAGGCAGAGCACCGCCTTGATCAGTCCCGCGATGCCGCCTGCGGCCTCGGCGTGGCCGATATTCGTCTTTACCGAGCCGACCAGCAGCGGCCGATCCGACGGTCTGCCTTCGCCCAGGACTTGGCCCAGCGCGCTGATCTCGAGGGGGTCGAGTGCGGGTGAGCCGGACCCATGAGCCTCTACGAAGTCCACGTCGGCCGGGTCGACCCCGGCGTCCTCGTAGGCCCAGCGCAGCGCCTCGATCTGGCCGGTCATGGACGGGTTCAGCACCGAGTCGCTGGTGCGGCCGTCGTTGCTGACGGCGCTGCCCTGGATGACGGCTCGTATGCGGTCGCCGTCGGCCAGGGCGGCGGTGAGGGGCTTGAGGACGACGACGCCGACGGCGTCGCTCGGCGCGTGGCCGTCGGCGCTCGCGTCGCCGAACTTGCTCCGGCCGTCGGCGGCCAGGCCCCCGGCCTGTGTCATGACGATGCCCTCGTCGGGGCGGAGCGCGAGGTTCACCCCGGCGGCCAGCGCCAGTCGGCTCTCACCGGCCCGCAGGCTCTGAACGGCACTGTGGACGGCCGTCAGCGAGGAGGAGCAGGCCGTGTCCAGAACAATGCTGGGTCCACGGAAGTCGAACGCGTAGGAAAGGCGGGCCGCCAGCAGCGAACGGAAATTGCGGAGCTGCGAGGCCGTCGCCCCCTCCAGGCCCTGGCGGAGCTGGATCTCCAGAAAGTCCGCCCGGGCGTTACCGACGAAGACCCCGGCCCGGCTGCCGGCCAGCTGGTCGGGTCGCTGGCCGGCGTCCTCCAACGCCTCCCACGCCGTCATCAGCAGCAGCCGCTGTTGCGGGTCGAGTTCCACCGCCTCGGTGGCGGACATCTCAAAGAACTCGGCGTCGAACTCGGCCATTTGGTCCACGTAGCCGGCGCGGCGGCTGGCGATGGTCCCCAGCCCGGCCTGCGGAGAGTACAGAGCATCCACGTCGTAGCGATCAGGTGGTGTCTCGCTGGTGACGTCTACAGCGTCTCTCAGCACGTCCCACAGCTCATCGGGCCCTGAGGCGCCAGGGAACCGGCAGGCCATGCCGATCACCGCCACGGACCGTGCATCCACGTCCCACCTGTTCAACAGAACACTCCTTCGATTCCCTGATGTCCGTATGCGCTGATTCGGTACACGTTGGACCGTTGCGTTCCTAGGAGAGGCCGCTGAGGCCGATGCGGATCTTGCCGCCACGCTGTCGGACCGCTGCAAGCAGCCCGCGCTCGGGGCAAACGTGAATGGATTACGAACTGAGGTGAACCTGGACGTCGCCGCACCGGGCTCGTCATCGGGCAAGCACATCGCCTGTCGCGGCGCCTTGCGTACGCGGTCAGGCGCCGAGCACGGCCGGGTAAAGCGGCGCCCGGCAGGCAGGTTTGGCCGCCGCCCGTAAGGAAGTTCCTGGATCGTGGTTCTGGATGCGTCGCTGCTGCGTCACGGCGAGCAGCAGCGGCCTGCGGGTGACCAGTGGCGTGCGGGCAAGGGCGCCGGAACGCGGCTGTGGGGTCGCCGTCGAGGCGGTGGATCCTGACGCGGCGACGAGCGGAGCGCCGCGCTGCCGACGGAACTGAAACTGACGTCCACGGCAGTTTGCTCGCAGCCCGAACCGCACTGAAACCACCGTGCTCCACTCCCTCCCCGCAGTACACGGCACAACTCCAATCGCAGGCCTCGACCGGAGAGCGCAGCACCATTGCGCGAGCCCGGACTGCGAACGTGAGTCCGCGGACCGATGTCGCGTCAAGCACACACGCCATTGCCGGAGGCAAGCCTTCCCCTCGCCTGATTGTCATATGCGGAAGCGATACCGCTCGCTCCTGGGTCGAGATTTGGCGGGAAGTGATCGCTTCGGATGCATCGCCTTGCCGGGTCTACCCAAAACCGCCGCTTATGTAACGGGGTGCCACCACGCCAGGAAGCGACCGGAGGGGATTCATACTGACCCGGATACGATGCGGCTGCAAAAAGTGATACGAAAAAGATTCCAGCGCGGGCGAACTATGGCTCGTGGACTCTGATTTCATCTGGACACATGGATCCCCTGACATCTGATCAGTCCCGGCTCGCGGCCGAGCAGCGGAGGCTTCGGCTCCAGATTCTTGGCCTCAACACCGTCGAGGCCGAGGCCACCTTCGACCGAGTCGCACGACTGGCGGCCAGCTTCACCCAGTCCCCCCTGGCCATGGTCAACTTCATCAACGACGAGCGGCAGATGTTCCGTGGGATGTACGTCCCACCCGCATCGCCCGACGACAAGGCGAACACCGAGAGCCGGGGCATAGTCTTCGACCTCAGCAACTTGGCCCGCGAGGCGCCAGCGGACTACGGCTTCTGCCCCCACGTGGTGGCCCAGGGGTCCCAACTGGCCCTGGACGACGTCTTTGACTACCCACGGTTCAGAGGGAACCCACTGGTCAACGACATGGGCGTGCGCTCCTACCTCGGCACCCCGCTCCTGGACAATTCGGGCATGATCCTCGGCACTGTGTGCGTGGCCGACACGGTGGCCCGAACCTGGGACCGCAAGCTGAAGGAGGGCATGCAGGAGCTCGCCCAGACGTTGCTGTCCGAATTCAAGCTGCGTGACAGTCTCCTGGCCCAACAACAAGAGCTTTTCGCCGTCTTCGACGGCGCTCCCTTCCCGATCATGCTGACCGAGGGCCCGAAGCACGTGCTGCGCTACGCAAACGGCAAGCAGGGCGCGGCCTTCGGCATGGTTCCTCAGTTCAGCCAGGGCCGGCAGGTATTGCCCGGCCTCGAGTCCCTCGGTGTCTTCAACGCGATGGACGAGGCCTTCCGGGCCGGTCGGCCCACAACCCTCCCCAGGGTGACGATCAACACGTACGACTCCCCCTCGCCCCAGGACTTCAGCTTCCTCTGCACTCCGGTCCGCACGTCACCTGGCGCACCCATCAGCGGAGTACTGACGGTGGCCATGAGCATCACTGGCCAGTCCTATCCTGGCAGCGACCAGCAGGCGTTCGCGGCCAACGTCCAGGAGCGGTTCGAAAAGCTCGGCTCAGGGGGCTTCCACAGGACGGTCCCCGGGCAGCGGGGCTGAACCACGGCGACGGTGAGCCGCTCACCGTCGCCTTCCCTACCCGTAGCCGTCGTAGTGACTCCTGGAATTCGCCTCGAAGGTGGGGGTCTTCTCTCTATGCCGGTCGGGCTTCGCGACGGACCAGCCCGGCCCGCAGAACGTTCACGGCGCCCACCGTGTCCGCGTGTGCGTGGTGGTCGCACGGGACGGAGTGGAACGTGTCCTCGGCGGGCCGGTTCTCCTTGGTGGTGTGCGGGTCGGTGCAACTGCCAGCAGTACGTGAAAACCTCAGCCGCTGCCGCTGGTGTACGCCGACGAACTGACCGACCGCGCCTGACCGTCCGACCGAGGCCGCTGCCCCGGAAATACCCGCCTGACAGACCCCACGCCGGGAACCGGTGCGACCGGATCCTGCTCGGCCGACGGGCCGGCGGAAACGGTCGGCCCGCGTCGGCTGCGGAGGGTGCGCTGTGGCCACCACAGGACGTACAGGACGGAACCGACCGCGAAGGCCAGCCGGATCAGGCCCCGCGCGGAGTCGGAAGGGACCAGCAGGGTGCTGCCGTAGAGAGAGATCAGGGCGATCCAGCTCACCCAGGGCACCAGCCGCCGCTGACCGATCGAGTCCCAGATCAGCGTGCCGAGCAGGACCGAGGCGTTGTAGTACGTGTACACGCTTGGGTCCAACACGATCCGCGCGTCGGCGGCCAGCACCACCACAGCGGCCCAGCGGTGCCTGCGCACCGCGAGCGCGCCCAGGGCCATGCCGAGGGTCATCTGCGCGGGGCGGTCCCACCAGGGGGTGCCCGGGTCGTTCACGCCGAACCAGCGCAGGGCGGAATCCGGCTGGTTGGGGATGGTGAAGTGCGCCGCAGCGAAGGTGTCCAGATGGGTCAGGTAGAACGGCAGCCAGGCGGCAGCCACCAGCCCGACCACCCAAGCGCCCGCCCTCAGCCGTACCGACCGGGGCAGCGCCAGCAGCAGCGACAGGAAGCCCACCGCCCAGGGCTTGGAGTCAACGGCCAGGGCCAGCAGGACCCCGACGGCGGTGGCGTTGCCGCGCACCAGCGCGCGCACGGCGAGGGTGGTGAAGAACAGCGCCAGCACGTCGTCAAGATGCCCGAAGCGCACCGCGACCTCCACCCACATGGGGATGAAGGCGGCCCCGGCGACCAGTACGCGCTGCTGGAGATGCCGGTGGTTCAGTCCGGTGCCCCGGTAGTGGTCGGCAGCAGTGCGACCTACCAGAACCAGCATGTACAGCCCGAGGCCCGACATGAACGCGTCCGCAAGCTTCTCGCCCACGGCCTCGGGGAACGGCGTGAACAGGCCGGCGACCACGAAACTGACCGGGCCGATCTGCAGTTCGGGGTGGTTGGCGTACAGCCCGAGGCCGCCGCCCGGAATCTCACCGAACAGCAGCTCCTCACCGGTTCTCAGATAGTGCCAGGACACGGCGCCGTGGCGATCGGCCACGACGAACCAGAGGGCCGTCCACACAGTCAGCAGAGCGGTGTGCCACCTCACCGGATGCCGTCCGAACCGAACGAGCCGCGCCCCGGTCCTGGGCGCGTCTGCCGCCGTATCCGCGTTCCGCACGTTCCGCCCTTCCTCCAGCCGCCACGGCGAGCGAGCCGTCTATCGCGAATCGGCGGCAGCATAACGGCACAATTTCCAGATTGCGTAAATATGACGTGACGCGTGGGCGGTGGGCGGAAGGGGGATGACCGCCGCGACATCGTGGTCGACCAGCCGCGCGCCTGAACCCACTGCACCGCGCCGCACGAGGTCAGTTGGCTCGCTGGTAGGTGCTTGCGGGTCCGGCGGCGCGGAATCCGTATCGGGCTCGGGCACGGTCGATGGCGGTTTCGAGGTCGCGTGTCCGCTCGTCGGTGGGGTCGAGGGTGAGCTGATGGGTGGCGGTCTCGGCGGGCTGTAGCCGCTCGGCTCGTACAGAGATCGCCCGGACGCGGGCCCGCTGCAGGCCGAGGGATGCGAGTAGGGCAAGGCCGGTGTCCGCGAGAGCGGGAAAGTGGGCGGTAGGCTCGCTCAGGGTCCGGGTGCGGGTGGTGTGCGTGCGATCGGCGTAGCGGACGGCAAGGGTGATCGCGCAGCAGACGCTGTTCTCGGACCTCATCCGGGCGCCAATTTGGTCGACGAGGCCGAGGACGGCCTCGTGGTGCGCGTCGGGGCTGAGCGCGTCTACGTCGAAGCGATGCTCGGCGGAGGCCGACCGAGGAGCGGCCCGTGTGACGACGAGGCGGTCGTCTCGGCCGTGGGAACGGTCGTGGGCCTTTGGGCCGGCGGCGGTGCCAAGAAGCCGCTGGAGAGTGGTAAGCGGAGTGTCCGCGATGTCGCCGATGCTGTAGATCCCGTACCGGGACAGGGATCGCGCCGCCGCGGGGCCAACTCCCGGCAGAGAAGCCGCACGCTGAGGTCGCAGGAACACGGCGACGTCGTACGGGGAGTCACCGACAACCGTGACAGAGCCAGGCGGGGAGAGCGCGGCCGCCATCGCCGCGACCATCCGCGACGGCCCGACACCCGCACTCGACTGGACCCCATACAGCGCGAGCGCGCGCAGCCGGATGACTGCGGCAAGTCCTTCGGCGTCGCGGTCCCAATACCGCAGGGCGCCGGTGAGGTCGACGTCGGCGGACCAGTCCGCGGAGTGCGGCTGCACGCGCGGGGTGATGCCTTCAAGGAGGGCCAGGAGCTTCTCGTACAGCTCCTCGTCCGGCTCCTGGAGGTGAAAATAGATGCGCATCATGGTGCGCGGGCTGGTCGTCATCCGGCGCTGCCGGGGCTGGTGTGGCCGAGTCGGGTGAAGTCAGCGGAGCGGGTACCGGCGGGCTGGAGGTCCGCGTACGGGTGGACCTTTGCTCCCGCGGTCCCGTTCGTGAGCGTCCGGGCGGGTGTGTCGGCTGGCAGGGCGGGGGTGGGTGCGGGTTCGTGGCGGCCGAGGAGGTCGAGGACGGCCTGCGGTCCGTGGTCGCGGCGGGCCGCGGCGAGCTCATCGAGGTCCCAGACCATTTGCCCGACCACGGTGCGCCTCGGGCCTCGGGCCTCAACTGTGCCGCGGACGAGCAGCATCCCATTGTGAAAGATGGTGTGCGCGCATGCCTCATGGGAGTCGTCGAGTTTACCGACCACTGAATTGAACGGATGGCTGTTGACCTGGGGTGATGCGTCGCGGTGCTGTCCGTGACGTGTGTCAGGGTCAGGCCGTGGTCTTGGCCGGGGCTGCGTGGCGGGCGGTCTTGAACGCGGAGATCAGCGGGATCAGGGCGAGGCCGGGGATGAGGACGATGCCGGGGATCGCGCCGAGGAGGAGCCCGCCGAAGACGGCGCCGGCGACGGAGCCGGCGACGGGGACGAGTCGCAGCTTGCCGGAACGAGCTGGGCCTTCTGCCTCGCCACCAGACAGCGGGCGCGACCTTGACGCCCAGCCAGGCCTCGCCGAACAGGCCACCGACCTGACGGACGCTCGGCAGGCCACTCGAAAGAGTGGGGCCTCGGGCCGACTCGAAAGTGGTTCACTCCCGGGGAGGCTTCCGACCTTCACGAAGATCACTTAACGTGCGCATGCACGCACACACAGCGATGAAAGGGAAGTTGTGTTCCGTACCGTGAAGCAGCGCCTGGCCGTCGGCGCCACCGCAGCAGTTCTCGCCGCCACTGCCGGCTCGTTCACCGCCTCGGCCGCTGATGCCGCGGGCACCGGCCTGACCTACGGCAGCAACATCCTGCTGCAGAACCAGTACGGAGGTAACGGCGGGTACCTCGACACCAACGGCGTCTCCAGCCAGGCCGGCGCCACGTACAACGTCAACACCAACCAGACCCCGAACAGCCGCGGCCGGCAACGTCGGTGTGGAAGGTCGTCTCCGCCACCGGAAAGGCGGCCGGTACGCACGTCACGAGCGGCGACGTCATCTACCTCGTCAACCAGTACGGCAGCGGCACCTACCTCGACACCAACGGCGTCTCCACCAAGAGCGGCGCCAAGTACATGGTGTCGGCCACCGCCACCAAGGACCGGGGCCCGGGCACGGGGAAGTGGCACATCTTCGGCAAGACGTCCTCGCCCACGGACGGCCGGATCCGCACCGACGACATCGTGCATCTTCTGAACGACTACGGGTCCACCAACGGCGGGTTCCTCGACACCAACGGTGGCGCCAACCAGTCCGGCGCCAAGTACGACGTCGTCACAAGCCACTACACCGACCGCGGCACCGGCACCGGCTCCTGGAAGGTCCTGCCCTCGAACTGACCCGGCCCGTGGTGCTGCCGCCCGCACACGGCGTTCACGCGCCGGCGGCAGCACCACGCCCACGCCCAGACCGCCACGGACATACGGGTTCCGTCGTGGAGGTGCCCGGACAGTGCCGGGCCGGGCGATCCTGACCCCAGTCGACTCGGGTGGCTCGGGCCGCGGTGCGGAGCCCTTGCCGCGCGTAGGGCTGTCACTGTGCCCGGCCACCGCGCGGCTTCGAGTCGATGCCGTCGTCACTGCCGGTCGAGGGCGGTAGCGACCTGGTCCATGACGCACTGCCAGTGCGCCCGTTGCCGTTCGCGCTCTTCAGCGCTTGCCAGGTGCTCCTGGTGGAAACGGAGCATCGTCGGGGCTCCGTCGGCTGCGGGGGTGAGGGCGACCTGGACCGTGGTGGTGCCGTGGGTGACGCGGATGCGGTCTGCGGGGCGGTAGCCGCGCACCTCGCCCGCCACTCCTTCGGTCGTCCGGTAGGGGGTGCCAGGTTCCGGGGTGAGGACCGCGCCGGGGCCGAGCCAGAGGGCGATGCCTTCAGGGCTGCTGATGAAGTCCCAGACGATGGCTGCGGGGTGGGGCAGGGTGCGGGACACGCCGATCTGCCAGCCGGCGTCCTTGGTGAGTCCTGTGGGCATGACGGTCATCCTTCCTCGGTGTGGCGGGCGCGCAGCGCCCTGACCTTGTAGCAGTTGCCGCAGTGCTCCATGGAGCACCAGCGGCGGCGGCCGGGGACCACATCAACATGCTCGGCCGCTACTCCTTCTACCTGCCGGACCTGCCCGGGGGATGCGGCCGCTACGTGACCCGGACGCGCCAGAGGACGACTGACTTCATGGTTGGTCCCTCCACTCCCGGCGCGCTGCTCGCCGTCGCGCACCTGCACGCACAGGACGCCCGCCCGCCCGACATCACGGTCCTGCTCGCCGAGCATATCGAGCAGGTGGTCGAGCGCTCAGGGATCAAGGCACCCCAGTAGGCGCACCACACGACGGCGGGCCCCAGGTTCTACCCCTGGGGCCCGCCGTCTCGCTGCCTCGCTCAGATCGCCGTCGTCCCGCGCCCCACGCTCAGGTACGTGAAGCCGAGCTTGCTCATCGCCTGCGGGTCGAGCAGATTCCGGCCGTCGAACAGGCCGGACGGGCCATGCCCGCAAGGGCCTCGCCCCACGGAACCTCACGCAACTCCGGCCACTCAGTGACGACGATCGCGGCGTCCGCCCCGCCCAACGCGTCGACCGGCGGCGCGCGGCGCTCGGTCGACGACCATTGGCTCGTTCGCGCCCAGTCGGCACTGGGCCTCGAACAGGGCCACCAGGTAGAAGCGCAGGGCGATCCCTCGCGGTAGGACCAGCCTCACCAGGGGGCCCGCTCTTCATCGGGCCGCTGGATCAGTTCAACGCGGAGAACGATCTCGGACGGCTTCCCAAGGATCTCGCGTTCTACGGAGGACTCGGTGCCCTGACCGTGACAGGGGCTCTGGAATGGCCGGTCGCCGTGGCCGTCGGTGGTGCCACCTGGCTGCTGCGCAGCGGCCGGAAGGATAGGCGTGACGCAGACGCCCAGCCGTAGGACGTCCTAGCGCACGGGAGGTGCGGCGCCCGGTGGTGGTAAGACTTGCCGAGCGCCGGATGGCTACACGGCGGCCGGTACGACGAAGCCCGTGCGTATGGAGCGTGAGCAAGTGGCCCACAGCTCCCACACGAGGCGCAGGATGATTGCCTCTGCAAGGGCAACAGCGATCTTCATCGCTACGGCTGCCAGGAATTCGGCCATGGTGGCTGACTTTCTGTAGATGCGGAATCTGAAACCCGACAATGCATCCCTTTCCTCCATAACAGGCGCCTCCCGGGCATGATTCTGGCGACTTTCAGATGAACAAACGATGTCGATCATGGCGCCAGGACTGTTTAAGCCAACAGCCACTCGATCGCTGAGCGGCCGCGGAGCTACACACAGACCCTGGGCACACGCGTTCCCTTGGCTCCGGCGCAAAGAAAGGCGGCCCCATCAGCGCAAGATGGCGACCTCCACCGCGGGTGGATGCCGGCGGGCATGGAGCTCGTCGGGCGGACCCCGATGAGTCACCGGCGAGGTGAACGAGGAAGGCGGCTGGCATCTGGGAGCAGCCAGTGTTGTGGACCGGACGAACAGCGCCGAAGGGCGCGAGCTGGAAGGGGCTCGCTTCACAGACGTCGAGATCACCCCGACTGGCTTTGTTAGTGAGTTATGGTTCTGGCTCACTTTCCGTGAACGGGTCACGGTGGGTCATGCGACGTAGTTCAACGGCTGTGGTTCCGGTGCGCTTCTATGGCGAGAAAGTCCTGCGCCGCGGAGCTGATCTGGTCGCGCACGTGCTGGTCCGGATGTTGATCGTCCAGCAGGTCGAGTGCTATCACCAGATCAACGACGGGTTGCAGCGCGTCGGGGTAGCCGAGTTCTGCTGCAGACTCCTGAAAGATCAGCTTGGCTCCGTGTACGGGATCGAGTTGGCATGCCACGATCTGGCCCGCCCACCAACGGGCTGCGGTCCATCGCGCCTTGGCAAGATCTTCCGAGGCCAGCGGCAGCAGACCCAACTCTTCCAGCACAAGATTGAACAGCTCGCGGGCCTGGGGGTACTCACCGCGCGCGAGCCCAGCCAGCAGGGGAAGCGACGGAGCCTCGATGTCGGCCATGAGAGCGTCCAGGCCCAACTGGACCAGGTAAGCGTCCGCGGGACGCTGCCAGGGTTCCATGGTCAAGTCTGCAGCGGCCATGCGGATCAGGCTGATCGCTACTTCTGCGTCCACGCTGTCGCCCCCTCATCATCTTTTCCGTAGAGGGAAGTCCTATCACCGAGAGCCGGGTGGTTGATCAGGTGGCCAGCAATACGCGCTTGCGTAGCAGGCTGAAACCGGCTCGGCCGAACATCTGACGCTTGAGCATCTTGATCCGGTTGACATGGCCTTCGACGACGCCGGAGTTCCAGGGCAGGGTGGGGCCGGCGATGACGGCATCGCGATCACGGTTGATGCCTGCGGCGAGGGTATGGAGGCTGGGTTGTCCGGGTGCCGGAGGATCCATCCGGCGACCGTCCGCGGTGAGGGAGGACGGGCGGTCACCTGCCGTGGCGAGGTGCGCTTCTTGTGCAGGTAGGCGCGGACACGCTGGTAGCTGCCTTTGTAGCCGAGGGGCGCGATCTCCTCCTAGAGCTTCCAGGCGTTCGTGCATCCCTCGCTCCAGCGGTCGTCGAGGTAGACATCTCACGATGCCAAGTTGTCAAGCAATCGCAGCCAGTTGGGAGGGGAACGCGATGTGCTCGTCGAACAGTTCGCCGGTCTGGAGGCAGTGGTAGAGCTGGCCGATCATGCGGTTGAACAGATGCCGCTGGGCCGCGGCGTGCCAGTCTCCTTGCTCACGTCGGCGGCGGTAGTGGGCTTCGGCTCCGGACGAGGACCGCAGGGCGGAGAAGGCCCATAGGCAGCCGGCGTGGTTGAGCCGGTCGTTCTTGACCATCCGGCGACCGACGTGGTGCTTCTTGCCAGATGCGCGAGTGACGGGGCGGATCCGGCGTAGGCCTTGAGGCCGCGGGCGTCGGTGAACCGCTGACGGTCGTCGCCGATTTCGGCAGGGGCGGGGTGAGCACCTCGCGGCGGCCTGCTTCACACGCCTGTGGTCGGCCCACGGAACCTGGGAACGCCTGCTCCAGCAGGTCCGGGCCGAGGCCGACGCGGCTGGTGAGATCGACTGGGACATCTCGGTCGACTCCACCATCGTGCGGGCGCATCAGCACGCCGCCGGCGCCCGCACCGAACCACCCCGCCTCAATGGGGAATGCAGCAGCAGAACAGCAGGGCGAAACGCAGTGGCAGAGCCTCGTCGCCCGCCTGGTGGAGGTGGTGCTGGAGGTGAGGGCCTGGACCGCTCGCGGGGCGGGTTCACCACCAAGCTCCACCTGAGCGCGGACGGCCGCTGCCGTCCGCGCTCCCTGATCGTCACATCAGGACAGCGGGCGGACTGCACGCAGTTCAAGCCCGTGCTGGAGAAGATCCGCGTCCCACGCATCGGGCCAGGCAGGCCGCGCAGAAAGCCTGACAGCCTCACGGCGGACAAGGCCTACAGCAACACCGCCACCACCCCGGCGTCTCGCTCGCTCTTCCCCGGTGGGACCGACCAGCCACCTGTCCGCGCTCCTGAGCAAGGCCGGTATCCCGATCGCCGCCGCTCGCGGCGCCGCCGTCCGGCAGCAACTTCTCGAACTTCCCGCACCCGTCGTCGCAGACGCTCTCGGCTACCACGACAAGACCACCAGCCGCCTCCACAACGAGACCGGCGGAACCTGGAGCCGATACGCCTCAGCGGATCAGGCAAGGTCGCCAGCGGGCTGGACTCCTCGGGGAACCGGCGACAGTTGAATAGGAGAGCCCACCAGTACCGAGGCCGATGATGCACGCACGCCCCGGACCGAACTGTTCAGGTACGACGAGACGGTCCAACTTGCCCGCCTTCGTCTTCTTGGCCGATGTCGACGTGCACCCAGCGAGGTTCGCCGTACATATGCGCGGTCGGCTACCACAAGCTCGGCACGTAGGGATCAATGTCGTCATCGTCATCGGCGGACCGTTCGGGGTAGGTGACCGGTTCAGGGCGGGGCTCGGCCGACGCGGGTGCACTGCCCTTGACGGTGATGGCAACCTGATGGGGCGGCACGGGGAATGTGACTCCACCCTCCCAGCACATGCCGGGAAAGAACAGCCCAGGCCAGGCTCTCCAGGAAACGAAATCGCCGTTCCACACCCCCGGCCAGCCGCATTGCTCCCACAATCGGCCGCCGGGTGCCATCGCCACGCAGCAGAACCGAGTGGAGCGCCCGCTTGGCGCACCGCGCGATTTCGCACCGTACTGCGGCTCGATGGGCAGCACCAGACGGAACGAAGTCACCCCGTTCCAGCGGCGTATCAGAGCACGCCCCGGCCCGCCTCCCGGACAGGACGCTGCCCGGCTCCGCTCCCGGCTCATCCCGGTTTCCACGTCCTTGACGGGCCGAGGGCAGGCCCTGGGAAGAGCACTGCGGTCTCGTTCAAGCCCTTGGAGCTCGCAGGTGTTGACGTCGGGCCAGCTCCTCGTCGTCGACCAGGGTGAGCATGGGCTGACCGGGCGCACACAACATGGTGACGAGGAATCGGCTCCAGGAGTCCGTCCGGTTGTTGCCGTCCTGGTAGTGGATGACATCGCCACCCGGCTCCCAGAACGTCTCCCCGGCCCTGATCACCCGCTCAGGCTCGCCTTCCAGCTCGAAGAGCATCTCCCCCTCCAGCATGTAGCCGAAGGCGGGTCCCGAGTGCCGGTGGGGAGGGGTGCCGGGATCACCGGGAGGGAATTCGACGAGAACCGTCATTGCCTCTGCTCCCTCTGGAACGAACGGCGGTTTCGTCGATTGCAGCACGGTGAGCGCCGTCTTCCACGCTTCCGAGCGTGGTCGGCCTCCGGCGCCGCCCGCCGTCGGTTCATCGTTCGCCATGGGTGAGGCCTCCTGTGGTGGGCGGGCTGGGTCAGGAGAGCCAGTCCGTGTAGTGGTGGGGGCGATGTGGGCGTCGCCCTTGGTGGTCCACGACAGGACCGCGGCGACGAACTCCATGAACTGGGTGGCGCGCACGATCGAGTACGGGACCGGCCCGGACTTGAGGATGTCCTCATGGAGGGTCTTGGCCTGGTAGTAGGCGAGGGCGGGTACGTGGTCCGTGCCGATGATCGAGAGGATGACGGCGTGCCCGACCCCGCCCTTCTGTCCGGCAGCCAACAGGTTCTCCATCGAGGTCTGGAAGAACGCGAGGGAGGCGTCGTCGAACGTCGGGGAATTCGTCAGATTGACGATGCCGTCGGCGCCGGCCACCGCTTCCTCCACGCCCTGCCCAGTGATCACGTCGACGCCCGTGGACATGGAATGCGGCACGGCCTCGTGCCCTGCCGCGCTCAGCTTCCTCACGACCTGCGATCCGATGAGGCCTGTACCGCCGATCACTGCGCACTTTCATCGGTCACCTTTCGTCGCGTACCGCTGGGTCATGCCCCCAGCCTGCGACGGCTCGGTGTGCGGCGCACGCGGGCCGTACCCGGCCGGCCGGCGCCCCCGTGACGCACCCGTACTGCTGAGCTCTGAGGCGCGGCACACCAGGTGCTGCTCTGGCTCGGCAGCGATCTGCCACCGTCAGGTCACCCAGGCCGCACGGGCCGTAGCGGCCGAAGCGGTCCGGCTCGATCGAACATACGATGGTCAGGAGCGTGCTCGGGCAGCTCGTTGTGCCGGCCGCCGGGAGCACGCAGGGCGGAGGGCCATGGCACAGGCCACCGACGCAACGCGGACCGTCATCCTGACTGTGGACGACGACCCGGGGGTCTCGCGCGCCATCGCCCGCGACCTGCGGCGCCGCTACGGCGGCGGCTACCGGATCGTACGCGCCGAGTCCGGCGAATCCGCGCTGGAGGCGCTGCGCGAGCTGAAGCTGCGCGGCGACCTGGTGGCCGTGATCCTCGCCGACTACCGGATGCCGCAAATGAACGGCATCGAGTTCCTCGAACAGGCCCTGGGTGTGTACCCGGGGGCGCGGCGCGTGCTGCTGACCGCCTATGCCGACACGGACGCTGCCATCGACGCGATCAACGTCGTCGACCTCGACCACTATCTCCTCAAGCCTTGGGATCCGCCCGAGGAGAAGCTCTACCCGGTCCTGGACGATCTCCTCACGGCCTGGCGGTCCAGCGACTACCGGCCGGTACCCGCCACCAAGGTGGTCGGGCACCGCTGGTCCGCTCCCTCCTCGCGGGCGCGCGAATTCCTGGCCCGCAACCAGGTGCCGTACCGCTGGTACTCCTCCGACGAACCGGAGGGACGGCGGCTTCTGGCGGCGGCCGGGGCCGACGGCCGACAGCTCCCCTTGGTGATCACGCCGGACGGTACTGCGCTGATCGAGCCGGAGTCGATCGAACTGGCCGCCCACGTGGGGCTCGCGACCACGCCGACCGCCGCGTTCTACGACCTCGTCATCATCGGCGGCGGCCCGGCCGGACTCGGCTCGGCGGTGTACGGGGCCTCCGAGGGGCTGCGGACCGTACTGGTCGAGCGGTCGGCGACCGGCGGACAGGCCGGCCAGAGTTCCCGCATCGAGAACTACCTCGGCTTCCCGGACGGCGTGTCCGGTGCGCAGCTGACCGATCGTGCCCGCCGCCAGGCGAGCCGCTTCGGTGCCGAGATCCTCACCGCTCGCGAGGTCACGGGGTTGGAGGTGAACGGTTCGGCGCGCGTCGTGCGCTTCTCCGAGGGCTCAGCGGTCGCCGCTCACAGTGTCATCCTGGCGACCGGTGTGTCGTACCGGCAGCTGGGGGCGCCGGGATGCGACGAGCTGACCGGGCGCGGGGTGTACTACGGCTCGTCCCTCACGGAGGCGTCGTCCTGTGAGGGCCAGGACGTGTACGTCGTCGGCGGCGCGAATTCCGCCGGGCAGGCGGCGGTGTTCCTGGCGCGGGGCGCGAAGTCGGTGACGATGCTGGTGCGCGGGGAGTCCGTGACAGCGTCGATGTCGTACTACCTGATCCAGCAGATCGACGAGGCTCCGAACATCACCGTGCGGCCCCGGACCGTCGTCGAGGAGGCGCACGGCGAGGAGCACCTGGAACAGCTGACTCTGCGGGATACCGTGACCGGCGCCACCGAAGTCGTCGATGCCCAGTGGATGTTCGTCTTCATCGGTGCCGCCCCGCTGACCGACTGGCTCGGCGGGACTGTGCTGCGCGACGAGAACGGTTTCATCCTCGCCGGACCGGATTTGACGCCGGATGGACGCCCCCCTGCCGGATGGGCACTGGACCGGCCGCCCTACCACCTGGAGACCAGCATCCCGGGTGTGTTCGTCGCGGGCGACGCGCGCGCCCGGTCCGCCAAGCGCGTCGCATCCGCCGTAGGAGAGGGAGCCATGGCCGTGATGCTTGTCCACCGCTTCCTGGAGCAGTCATGAGCGCACAGGTCATGGCCTGCGACCCGCACGAGATCGGCTCGCTGTTCCTCTTCGAGAAGCTCTCCCCGGAGCAGCTGGGACGGCTGTGCTCCGAGGGACGGATGGAACGGTTCGAACCCGGCCCGGTGTACACCGAGGGCGACCCGGCGACCTGCTTCTACGTGATGGTCGAGGGAACTGTCGTACTTTCCCGCCGGGTCGGCGGCGACGATGTGGAGGTCAGCCGGACCTCGCAGCGCGGCGTGTATGCGGGGGCCATGCAGGCGTATCTGGGCGACCGGGTACCGCAGACGTACATCAACTCCATGCGGGCGACCGAACCCACACGGTTCTTCGTACTGCCCGCGCAGTCGTTCGCGGACATCATGCGGGAGTGGTTCCCGATGCCGACGCACCTGCTGGAGGGGCTCTTCTTCGGCTCCAAGAACACCCAGCGGGCCATTGGCCAGCGGGAACGCCTGCTGGCGCTCGGATCGTTGTCCGCCGGACTTACCCACGAGCTCAACAATCCGGCCGCGGCCGCCGTCCGCGCCACCGCGGCGCTGCGTGAGCGGGTCGGCAGGATGCGGAACAAACTGGCGGTCATCGCCCAGGGCCGCTACTCCCGAGAGGCCCTCGCCGAGCTCATCGAGATCCAGGAACGCACCGCCGAACGCGTCGCCAAGGCACCGGTGCTGCCCCCTCTGGAGGTGTCCGACCGGGAGGACGAGCTCGCCGGCTGGCTGGAGGATCACGGCATCCCGGAGGGCTGGCGGGTCGCGCCGGCCTTCGTCCAGGCCGGGCTGGACACTGACTGGCTGGACCAGGTCGCGGCGACCGTGGGCGAAGGTATCCTGCCGGGGGCGATCGGCTGGCTCAACTACACGGTCGAGACCGAGCTGCTGATGGACGAGATCGAGGACTCCACCACCCGCATCTCCCGCCTGGTGGACGCGGCCAAGCAGTACGCGCAGCTCGACCGCGCCCCTCACCGGGATGTCGACGTCCACGAACTCCTCGACAGCACTCTGCTGATGCTGTCCGGCAAGATCGGCCCTCGGGTGAGGGTGGTCAAGGACTACGACCGTTCCCTCCCCGAAGTGCCCGCCTGCCCGGCGGAACTCAACCAAGTGTGGACCAACCTCATCGACAACGCGGTGGCCGCCATCGGCAGCACGGGCCACGACGGCACCCTGACGGTCCGCACGGCCAGGGAGGGCGACCGACTGCTCGTGGAATTCCGCGACACCGGCCCCGGCGTCCCCGAGGACATCCGCAGCCGCATCTTCGACCCCTTCTTCACCACCAAGTCCGTCGGGGAGGGCACCGGCCTCGGCCTCGACATCTGCTGGCGGATCGTCGTCAACAAACACCACGGCAGCCTCCAGGTCGAGTCCATACCGGGCGATACGCGATTCCAGGTGCTGCTGCCGCTGACCGCCCCCGAGACCGAAACCACGACCACCGAGGAGTCCTCATGACCGACATCGACGGCATCGCGGCGAGCGTTGCTCCCAGCAGTACCGGCTGCACGGACTGCGACGCAGTGGGGGGCTGGTGGTTCCACCTTCGGCGCTGCGCGCAGTGCGGCCACATCGGCTGCTGCGACTCGTCACCGGCCCAGCACGCCACCGCCCACTGGAAGTCCTCCGGGCATCCCGTGGTGCAGAGCTTCGAGCCGGGTGAGGAGTGGTACTGGAACTACGCCACCGACGTCCTGTACGAGTCCGGACCCGAACTGGCCCCGCCGACCAGTCACTCGGCCGCCCAGCCGACCCCGGGACCGGCCGACCGTGTCCCGCAGAACTGGCCGGACCTGCTCCATCCCTGAGAGCCGGCAGCGGAATGACCAAGACAGACACATACACGCTCATCTGTGGCTTGAAGAGGGGTGCAGGCTCTACTGGTCACCCAACAGCCCGATCGCAGCGCAACACTCTCCAGCCAGCTGCGCTCGTCACCATGCGTTACTCGGACCCCAGGGAGCATTCCCATGGCTGCTCAGACCGCATCAATCGTCCTTGAGCCCGAGGCACAGGACATCGCCGACGCAACCTCGCAACACCCGTTCCTGTACGAGCTGAAACCCACCGCGGCACGCAAGGTCCTCGACGACCTCCAGGCCGCACCGGTCGACAAGCTGCCCGTCGACGAGGAGTGGGTCACCGTTCCCGCTTCCGTGGGAGACGTACGGGTCCGCATCGTCAAGCCGCGGGGTGCCACTGGAACGCTGCCTGTCGTGCTGTACATGCATGGCGGTGGCTGGGTACTCGGCAATGCCGGCACGCACGACCGCCTGGTGCGCGAGTTGGCGGTCGGCGCCCGTGCGGCGGTGGCATTCGTGGAGTACACACCGTCGCCCGAGGCGCACTACCCCGTGGCCATCGAGCAGGGCTACGCCACCGCTAAGTGGATCGGCCGCGAGGGTGCGTCCAAGGGGCTGGATGCACAGCGCATGGCAGTGGCCGGGGAATCGGTCGGCGGAAACATGACGGCCGCACTCGCCCTCATGGCCAAGGAACGCGGTGACGTCACGTTCGTACAGCAGTCGATGTACTACCCCGTCACGGACGCGGCCATGAACACCGAATCCTACGACCAGTTCGCCACTGGCTACTACCTGAGCCGCAAGCTGATGGAGTGGTTCTGGGACGCGTACACGACCGACCTGGACCAGCGCGCGGAGATCACCGCATCTCCCAACCGCGCCGCCATCGACCAGCTCACCGGCCTGCCGCCCGCCCTGCTGATCGTCGACGAGGCCGACGTGCTCCGCGACGAGGGCGAGGCATTCGCCGCCAAACTCCGAGCAGCCGGCGTGCCGGTAACCACCGTGCGCTATGACGGCACGGTCCACGACTTCATGATGCTCAACTCGCTGAGCCGGTCCAAAGCCGCTCGCGGAGCCATCGACCAGGCCACGGCGTTCCTGCGAAACGCCCTCGGAACAGCCCAGGACTAGTAGTGCTTGGTCAGGTTGGTTGCGGTGGTGCGTGTCCTTCTGGCCTGGTGTGGCGTTGGGAGTGTGTGACTCCGGACGAAATTGCTGTGGTGCGTGGTGAGTTGGAGGCGTTCGCGGCGGAGGTGTTCGAGCCGTTCGCGCGGAAGGATCAGCGTCGGTGGGGGCAGGTCTACCTGAGGGGGTTGTTGACCGACGGTCGGCGCAAGTCGGTCGAGCCGATGGCGGCCCGGCTGGGTGAGGACGGGAATCGGCAGGCGCTGGCCAATTTCGTGACCACCAGCCCGTGGGATCCGGCGCATGTGCGGGCCAGGGTGGCCTGGAGAATGGAAGCGGCGATCCGGCCGTCCGCGCTCATTTTCGACGACACGGGGTTCTTGAAGGACGGGACCGCTTCGGCGTGTGTGTCGCGGCAGTACACCGGCACCGCCGGCAAGGTCACCAACTGCCAGGTCGGCGTCTCACTGCACCTCGCGTCCGACCACGCCTCGGCGGCCGTCAACTGGCGGCTGTTCCTGCCCGAGACATGGGATCCCCCACTCGCCGATGGCCGATCCGGACAAGGCCGCCCGGCGTGCCGTCTGCCAGATCCCCGAGGATGTCGGGCACGTGGAGAAGTGGCAGCTGGCTCTGGACATGCTCGATGAGACCCGCTCGTGGGGCATCGAGGTGCCGCTGGCCATCGCGGACGCCGGATACGGCGACGCCGCCGCGTTCCGGCACGGGGTGCAGGCCCGCGGCCTGAACTACGTGGTGGGGATCTCCAGCACGCTGTCGGCCCAGCCCGCCGGCGCGGTGCCGGTGACCGAGCCGTACTCCGGGACCGGACGCCCACCGGTGGCCAAGTATCCCGACAAGCCGCAGTCGGTGAAGGAGCTGGTCATCGCAGCGGGGAGGAAGGCCGCACGAGGAGTGCAGTGGTGGGAAGGCTCCCGGCCCGGCACCGGCCGCTCCGGCTTCAAGCGCGTCTACTCCCGCTTCGTGACCTTGCGCGTCCGGCCCGCCGGTGAACCCGAGCCAATCGGGTTCTGGCTGTCCGACCTGCCCTCCGGCATGCCTGTGACCACGCTGGTCCGGCTCGCCAAACTCCGCCGGCGCATCGAGCACGACTACCGGGAGATGAAGCAGGCCCTGGGCCTGGCCCACTTCGAAGGCCGAACCTGGGGCGGCTGGCACCACCAGCGCCGCCAGACACGCAAGCAGGACGCCCGGCCGGGGAGCTTCCCCGGCCGGGCGTTCGCGTCGCGGGACGCGCTCAGCTCGCGTCGGCCAGACTCCACAGGTGCACGGCCGTGCGGTCCTCGGCGAGGGTGGCCCACAGGCCGGGGCCGGCCGGCAATGGGCTGCCCGAGACCGGCAGGGAGTAGACGATCCGCCCGCGCAGGGCGAGTGTGCCCGGGTCCACGAGCCAGTGACGGGGCTCGGCGGTGTGCCCATCGGTGCTGACGACGGCGCCGTCCTCGTAGGGGTAGGCGCCCTCGTAATCCCAGCGCGCCATGTCCTCACCCGGCGCGGGTGGCACGACATCCCTGGCGTTGAGGCGTCCGGCCTCCTGCGCGCCGGGGGACTCGTGCAGATACAGCGCCCACTGGCCGGGATCCGTGCACAGGAAGTGCCCACCGGACGGACTGACGTCCTGCAGCAGTACCCCTTCGATGCGTTCGAAGCCCAGGTCGGTACCGTCCCAATGCCCCCACAGGGAAGGGGAGTCCTCATGCCCCTCACCGACGGTCAGTCCCATGTACGAGCCGTCGGGATGCGGGAAGTGGGCGGACGCCGAACCCACGGTCGAGGTCCTGGTCCGGCCGAGCACCGACCCGTCGGCCGCGTCGAGGACCAGCCACTCCTCGTGCGGCCAGTCCTGTGCGTGCCGCACATGGGCCCACACCAGCTTGCCGTCCGGGCTGAACGCGGCGGAACCGCGGCCTGCGCGCCGATGCCGCGAGTCGTCCACGTACTCCTCGAACGAGGCATCGGCCGCCGTGCACTTGGCGGCGGACCAGCACCCGTGCGGGAGCTCCCAGTGGACCTTGCCTGTCCGGTCCACGGCCCGTACGGCGTGCACGCCGCTGAACACGGCGAGGTCGCCCGTGGGAGAGACGGTGACATCGCCGAAGGGCCGAGGCCAGGGGGCGGGGAAGCGGAACTCGGCGCCGTGCTCCTGCCCTGTCGGGCCGAGCCCGACCACGGCGAGCTCGTCGTCCCCGCGCTGGACGAGCAGCCTGTGGCCGGGCCCGTACTGGATGCGCGGAGCGTCGGCGTCCGCGGCGCCGAGGGGGGTGGGGACCGCGGCAACGAGGCGGGCCGTGTGTGCCACAGCGGCCGCGTCTATGGGATCGGTGGACATGGACGGCATGCTTCCACATCCGAGTGGCAGGTAGCGTGCCGCCGCGGGGAGAGCCGCGGGATCCGGACCGAGGCGAACGTCGACGTGAATGCGCAGGCGCACGTCGCCACGGAGCCGCCCACGCTCGACGTGTCGTCCTTGGACCACGTTCTGGAGGCCGGCCTCGAAGTGCCGTCGGGCCGTGCAGCAGCAAAACCTATCGCGGGCTTGATCACGATCCGGCTGTAGCCGTCGGGAGGGCGCTGACGCGGTTCTCGTACCGGCGGCAGGCGGCCAGCCGGTACCTTCCGGATCGGGGGGTGGTGATCAAATCGTTCCCGCACCGCGTACAACCGTGTACAGCCCTCTCCTGTCCCACAGTCAGCCGCGAGGATGAACCTCCGGCCGGTGCGCCTACGCGTTCGGTCCAGGCTGCAGGGGAAAGGGCGAGCTCGAAGATGGGGAAGACGATGTGGAAAGCGGTGGTGGCCGGTGGAGCGGCGGTCGTGTTCACAGGGGTGGCGGCGATGCCGGCTGGGGCGGCGGAGGGTGGGGTCTCCTTCTCCCGGGTCTCGGTGAACGGCGGGAAGCCGATCGTGATCGGGGTCAAGGAGGAGGTCGAGGTGCATGCGGTCTTCCGGATGACGACCAAGCTCAGATACAACTTCGGGCCTACGGTGTTCCCCTACCGGGGGAAGCTCGACACTGGGGAGACGCTGCACAGCTCCGTCATCACCAGCGCCTGTGAGGTCGTGGACCGGGCGAACGGAATCTGCGACTTCGAGGAATGGCTGTACATCGACCCGCGGAACCTTGACTTCGGGAACGAGGACGCCGGCACCTGGGGAACTGCTGCTCGGGTCTTTCTCGCCGGTGACGCCCACGACACTGACGACGAGGACCTCCCGTTGCAGGTCAAGCGGGCCACACGCGTCACTGTCAACGCCTCGCCGGAGCCGGTCGCGAGAGGGAAGACGATCACCGTGACCGGGCGGGTCACACGGGCGAACTGGGACACCCACACCTACCAGGGGTACGCGGGCCGAACGGTCAGCCTGCAGTTCAAGGCGGCGGGCGCATCCTCGTACATAACGGTCAAGAAAGCGACGTCGAGTACAACTGGGGCGCTCAAGACCACGGTGAAGGCCACTGGGCCGGGGACATGGCGGTGGACGTACTACGGGAACTCCACCTCCGGGGCGAAGTCGTCGGCCGGGGATTACGTTGCCGTGCGGTAGGCGACGTGCGCGGACCGCCTTCCCTTCCAGAAGCGTCGTCATCCGGACCAGCCGGACCGAGGTACCTCGTCGACATGTGGCCGACCTCGCAGAAGTCGGAACTCCATGTGCTCAAGCGAGTCCGATCCCCTGGGCTGGCTGACCTAACACCGCTCTGAGATCTGCTCCCTGCGAGCGATGTGCGCGGCGCGGAACCCTGAGCGCGCTACTTGGCCAGCCTGCCCAAGTAGCGCGCTCAGCCCAGGCACAGAACGTGACCAGCGCCACACCGGATAATCTCATGCGGCGTTCACCCTTTCCCGTCCCGCGCTGCCTGTAGTGGGCAGAGTCGGGGCGCTGGGTCCCGGCGGTCACGAATGGAGTGCTGGTGGGTCCGGAGGTGCTGAATGTGGCGGGCAGTTCAGTCGCGATCGTCCTGCTTGGGTTGGTCTTGCGGCCCCGGAAGAACGGCGCGGGGCTGTGGGACGTGCTCCACGAACTGGCCCGCGGACGGACCGCCAACGGAATGGAGCGCGAGCGGCGCGCCACCCTCTCGGTGTTGTTGCGCAGGCTGCCGGACCGCCGGGTTCAGGTGGAAGATGTCGCCCACGGACGGCGGACGGTCATCGGGGAACGCACTGGTACTCCCAATCGGACGCGTTGACCCGGGCGGCAGGAGGGGGCAGCCCATGGCCCGTGCAGGTGCATTTACGGCCCGCGCAGATGAATTCGACCGGTTCTTCCTGCGCTGGGAACCGCAGGTCAAACGCTATCTGCTGTGGCTTGAGGGGGACCATGCGGTCATCGACGATGCGGCCCAGGAGACGATGCTGGCCGCACACACTTACTGGGACTACGTCAACCACCTGCAGAAGCCGCAGGCGTGGCTGTTCAAGGTGGCCGGCCAGCGACTGCAGCGCGTCCAGGCCTCCCGACAACGGCATGGTCTGAGTACCGACCCCGGCGAACTGCCGCACAGGGGGGGCCGGGACAGGCGACGGCGGGTCGCCGAGCCGGACGAGGACTTCGCCGTCCTCGTGCTGGACGTCGTCGGTGCCGAGCCTGGCGACCCGTGTGAGCGGCTGTGCGTAGAGGAGGACGAGCGCGGCGGCCACGCGGTCCTGAAGTGGGACGTCGTTGTGGTTCACGAGCTGTCGCAGCAGCGCGAGCCGCTGGTGCTGGGCGATCGGAGCGGGGTTGCTCGTCGAACGGTGCGGAACGACGGCGGTCATGTGCTTGGACCGCATGGCCCAGCGGAGGAAGGCGTGGGTGAGCCGTCGGGCGGTGTAGCCGCCCGCGTACCAGGGGTTCCGGCAGTTCTCGCCGAAAAAACAACGAAGTAGCTCCTGAGCTGCGACGCTGCTGGGCTACGCGGGCGTCTGGGTCTGGCTGGGGACTTTGCTGAGGTGGCGGTAGATGGTGGGGCGGGTGACGCCGAAGTCGTCGGCGATCTGCTGGACGGTCAGCTCGCCGGAGTCGTGCATCTCCCGGGCGAGCTGGACCTGCCGGGGGCCGAACGCTGCCCACAGGCGGTACGCGTCATGGACCCCTTCCACGTCGTCCAGTGGGCCACCGACGCCCTCGACACCGTACGACGCCAGGTCTGGAACGCCGAGCGCGGCGGCACCGGCCGCGCCACGCCCGGCTCGAAGTCGCTGAAGAAGGCCCACTGGGCACTGTGGAAGAACCCCGAAGACCTCGCCGGCCAACAGGCCCAGCTCACCCTTATCGCCAAGGCCCACCCCGTCCTCCCCGGGGGTCCGGGACGGCGGGCGGGCCCGAGGGATCGCACCCGCGTCAGGTCGGGTCCCCCTCGTAGTCGGGCCGGATGGCGAGCTTCTTCGCGTCCCAGAGTTCGAGGGTGCGCTTCAGGCAGTCGTTCTCGGAGGCCACGTCCATGGCGAGCTGCTGGCCGATCTCGTTGTTCCGCTCGTCCGCCTTGTTGTCCGCGTCCGAACCCGGCCTGCCGGCCTCGTGCGCATTGCCCATTTCGGTCGCGAAGTCCTTGCCCAGCCTCTTGGTGAGCATGCACTGCCAGAAGACGTGACGGACGGAGTTCTGCTTCTCCGGGTCCGTCATGTGCTCCACGACCTTGTACACCTGGATGTGTACGCCGATCCACGGGTAGAGCTTGTCCCAGTTCTCCTGCCTGCGGATGACGTCGACTTCCTCCTTGCTGATGTTCTTTCCGATCAGCGCCACGCACTTCAGGACGCCTTCGAACCCGTCGCGCCGGACTTCGTCGCCGATCTTGCTCACGATGGCGGCGACCGTGCCCATCTTCTCCGCGCTGTCCTTCTTCCTGACGGCGTTGTAGCCCATCCCGACAAGCCCCGCCCCGGCGACGGCGACGGTCAGAGCGGTGGTGATGACCGCCTCGGGAATGAGGACCACGGCGATGGCAACGCCGAGGAATGCTGCGAGGATGTCGCCGCCGATGCTGCGGGGGGCGATCCCGCCGGCCCCTCCGTCCCTCCGGCGGGCGGTCTCCAGCATGGTGTTGTAGACATCCTTGCTTGGAACCGTGTTGCACTCGCAGTGGAACTTGGCGTCGGAGGCCACGCTCATGGTCATCGTCCAGTCGCCCGCCTGCGGATCCTTGACGACCACAAGGCGCACCGAGTCGCCCGACATCTTGACGAGTCGAACGGCCTCGTCGACGTCGTTGTCGTACGCGTTCCCGTCGGGGTCCTTGAGGCTCATGACGACCCCGTCGGGGAAGTCGACCGATTCGTCGTCCTTCGTGACCGCCGCATACAGGAACGGCGCGTTCTCACCGATGGTCATCGTGTTCGTGAGGTTGAACCGCTCCACGTTGTGCCAGCCGTCCGGGACCGCGACGCTGCTGACCTGGCAGTACATGCAGTCGTTGTCGCCCTGCGACTGCGTCGTGGGCGCGGGTACCGGGCTCGGATCGTCGCTGACGTCGAAGATGCCCCAGAGGCCGCCGATGCCCTGGTCGTCGATTTCCGTCGGCTCGTCGAAGTACTGACCCGCGATGACTGCGGGGGTCTTCTTCGCGCACTCCTTCCAGTCGTCGTGGAGGGAGAGGCCCATGAGGCGCGAGCTGTAGCGCGTGTGTCCGTCGGGTGCGCCGTCCTGCTTTTCGACGTGGCTCCAGAACCAGTCCGGGACGTCGTCCTTGTCGCGCACGTCGAACTCTCCCCAGAGTCCGAGTGCCCCCTTGTCCACGATGCGCGTGGGGCGGTTGAAGTACTCCCGCTTGATCACCGCCGGTGCGTTCTGCGCGGCCGCCTTCCAGTCCACGCCGTCCGGGATGTCCCACAGGCGCGCGGAGAACTGCCGCATGCCGTTGTCCTGGGTGCCGTCGTCCTGGAACTGCAGGGCACTCTTCGCCTCCCCCAGGAATCCGGTCGAGTCCCACAGACATTTGCCGGCCACCGGCGTGGGCCCTTCGTGTCCCGGTGCGGGTTCGAGCACCTGGTTTCCCGAGGCGCGGTAGAGCGCCTCGATGACGCCCTTGCCCTCTTCCCAGACGTCGTTGGTCAGTTCCCAGATGATGACGCCCTGGGCGCCGACGTCCTTGAGGAACTTCAGCTTGGCGACGGCGGTTTCCGGCGTCTCGAAATAGATGTTGTGGGCGTACGGGTAGGTCCCCGCAGGCAGCGGTTCGCTGAGCTGGGGGCGCGGAGTCTCGCCGCTCACCTTGATGTTGGCGTCCTTCGCCTCATGGGCGTTCGGGAACGCGTCCAGGATCTCCTTGTACTGGAGCACCTTGTAGCCCGGCGGGACGTCGCCCGTCTTGTCGTCCCCTTCCTTGGCCGCACTGAAGTCGTAGCCGTACACAGGCACTCCGGCGGCGATCTTCTTGCGGTCGATGCCATGCCCGTTGCCCTGCCAGTTCATGAACAGGGGGTTCGTCCAGTACCAGAGGCAGTCCTCGACCGAGAGGATCGGGTTGTCCTCCAGGGCCTTGTCATCCGGGGCGTCGGGCTTCGCACCCGCTCCCGCCGTCGGCCAGCCGCCCTGCTGTTCGTCCAGGTAGGACTCCAGGTAGACGTCCGCCTTGCGGATCTTCTCGGTGTCCTTGCTGCGGATCGCGTGCAGCGCGGTGTGCGGGCCGACCGGCGACCGGTTCCAGGAACCGGTCAGGTCGTAGGTCATCACGCCGAGCCAGTCGACGTGTTCGGCGAGGTCGGGATCGTAGTTGTTGCCGTACCAGGAGGTGCCGAAGACGGCTGCCGAGATGGTCTTCTTCGGCATGGCATCGCGCAGCTTCTTCGCGAACAGCGTCAGGCCCGGGCCCGCGGGATGCGGCCCGTCGCTCTTCATCCGGCCGCCCTGGTCCTGCTGTCCGGGCCGGCCCCACCAGCACTCGAGGTCGAGGTCGACACCGTCCAGGCCGTTCTGCGTGACGAAGTCCACGACCGTGCGGACCGCCTTGTCGAGCTTCGGGGACGCCGGGTCGTTGCCGACCTCCGTCATCAGGTCGAGGAAGGCGTAGTCGTTCGCACCGCCCAGCGCGACCATGACCTTGGTCCCGTACAGGTTCGCGGCCATCAGCACGTCCGACAGGACTGAGCCGACCTCCCGGAGCGAGTCCTCGTCGAAGGCCCCGGAATCCTTCTCGCTGAACGTCAGGAACGCGACGATGCCGTGCGTGAGGAACCGGTACATCTCGCCCTTGGCGTAGTCGAACTCCTCCTTCTTCCGCCAGGAGGGGATGTAGGCGATGACGTTCGCCTTCTCGGTCTCCTGGTGCGGGGTCGTGTCGTAGAGCTCGTCGAAGAAGCGCCAGCCGTTCTTGTTCGGGTCCCCCACCCCCGGCTCGTCGGCCCAGAAGGCGGCGCGGAAAATGTTGCCCTTGTACTTGGTGACGGCGCCCGTCTGGTAGCCGCTGGGATTCTTCACCCACGTCTCGACGTTCGGGTAGTCCGAAGAAAGGCCCACTGAAACTCACTCCCCCTGGCTCTGCGACGGCCGTTGTCGGCCGCCCGCACGATCTGATCAATCGGTCAAGCCTCACCCAACCAAGAGATCCCCCTGACTCGGAAGCGCAGGAATAAGCCCTTCCGGATAGGTGTGCGGGGAGGGATGGTGACGTCGAGGTCCTGCGCGGTCACCTCACCCGGCTGCTCGGTCCCTGCCCGGCGGCGCCGACCCGCGCCGCGGTGAAGGCGGCGCCCATGCTGATCAGGAGGGCCGCCCAGCCAGCGACCTTCGCGGCTCGCGCACGGTCGGGGTCGATGCGCAGCAACCACCCAACGGCGAGACAGGCCACCCACACAGAGGTGGAGACCAGGCCCATGCCGTACGCGAAGACGCCGTGGACCATGTGCGAGAGCAGGCCACCGGCACTCGCGGTGGTCCCGGCGAACGCGATCAGGGTGACGACGACCGCCAGACCCGTGACGCCGCGCAGGATCATCTCGTCCCACTCGCGGGGCGGTACCGGCTCCCAGTCGTCGTAAGCCACCCGGCGGGTGGAAGGGACGCCATCGATGACGGTCGTCTCCGACCGGTAGCGGGTGATCTTGCGATACCGGACACCGGGGATACGCGCCTGCTCGGTGACCTCATCCATCGCTCTTGCCTCTCGTATGTGGCGATACAGGGATGGCGCAGCAAGCCCCGACGAATTACTGAGCAGACGACGCCAGCCCCGGCCCAGCCAACTCGACCCCTACAAGCCTCACCTGGACAAACGCTGGGCAGACGGATCCACCAACGCGATCCACCTGCACGCTGAACTCCAAGAACTCGGCTACCGCGGCAGCTACCAGACGATCAGCGACTACCTGCGACCGAGGCGCCGCCGTCGCATCCGCATCGTCACCCCTGCGCCTCCAGGCGTCCGGCGACCGTCCAGCGGCCGTACCAGGCCTCTTCCTCGGGCAGGCCGTAGATGCCGACGACGGCTCCGACCGAACGGGCGAAAGGCTTGTCGGCGAGCTGGGCGCGGGTGCCGAAGAGCCCGGCGGAGCTCCCGGATCCGCAGCAGCGCAGAACGGAACATCTGCCTTGCCGAGCGGCGGACCTCCTCAAACTCGGCTGGGGCGAAGGCGTGTTCCTCGACCTTCACCCGAGGCACGCGCTTGGCCATAGCCACCCGGACCGGCTGTGCGAGGCGCGGGTCCAGCTGCAGGAAGCCCGCTACCGCGGTGATCTGGACATAGCCCATCTGGGTCTGCGGACGGCTCAGCCGCCAGGCCATCCAGGTCGCGGCCGTCATATCCCCTTCTAGGCCTTCGCCGCGATCGAGGTCCTACGCCTGACCGGCATCCGCAACGAGGAGCTCCTGGAGCTGACCCACCACAGCGTCACCGAATACCGGCTCCCGAGCACCGGCGAAGTCGTGCCCCTGCTGCAGGTCGCCCCGTTCAAGACCGACAGCGAACGGCTCCTGCTGGTCAGCCCGGAACTGGCGGACGTCCTTTCCACCATCATCCGCCGCCTGCGAGGAAGCAGCCGTGCGATCCCGCTGGTGACCTCCTACGACGTCCACGAGCGGGTCTGGAACCCGCCGATGCCACTGCTGTTCCAGCGCGATATCGGCACCGAACACCGCGCTTTCACCCCGACGCGCTCCGCAAGCTTCTGATCAACGCACTGGCCGCCACGGGCCTGACCGATGCCGGCGGAGAACTGCTCGTCTTCTCCCCGCACGACTTCCGCAGGATCTTCGTGACCGACGCCATCATGAACGGTCTGCCACCGCACATCGCCCAAGTGATCTGCGGGCATAAGAGCCTGGACACGACGACGGGTTACAAGGCGATCTACCCGGCCGAGACCATCGAGGCCCACCGCGCCTTCATCGCCCGTCGCCGGGCCAATCGGCCCAGCGAAGAGTATCGGACGCCGACCGAGGAGGAGTGGGACGCTTTCCTCGCGCACTTCGAGAAGCGCAAGGTCTCCATCGGCACCTGCGGTCGCGCCTTTTCAAGCCCTTGTGTTCATGAACACGCTTGCGTTCGTTACTCGCTTCTCCGGCCGGAACCGGCCCAGCGCGGCCGGTTGGAGGAGATCCGCGACAACCTCGTCGCCCGCATCGCCGAGGCCGAGCGCGAGGGCTGGCTCGGCGAGGTCGAAGGGCTCCGGGTCAGCCTGGCTGGCGCCGAAGACAAGCTTGCTCAGATGGACCGACGAGCTTCCGGCGGTACGGCGATCGACCTCGGCATGCCGCGCAGAGCCGCAGCTCAATCCACCCAGGCGGAGGGAACGGCTTCGCTGACACAATCACTGGATGACCAGCAATGACATCCGGTTCGACTGCCAGCATCGTGGCGACGGCGGCCCGCTCGTGATCGTCCCCCGCATCGACGGAGCACCACTCACCGAGCTGATCGACGGGTTCGAGATCGCCGCCGGGATGCAGCCCGCAGGCGACGCCTACGGCGGTCTGATCCCGGAGTTCTTCCGGTTCGGCCCGATGCAGGATCACTTCCTCGGACGGTCCACCAACGCGATGGGGCCGAAGACACCCGTTCTCGGTTGTGAATGCGGAGAGTGGGGATGCTGGCCCCTCATGGCCCGCATCACCGCGACGGCCGACTTCGCGACCTGGGACGCCTTTGAGCAACCGCACCGCAAGGCCCGCGACTATGTGGCATTCGGTCCGTTCCAGTCCGACCGTCACCAATACGATGACGCTTTGCAAGCCCTGAGCGCGGTGATCGGCTCCGACGGCGACAACACGCGCGCATGAGCGCCACCAGGCGCGGCCTGCTGGGCTAAGGGATGGGGAAGCGGTTCATGAAAAGATTCGAGACGGAGAGTCTGGCGCTCATGCCTGGCCAGAAGGTGCAGGCCAGGGTCCTCAGCCATCACCCATGGGGTGTGCTCGTTGAGATCGTTGGTTACGAGAACGCTGGCCTGTCGGCCTCTATCGACATGATCCAGCAGTTCTCCCAGACCACGAGCAGCCACGACGAGCTACTCGCGCTCTTTCCACCCATCGGTTCACAGATCGATGCAGTGATCGAGCATATCCACCGCTGGCATCCGCCGGTATCAGTGCGGCTCACCATCCGACCTGCCGACCTGGAGTCGCTGGTCAGGAGCTGCGACTTCTGTGGTGAACCGATCACGTTGGGCCCAGGTGGAGACGCCCTCGTCCTGGACTCGCGCAGCAGCGACGGTCCAGGAAGCCACACCATTATCTCCCACCGGCACTGCCTGGCCGAGCGCATCCGCCCGGAGAATGGTGGAGAGCGGGCGCGAGCGTTGAAGATCGGGAAGATGTGCTGAAGTCGTGAGACCCGCGCCTACCGGCATGGATGAGCTCGACAGCTCATTCGGCGGGAACCAGGCGATAGTTCAGAGAAGCTTGTGTCAGATGCTCGCTCCTCCGACCTGACCCGGCCCAACGGGCACGGCTTGCCGAGATCCGCGACAACTTGATCGCCCGAATCGCCGAAGCCGAGACGGAAGGCTGGCTCGGCGAGGTCGAGGGTCTCCAAGTCAGCCTGGCTGGCGCCGAGGAGAAGCTCAGCCAGCTTGATCGGGGCCACGGGCAGCATACGGCCGTGGACCTTGGCATCCCCACCATGCGTGGTGATCGGTGAACCCACGGAGGTGGGCTGCCGCATGGCCCTCAACAAAGATCGAGAACAGGTTTAAAGAAGCGTGCCTCAAACGCCCTTCAGAACACGATCAAGCGCCGCCCGGCCTGCAGGTCCCCAGTGCGGCTTGCCGCCGGGAAGGCCCCGATCTCCGTTCTGCCCCATGAGCATCAGGAAGAGGCTCTTCATAGCGGCCAGCCCTCGGGCGCGCCAGATCGCCGCCTCGTCTGCATGCGCGTACATGTCGAAGAACCGCGAGGCCATGCCTGCGGGCAGCAGCACCCATGCGGCGGCGAGGTCCCACGCCGGATCGCCGGCGAACATGGCGCCGAAGTCGACGATGCCCGAGAGCGTTCCGTCTGACACGACGGCGTTCGCGGGATGGAGGTCGCCGTGCACCCACACCGGCGGGCCCTCCCACGCACCGGCCGCAACGGCATCGTCCCAGAGGGCCCGGACGTCGGCAGCGATGTCGTCGGGGACAACGGCCTGGAAGAAGTTCTCGAAACCGTCCGTGCAGCTCCTGGGATGGGCACCGAAGTCCGTAGAGATCGGCGCCTCGGCGGGCGCCTCCACATGGAGCGCCCGGAGGAAGCCCGCCAGCGTGTCGGCCGCGTGGGCGCCGCGGCTGATCGAGCCGTGGTCCAGCGGCTCGCCGGGAACCCACGTCATCACGGTCCAGTGCTTGGGGAAGCGCTCGGACGGTTCACCGAACCGCACCGGGGTCGGCACCGGGAGCGGCAAGCGCGGAGCCAGCACCGGTAGCCACCGCCGCTCCTTGAGCTGGAGCTCGGGGGTGGGGTCCATGCGCTGCATGCGCACGGCGAACTCGTCCCCGAGGCGCCACATTTGGTTGCCCCAGCCGCCCGCCACCTCCCGGATGGCCAGCCCTGCAAGGTCTGGATGTTGCTCCTGCAGCAGGTCGCGGACCAGGTCTGCGGTGATCTCGATCTCGGTGTCGGTCATGCGAAGTCACAGTACTGAGGCGGCAGGCGGAGCGGCTCTCGCTCTCCGGAACACTCGCTGTGATTCCTCTGGCATCACCAGTTCGGTTACAGAGAGCTGCAGATCAGAGGCTCTGGGACGCCCAGCCTCCAATTTCAGAGAAGCTTGTGTCAGATGCTCGCTCCTCCGGCCTGATCCAGCCCAACGGCCACGGCTGGCCGACATCCGCGACAACCTGATCGCCCGCATCGCCGAGGCGGAACAGGAAGGATGGCTGGGTGAAGTAGAGGGCCTCCAGGTGAGCCTCGCTGGCGCTCGGAGCAAGCTGGACCAACTTGATACCGAAGCGGCCCGCCGCTCCTCCGCAGTCGATCTTGGCATGCCGGCCTTCGCCGACATCGCCATCCGCACCACCGGCACGTCGACGGGCCATGACGGCCGCTGTCAGCCCCGTAGCGACCTGTAGAAGGTGCGGAGTTCTTCCGCGTAGCGTTCGGGCCGCTCGATCGGGGCGAAGTGGCCGCCTCCAGAGTCCTTCAGTGAAGATCCGACTGGACCTCGGTCAGTCGATGCCTTCGACGATGCGGAAGTCGCGCTCGACGCCGTCGGAGAGGGCGACCAGCGCCTCCTGGTAGGCCGCACTCTCGTGCGCCGCGACGGCCTGCTCGAAGCTGTCGAACTCGATCAGGACGGTGCGCTCGGCGATTCCGGCGTCATGCGCCACGACCCGACTGCCACGGGCGAGGACCCGACCGCCCCCGGCCTCGACGGCCGGACCGGCCAGCTTGTTGTAAGCAGCCAGCTTCTCAGGGTCTGAAATGGTGCGGTAGGCGCTGACCCAGTAGCCCTTGGGCATGGAACCTCCAGTGTTGGGATGAGTGCATCTGACTTACGGGGTGGTCTCGGACGAGCGTCGGCGGGCGAGAGCGAGGCTTGTCAGCGTCGTGATCGCCATGGCGCCGATGCCGACCAGCGCCGCGGTGGTGTAAGCGCTGTCGTCGGGGAAGAGGTGGCCGGGGCCGGTGCCCGCGGCGAGGATCAGGCCGCCGATGGCGCTGCCCAGGGAGTACCCGACGCTGCGGACGACGTAGTTGAAGCTCATGGCGCTCGACGTCTCGCTCTTGGGGGTGACGGCCAGGATGACGCCGGGCATCGCGGCCGAGAAGCCGCCGACGCCGAAGCCGAGCACGCCCATCGCCGCGAACAGTTCGGCCAGGTCCGACCGGGCCGCCGCGAACAGGGCGAACCCGCCGCCGACCACGACGGCGCTGCCGGCCAGGAGCAGGGGGTCGGCGATCCGCGTCCGGACCCGCGGCGTGAGCTTGCCGGCGACGAACCCCAGCACCGAGAACGGGATGAGGACCAGCCCGGCGACGAAGGTCGTCAGCCCGAAGCCGTAGCCGGCGCCGTGCGGCGTCTGCGCGTACCGGGTGATGAGCGTGAGCAGGAGGTACATGCCGATCCCGCCGACGAACATGGCGAGGTTCGCCCCGGCGACCGCCGGGTGCCGCACCGCCCGCACATCGACCAGGGGCGTCGTGCTGCGCAGCTCGATGACGGCCCAGACGCAGAGCAGCACCACCGCGACGACGGCGAGGCCCGCCGCCACGGCGAGGTGCCGGCTCCACAGATTCCGTTCGCCGGCGAGGAACAGCACCAGGAGCAGCGCAGCGGCCAGGACGACCGCGCCTGCCACGTCCACGTGGGCGGAGCGGCCTTCGGGGGCTTCGGGCATGGAGCGCCACGCGGTCAGGAGAGCGGCGGCGGTGACGACCAGGCCGAGGCCGTAGGCGGCCCGTACCCCGCCGAGCTCGGCGAGCAGTGCGGCCAGCGGGTAGCCGACGCCGGCCCCGATGATCGAGACCACCGAGATCAGGGCGATCACGGCCGCGCTGCGCTCCTCGGGGAGGTGGTCCCGGGCCACGCCCATCATCAGCGCCGTCAGCCCGAGCCCGACGCCCTGGACCGCCCTGCCGGCCAGCAGCCACGCGAACGGCAGCGGCAGCACGGTGAGCGCGCTGCCGGCGACGACGACCGCCAGCGTGGCGAGGATCGTGGCCCGCCGGTGCGGGCCGGCTCCGAGCCGGCCCAGGACCGGCGTGGCGACGGCGCCGCTGAGCAGCGCGACGGTCAGCGTCCACTGCGCGCTGCCGAGCGAGACGTGGAACGAGGTCGCCACGCTGGTGATGAGCGGCGTCCCGAGGCTGGCGACCGCCGCCACGACCAGAGCGATGAACATCAGGGCGGGGACCAGCAGCCGCGCCTCGGAACGCGCCACCGGGAACGCCTTCACCGCGACCCCGCCGACCGGCTGCCCGGTCACTGCTTCGCCCCTTCGCGGTCCTGGCTTTCGAGCTCTGCCAGATGCTTCAGCGCCGGAAGGGCCGCCACCAGCGCCTCGACCTCGTCGCCCGTGAGCTCGCCGATCAACCGCTCGAACGCGTGGACGCCCACCTGGCGCCGCGTCCGGACATAGGAGGCGCCGGCCTCGGTCAGGCACACCAGCGTGACCCGCTTGTCGGACGCGTCGCCCCGCCGCTCGACCAGGCCGGACTCCTCCATCACCCGGACCAGGGTGGTCATCGCGGGCTGGGTGACGCCCTCGACCGCGGCCAGATCGGTGATGCGCCGCGAGCCGGTCCGGTCCAGGGTGGCCAGGGTGGCGGCGGACGTCAGGCTCATGTCCCGGGGCAGGCGTCTCGCGGCCCTGGTGGCCAGGCCGTAGAGGGCTGCCCCGATGGCGGCGGACGCGCCAGGAGCGGTGTCTTGACGACTCATGCTCGAAGCATAGCATTTTTATATTCATAGTTTATGGAAATGATCGACTGGCGCGGGCGGCCTCGACCGCTGGGAGGCGGTGCGCTGCCGCATCGAATTCAAGTACGCCCTCGGCCTGGAGCTGGAAGACCCCGGCTTCCACCACAGCGTCCTGTCCGACTTCCGCGACCGGCTCGCCGAGGGCGACCGCGCCGACCGGCTGCTGGGCCTCGCGCTCACCCGGATCCGGCGGGCCGGCTTGCTCAAGGGCCGCGGCACCCAGCGCACCGACTCCACCCACATCCTGTCCGCCGCACGGGAGCTGACCCGCCTGGAGCTGGTGAGTGCCTGTGTCATTTCCCTTGATCGGTGACCTTCTGTAACTGGTGAGCAAGTTCGTTCGCCAGGGGTCAGGGTTGGGCGGGCTCATGTCTGGTCGGGGTGTCTCTGATACGTATCCAGGAGTCTTTCGGTCATCTCTGGTGACCATGACGCATGCGTCGGACTCTGCTGTCTGTACGGGCCGGAGCTTCCCCGGTCGGTGAGGGCAGGAGTGAGCGCCAGAAGCCGATCTGATCACTCTGTTACGGGCAGGCATTCGGCGAGCAGATCGACGATGTCGCGCCAGGCTCGCTGTGCGTGTCGTGGGTGGTAGCCGACGCCCGGGGGTGTGGTGTGGTTGACCGGCGGGTGGTGGAAGGCGTGCAGGGCCCCGCCGTAGACCACGCAACGCCAGTCGACGCCCGCGTCCCGCATCTCGGCGGTGAACGCTTCCCGTTGCGCGGGCGGCATGATCGGGTCTTCCGATCCGACCCCAGCCCACACGGGGCAGCGAATGCGTGCCGCCTCGCCCGGTCGGCCCGTGGTCAGCGCGTTGACTGTACCGATCGCGCGCAAGTCGACTCCATCGCGCCCGAGTTCCAGCACAACCGCGCCCCCGGTGCCGTAGCCGATTGCGGCGACCCGGTCGAGGTCGGTCCGCGGTTCGGCGCGCAGCACCTCGAGTGCCGCATGGCCAATGCCCCGCAGCCGGTCGGGGTCTGCGAGCAGCGGCAAGCAACGGGCCAGCATCTCCTCGGGGTTGTCCAAATAGCGCCCGCCGTGGAGGTCAAAGGCCAGCGCCACGTATCCCAGCTCTGCCAGGGCATCGGCGCGGCGGCGCTCGACGTCGCTGAGCCCCATCCCCTCAGGCCCGATCAGGACTGCGGGCCGACGCTCATCACCGGCAGGGAGCGCGAGGTGCCCGATCATCGCGAGAGCATCGGCCGGGTATTCGACCGTACGTGTTGTGATCGTCATGAGGCTGGACCGTAGTGACCATCCAGCCAGGTCGGGCCGGTGTTCACCGTCGGCAGAAGGTGGTCCGTCGCAGCTGCACGAGGATGGTGTCGAGTCCCCCAATGACATCCCGATCTCACAGAGCGTTACAGACCGACGGTTCTGGCACAGCTACTGACCGACGCGGTCCGCGCCGTCTTGGAGGCCATGGCCCAGGGCTGAAGTCCCTCAGCCGAAGGCGCGTGCGTCATAGAACGATCTTGTTCCACTGCTGGGCAATCGGCTCTTGGACAACGTCATTTGAGCGACGCCGCGTTAGTTCAGAGAAGTGACGAGGTCAAAGCTGATGGCCCCGTTCCAGATCGTCAACGGCATGCATACCTCCAGAACCCCCTGCGGTCCGGTCGGGCAGCGGTCCAGCCGCGGCCGGGACAGACAACCCGGCCACCACCCGTACACCGATCCTCGTGCCGGACTGGGCCCCGCGCACCTGGGCCAGCCGGATGCGCCCGCCATCGCCCCGGGCCACCCTGGAGGGATGAGCGTCCCGATAGTCGTCCACGGTCTCTCCCCCTCGGGCGGGCGCAGTGTCGCCATCAACGGGCAAACCGTCGGCCTCGCACACAGCGACCAGGACCTCGTCGAATTCCTGAGGCGGGCCGGCCTCAACGACGCCTGGGATCTCCTCGACGACGCGCACTGGATCGAATGGCGCGGCGGACGGGCCCACCGGTACGAAGCGGCGTGACGTGTATCGAAAGTAGATCTTGACCACGCGATGATCTCGGCAAGTGCCGCCGATGTCGCCGACCGGTCAGCCGCCGGGTCCTCCACTGCCAAAAGCCCCACCGTTGTCAACCTTGCGTACGTCCCTTGGCGAAGAGGGCCGGTTGATCTCATATGGGCTGAGACCTTCCCCGAAATCATCTGCAGCCCTCAAAGGCCGCTGGCTTCGGGGGGACCGCTCGGCCCGTAATCCCTGCTGTCGCACCCGAGACCGACGGCGCGCGTCCCACCAGAGGAGGCCAAGCAGAACAGCGACTACGACCACTGCTATACCGAATGGGGAAAATCCAGCGCACAGCCGAAGCGGCCACTGTGATGTCACCGATGGACACCTGGCTCACAAGGTGCCTCATCTGGCCCACGTCCTTCCTGAGGGGATTCCACCGCTCACAAAGCGAGGCAGAGGCTTCCGCTCATTGGAGAGAGCCCGTCATTGGAGAGTCCGCCATGGGGGGCCGGGCGTGATCGAGGAGGTTCAGAGGGTGATCGAGGCCGTGCAAGCGGTGAAGGCGATCGAGGACCCCATGAGGAAGGCGCGCGCCATCAGCGAGCTCCTCAAGGCGCAGACCGACGCCGAGCCCGACCTCCGCAACGAGCGGCGGCGCATCGTGCTGGACCTACGAGCAGAGGTGCCTCCGGTGTCCTTCCGCAAGATCGCCGTGGCGTTGGGCGTGTCGGTGGGGACGGTGCAGGACATCGTCCGCGGTCACTCCGGTCCGTGGGGCAGGCGGAAGAAATCCACGAGTGCGGAGGACGCGTCTACCGATGAACAGGACGGCACAGCAGACGAGTAACGAGGTCAGGCCAGCAGCCGTATACCGGCTGTTCGCGAAGGACGGCACGCTGCTCTATGTCGGATCGGCGTACGACCCGGAAGAGCGGGCGAGGGCTCACCAGCGCAAGGACTGGTGGCCGCTCGTCGCTCGCCGTACGGACGAGTGGCACGACACCCGTGAGGACGCTGACAACGCGGAGAGCCGCGTGATCGTCGAGGAGGACCCTGCTCACAACGTGGCCGGTACGCCCCGGAACACGGGCCCAGCGGAGCGAGGCAAGATCCAGCGAGAGGCGTCGGATGCCCGGTGGCGCGTGGCTATTGCGGCCGTCCGGGCTGGCGCCTCCGTGACGCAGGCGCGCTGCGCGGGCGGGTGGGCAGAGGTCGAGTACCTGGAAGCGTCCGGGGTGTTGCCGAAGATGGCCGCCAAGTACCCGCGGGAAATGGTGGAGGAGGGCGGCACGTACAACTCGCGGAACATGAGCCTGCCCGGCTACTGCAGAGGTCGCCTTACGTGGGAGATGCGTCCCCGCGAGCTCCGCGCGGCGGGGGCTGCTGGCGTGCTTGGAAACGCGTACCCTCCGCCGCAGCGGACGGGACGGAACAACGGCTGATCGCCGGCGGCCGGGCGGCGTAGACGTCCGCCCGGCACCGATCTCACACACTGGACCGGCAGAGAGTACGGCAAGCAGCAGCCCCCTTCGGCTTCGGCCGACAGGGGGTTGTTCGGTGTTGTTCCGGGTTGTTCGACGGCCGGGTGGCGTGGACGGCCGCCTAGCTGTACGAGGCCACGACGTTGGTGACGCCGTCACGTAGTCGGGCAGCTGGCGGTTGCCCTCCCGCGCCGCTGTGGGGCCGATGGTAGTTGTAGTGGATGTTCCACATGTCGAGCGCCTGGCTTCGTTGGTCTTCGGATTGCCAGGTCCTGGCGTAGAGGAACTCCTCGGCAAGGATCCGGTTGTATCGCTCTACCTTGCCGTTGTGGCGGGGCGTGTATGGAGCGATCCGCTGGTGCCGTGACCCGAGGAGAGCCCGAGCGAAGGCGTCGGCTCGGTAGCAGGAGCCGTTGTCGGTGACGATCCGCTCGATGCGAGTGATGCCGTGTGCTGCGAACCAGGCTCGCGCTCTGTGCATGAACGCAACAGCGGTGCTGGCCTTCTCATCGCTCGGCGATTCGGTGTAGGCGAGTCGGCTGTACCCATCGACGGCCGAGTGCAGGTAGGCGTATCCGGCTCGCTGGCCCTTCCGCTTCCGACGCTCGGCAGCCTTGGCTTGATCGCTCCCTCGGCCATGGGCTCGCCAACCGCCGCCGTCCGGGATCCGCCCGACCTTCTTCACGTCGATGTGGACCATGTGTCCGGGCCGGCGGGCCGTGATCCGCCGTGGCTCGCGGTTGGATTCTCCGTTCGGGTCGAGGAACCGGCGATGGTTCAGCCCGAGCGTGCGCAGGTACCTCGAGACGGTGCGGCGGCTGATCTGCCAGCCGTCTCCTTGAAGCTCAAAGGCGATTCGGGAGGCGGACCACTTGTTCCTGCGTCGCAGGGCTTCGATCTGCGCCACGACGTCGGCGTTGATTGCGGTCGGCTGGCGGGATGGAGTCGAGGATCGGTCGAGCAATCCGAGGTCCCCGTGTTGGCGATAGCGGTTGACCCACTTCGAGGCGCACGCCCGGGAGATACCCATCTCGGCGGCGACATGCGCGATCGGTCGGGTGCGGCAGCGTTCGATCAGGCGACGGCGGCCTTCGATGGACAATGGCGCATTGCGGTGAACCATCCGTGTCAGCTGGCGTCGGGGCGCATCGCGGCCGCGGTGTCCGTGGCGACGGTGAGCGGGTCGGTGAGTGGTCGGCCGAGGAGTTGGGCGAGGTCGGGGCTGGTGGTGCTGAGGAACCCGTGGCGGACACTGGTTGCGATCGAGGCGAGCATCGGCGGCTGGAACGGCAGGAGCGTGTCGTCAGCGAGGAGTCGGGCCCGGTACTCCCCGAGCCCAATGGTCCGGTGCGCGACTCCGAGGGATTCGGCGATGCCGACGGCGGTGATCGGTTCGCCGACCAGGTCATAGGTCTTGCCGGCGTGCGCGGTCGGATTGCTGGCCACGACGGCTGCGACGGCGGCCAGGTCCGCCCGCGCCACAGCGGCGAGCGCCCCGTCGCCGAACGCGGATTCCACGCCGTCGGCGGTCCAGGTCAGCAGCGCCCCGAAGAGTTCGGCATAGAGCCCGTTGCGCAGGACCGTCCACCCGAGTCCACTGGCCTTGATCAGCTGCTCGGTGGCCCGGTGCGCGAGGACGAAGCCGAGATGGTCACCGTCGCCGGTCAGGCTGGTGTACACCACGTGGCTCACACCATCGCGCACCGCAGCGTCCAGAGCTGCCCGGTGCCGGGTAATGACCTGGTCGTCCTCGGCATACCCCGCCGAGACGAGGACCAGCGTCGTAACACCGGTGAGGTCGAGGCTCGTGGGGTCGTCGAAGTCGAGTCGCCGCTGCCCGTCCGCAGGTGATCGAGTGCCGCCCAGGGCGGGCACGCGGCGTCCGGCCAGCTCCTGAAGCGTGAGAGAGGCGAGCTGTCCGTTCGCGCCAGTCACCATGATCATTTCGGTTCTGTCTCCTACCGTGGTTCTCTTCAGTAACTACGGTGAGATCTTCAACCGGCCGAGGCCGGCCCACAAGGAGGCAGTTTCGTGTCAGTGACGCACACCGAGGTAACCGCTGGACCCGCTGAACTCGAACCCTGCGGACAGCAGGACCACCCCGACTGCGGAATCCGCGACGTCCTCGACCGGGTCGGTGACAAGTGGTCGGTCCTCGTCATCGTCGAGCTCGCCAACGGCCCGCGGCGCTTCCGGCAACTACAGCGCGCCATCGACGGGATCTCCCAGCGCATGCTGACCCTTACGGTGCGCCGACTGGAGCGAGACGGCCTGGTCCTGCGGACCGTGTACCCGACCGTGCCGGCTCAGGTCGACTACCGGCTCACCGAGACGGGCGCGAACCTGACCCACCTTGTCAAGGCGCTCGCCGACTGGTCACTGGAACACAGGGCCCATATCGCCCGCGCCCGTGAGACCTACGACAGCGAGCACCCCGGCAACGAGATCCGCTGATCAGCGAAACGTCATCAACCTCCTGACCCGCAACACCTAGCCGGGAACGGCACCATGCAACGCCGCTCGCAGCATGAGCACTGGCGCCGAGACGGGCGGCGGCAAGCGTACGCAACTTTCGTGGAGGCGGCTGTGGATTACGGTGAGGCCATCAGCACCGTGCAGGCGTACGAGGGCGCTCCCGGTAACCACCCTGGGGTGGAAGCGGCAGAGCTGTACAGGCGAGTCGTCGAGATGAGGCCAGCCACGAGCAAGGCGCTGGCTCTCGTGCTGGTGGAGGGACCCGACGATGTGGCCCGTGCGGCTCACGAGGCTGTACGGGCCATGACCACCTGGGCGTGCGCGACTGGCGTGTATCCCCCTGGGCACCCCTTGGCAGTCTCTCGCTCCGTGCAGACCGTGCTCCGTGACGGGCCGACTGACGCCGCCGGTCTGTCCGACGTGACCTGGGAGCGTATTCGCAAGTTCGAGACGTGTGCCCGCACGGCTTTGGACCACCCGTTGTGGTTGGGTACGTGAGCGGCTAGGGGTGAAGCTCACGCCCTTTTTGGCGTGGACGGCCGCCGGCCCGGGATCTCGCGCCCGCATTCCGGACAAGACGTGGAGTCGGCCGAATCGGTGGCGTCACGCCACGGCGCCCGGCATTCTCGTGATCTATGCCGCCCAGCGAATCAAGCCGAACACCCAACCGGCCGCGCAGATTTCGCCTGTCGCTCAGAGCCTGCAGACAAAGGGTTCTCATGCGGCCTGCTGATGTCGAACGGCTGGTGGTCGTTCCTGGCCCCAGCGGGGATGGGACGGTGCGCCGGCCAGCTCACGGGTGAGCTTGCGGGTCATGATGAAGGTGGTTGCCCACAGCACCATCGCCTCGTGGTGTTCGGGCTTTCGTTCGTAGTCGCGTACGAGTCTGCGGTAGCGCATCAACCAGCCGAACGACCGCTCGACCACCCAACGACGTGGTAGTACGACAAAGCCCTTGGTGTCGTCAGTGCGTTTGACGATGGTCACCGTCAGCCGTAGGACCTGGGCGCCCCAGGTCACCAACCGCCCGGCGTACCCGCCGTGGGCCCAGACCAGCGTGATGGTGGAGAACCGCTCGCGCAGCAGGGCCAGCAGCGGGCAGGCGCCGTCGCGGTCCTGCACCCCGGCGGTAGTGACGACTACGGCCAGCAGCAGCCCCAGGCAGTCCACCGCGATGTGCCTCTTGCGCCCATTGATCTAATGGGCGGTAGCTGAGCTCGCTGAAAGCACCTTCTCGATGCCGGTCGCCGGCGTCAGCACGACGTCCTCCGTTGATCCGGGCCCTTGAGCCCTCAAAGAAGACTGACGTGTGCTGGCGCTCGCAGTCGGCATCGAGAGCGATCACTTGATCACCGATGATGATCGTGGTCCAAGCCCCCTGCGGGGACTACCTCTTACGTGTTCGGGAGCCACGAGCTCCGGCCAAGACCGAGGGCCCCGCAGGTCGCTGGGGTCATGAACGACTAATCGGATGTCGGGCCACTGAGCCCTTCCATTAGAGAGACGCATGCCCTGCACGGCTGTGACCAGCCACAACACAGATCCGATGAGAAAGCGTGAGGCGAGTGAGAGCGTTCTGCGGCATCGACTGGGCCAGTGATCACCACGACATAGCCATCGTCGACGAAACGGGTTCGCTGCTGGCCCGGGCTCGCATCGATGACACAGCGGAAGGGCTCGATCAGCTGCTTCGGATGCTCGCAGAGCACGGTGACAATCCGCAGGATCCCGTTCCGGTGGCCATAGAGACCTCCCGCGGTCTTCTGGTCGCCTGCCTGCGGGCGACGGGCCGCCCCGTCTACGCCATCAATCCGATGGCCGCCGCCCGGTACCGGGACCGGCACACGGTCTCCCGCAAGAAGTCCGACCACCTGGACGCCATGGTGCTGGCGAACATCCTCCGCACCGATGCCGCAGCTCACCGCATGCTTCCCGCCGACTCGGAGGTGGCCCAGGCCGTCGCGGTCCTTGCCCGTGCCCAACAGGACGCCGTCTGGGACCGAACCCAGGCCGGCAACAAGCTGACCTCCCACCTGCGCGAGTACTTCCCCACCTATCTGGCCGCCGTCGGCCACCGCCGCGAGGGCATCTATCACCCCATAGCCCGCGCTCTCCTGGCCGCGGCGCCCACCCCGCGCCAGGCGGCCAAGCTGAGCCGGACGCAACTGCGGGCCGTGCTGAAGAAGGCCGGCCGCAAGAACACCATCGACAGGGAGGTCGAGCGTCTGCACGGAGCACTCCGTGCTCCACAAATGCGTCATCTCCCCCTGGTCGAGGAGGCCATGGGGCGCCAGGCACTTGCGCTGCTTCGGCAACTGGAGGCCGCGTGCGCGAGCGCCGATGATCTCGCCGAAGCCACAGTGCAGGCGTTCGAGGCCCATGCCGACGCCGAGATCATCACCAGTTTCCCCGGACTGGGACCGCTCAGCGGGGCCCGGGTGCTAGCTGAGATCGGCGACGACCGGACCCGATTCGCCGACGCCAGAGGTCTGAAGGCGTACGCGGGATCCGCCCCCGTCACCAGGGCCTCCGGCAAGAGCGTGTCCGTCACGGCCCGCAGGGTGAAGAACCAGAGACTGGCCGGCGTCGGCTACATGTGGGCCTTCTCAGCGATGGCCCACTCGGAGGGAGCGCGGGCCCATTATGACCGCCGACGCGAGGCCGGAGACCGCCACACGGCCGCCCAGAGGAACCTCTTCAACCGGATGATCGGCTGCCTTCACCACTGCCTTTCTCACCGCCTCCCGTTCAACGAGGCCGTGGCCTTCCCGACCTCGCGAGAACCCCACCTTGCCCTGGCCGCTTGACTCCTTCTTCGCATCGGATGTCTTCTTTCCGCCATCGAATCCCCTGGTGGCGGCGCCGACGGTATCGGCGGCCTTGACCGACTGGGAATCGATCGATCCGGCTGTGGGCAGCTCGGCCCGGCCCAGCTTGATGCGGATCCGGCCGCGCAGCCGGTCTACCAGTCGCTGCGGCAGCTCGCGCCGGGACCAGCGTTCGAAGAACGCATACACTGCGGCGTGCGGCGGGAAGTCGCACGGCAGAGCCCGCCACTCGATCCCGTACCGGACCATGTAGCCGATCGCGTCCACCATCGCGCGCAGGTCGTGCACCATCGGCCGCCCGCTCGCCTTGACCAACTCGGCCATCGCGGCCCGCCCCTCGGGCTCCAGCACCGCCCATTCGGCGTCGGTCAGATCCGACGAATACCGGGGCGTCCGATCCCAACACGCACACCCGTCCGAACCACAACCGGTCGTGTTCACCGCCGTAAAGGAGTAGACAGTCACCTACGGGCTCCTGGCCGCTGAGCTGTTTGAACACCATCTCAGCTATCAGGAGCCCACTCCTGTCTCCCCGGTTATTGATCAGCCCTGACCATCACTCGACGATCTCCCGGCCCAGAACGCGACACTCAAGGCGAGCTCCCCCGTCGCCTCCGGTTGCAACTCTGAATCACGATCTGGAAGAAACTACTTGCCAATTTGGAAAGTACTTGCCGCGGTATCGGCATGGCGATGAACGAACTGGATCCAGCGGCCGCACTGGCGCAGGCGCAACGGCTGAAGAGATCGGTGGACCGGCGCTCACGCTGGGTGGTCCGTTATCAACTGGCGTACGGGACAGTGTCGTTCGCGATGGTGCTGGCGCTCGGGCTGTTGAAGGGCCCGCTGGGCATCGCGGTCAGCATGGCCATCTGGATGCCAGCGATCGGTGTGCTGAGCGTGTACGCGGCGCGGCAGCCGGTCGCGCACCGCGGGATGGCGGTGACGCACGGTGTGATGATCGGCATCTGGGCCGTGTTGTACGGGCTCGTGCTCGGCGTCGGCATCACGTTCTTCCGCGGCGACCTGGACTGGTGGCTGCCGGGTGCGGCGCTGGTCGCGCTGCCCGGATTCGGGGCGGCCTGTGTGACGGCCCGGCGGGTGCGGGTATGAGCCATCCCCGACACGCGCTGGACGAGGTCATCCATTCCCCTGTTCGGTTCTCGATCATGGCGACGCTCGCGGCGGCCGAGAAAGCGGAGTTCGCGTACGTACGCGACGCCGTCGAGGTGAGCGACTCGGTGCTGTCCAAACAGGCCGCCACGCTGGAGAAGGCCGGCTACGTCAAGGTCACCAAGGGGTACGTCGGCAAGCGCCCACGAACCTGGCTATCGCTCACCGCCCAGGGCCGCCACGCGTTCACCGCGCATGTCGAGGCGTTGCACGCGATCATCAAACGCACCTGAGATCCCTTTGTCAGCAGGCCCTCAATGCTCGTCTCGTGATTCTCTGTGCCGTTGCGGCCGTGGTGACGTTGGCAAGCGCCTTTGTCTCCGTCCCGTTTGAGGCCACGCACCTTCCTGAATGGCACCCGCTCGGCCGCGATCTGGAGTGGCTAGAACTCCCCCTCGGGCTCCTCGTGGGGATCGGGGCGATGTCGGCTGTCGACAGGTATCGGGAGGCCGCATCCGATAGAGAGGCTCTCAGCGTTAAATCGGCTGCCGAGGATGATGGCCGGGTGCATCAGCATGTTCCGGATCTACTGTTTGTTCAGCGGATGCCCCAGTTGGGTCGGCTTCACGGCTGGGTGTGTTGCTCGGCGGCGTCGAACGCGGGCGCGAGCGGGGCCAGCGCCGCGCGGAGCTGGTCGGGCAGAGAGCCGGAGGGCACGACCAGTCCTCCGGCAGCGAAACTCCCGGCGGCCTCTGCGTTCCCGGCCGGCCGGAGCCAGCCTTCCAACGCGATGCGAGCCGCCGCGGCCACGCTTGCCGCGAGGACGCGAGCCGTGTGCGCTTCGGCGCCACCCAGGCGTTCGGCGATCACCGCCGTGAGAGGGGGCTCGATGCCGGCGGTGGTATCGAGGAACGCGTCGCGCAGCGCGGCCTGGGTGAGGATCAGCAGCAGCGCCTTGTGTCCACGCTCGCCGGTGTTCGCGTACTGCTCGACCACTGCTTCGGTGACGGCGTCAGCCAGGCGCACTCCTGCGGGCCGGGCCGCGACCGCTGCCGCGATGCGTGTCTCCCGGTCCGCGGTAACAGCCGAGACGATCGCCTGCTCGCGGCTGGCGAAGTAGTTGTTGTAGGTGCGGGGCGAGACCCCGGCCGCTTCGGCGATGTCCTCGACCCGCACTTGGTCGGGTCCGCGCTCCACGGCTAGGCGCAGGGCGGCCTCGCGTAGCGCCTCGCGCGTGGCCTGCTTCTTCCGCTCCCGCAGCCCTGGCGGTGGTGTCGTCACGGCGTCAGCGTTCCACACAGGGCTACACGCACGCAAAATTGCGCACACGCAAAATTGCGCACACGCACTTTTCCTGTCAGTCTCGACCCGCCCGAGACCGACAGAGAGGACGTCACCATGCGAGCAAGAGGAATGACCTACGACACCGGATTCGTCGTGCACGGCCAGATATCCCGCGAGCACTTCGACCCCGCGGTGGTCCGGCGCGAGCTCGCCATCATCCGCGACGACCTGCACTGCAACGCGGTCCAGATCATCGGCGGCGACCCGGACCGACTGGAGCTGGCCGCCGGTGCCGCTGCCGAACTCGGCCTGGAGGTCTGGTTCTCGCCCTATCCGCTGGAGCTGGATCGGGAGCAGATCCTCACACTCTTCCGCGACTGTGCCGAGCGAGCGGAACGGCTCCGGCAGCAGGGCGCCACAGTCGTGTTCGTCGCAGGGGTCGAGCTGAGCGTGATGAACCGCGGGTTCCTGCCCGGAGACAGCCCCGAGGAGCGGGTCGAGCAGCTGATGAACCAACCCGAGCGGCGGTCCGAAGCGATGCGCGAGCTCGGCGCGCGCATCAACACATTTCTCCGCGACGCCGCGGCCACGGTCCGCGAGCGCTTCCAGGGCAGGCTCACCTACGCGTCCATCCAGTTCGAGCAGGTCGACTGGACTCCCTTCGACATTGTGACGTTCGAGCTGATCCGCTCCGCCGAGGTCGCCGACCGGTTCCGGGACGCGGTGCGCACCCTGGCCCAAGGCCCGAAGCCGCTCGCCATCACCGGGTTCGGCACCGCGGCCTACCGCAGTGCGGGAGACCGCGGTGGGCGGGTGCTGGAAGTGGTCGAGTACGACCCGGAGACCAAGGCCCCTGTACGACTGAACGGCATATATGAGCGTGACGAAGCCGGCCAGGCCGCATATTTGAGCGAACTGCTGGAGATCTTCGAGACCGAGGGCGTGGACAGCGCGTTCGTGTTCTTGTTCGCCTTGCCTGGCTACCCGCATCGTCCGGACGGCGACCCCAGGGAAGACTTGGACCGGGCCGGCCTGGGCATCGTCAAACTCCTCGAAGGGCGCCGGGGGCAGACCTACCCCGACATGGAATGGGAACCCAAGGCCGCCTTCGCGGCAGTGGCACAGCGCTATCGGAGGTGACAGGCCCCGCGCACGGTGACGATCTGCTCGGGATCTGCACTGCGCCGCAGTGCAGATCCCGAGCAGATGGAAGCGGTATTCGCCGCAGACCTCGCGCCGGTCTACCGCCGCCGCGACCTGCGGACCAACGGAGTGTTGCACCTGCGCGGGTTAGCTCATGCCGGGCGTTGCGGGCAACTGCTGGTCGATCGCGGAGGCAGTCGGCCTGGACCGGCCGTATCGCCCGCATCACCTGCTCGAACGCGCCCGCTGGGAGGAGGACACCGCGAGAAACATGGTGCGCGCGTTCCTGACCCGGCACCTCGGCGCCGACGGCGGGGTCCTGATCTTCGACGAGACAGGGCAGGCGAAGAAGGGGACGAAGACCGCGGCCGTGGGTCGGCAAGATTCCGGCACGATCGAGAACGTGATCGTCGCCGTGTACACGACGTACGTGACCAAGCGGGCCACGCCCTCATCGACCGGGACCTGTACGTGCAGGCCGACTGGTTCGAAGATCCGGCGCGGATGGCGACGGCAGGTTTCCCTAAGGATCACGCATTCGCCACCAAGCCCGTGCTCGCCCTCGCGCAGGCGAAACGGGCGCTGGCCGCCGCGCGGACGACCACGCCGCCGGGGAACACACAAGCGAGCCATGACGTCCGTGAAGGCGGGTGCGTCACCGGCCTGCCCGGCGGTGAGGACGAACGCCAGAGGCCGACAGTGGGCATCGACAGCGAGGGGGATCTTCGTGGTCAGTCCGCCGCGGGACCGACCGATGGCGTGGTCAACAGGTTCGCCGACCGGGGCCCCTTTTTGCGGGCCCCGGCAGCGTGCTGGTGAGCCCGCACGACCGTGGAGTCCACCGACACGGCCCAGGCCAAGTCCTCATCGGCGCCGGTCTGGGCCATCAGCGCGGTGAACACCCGCTCCCAGGTGCCGTCGACGGCCCACATCCGCAGCCGGTTGTAGATGCCTCGCCAGTTGCCGTACTTCTCCGGAGGGTGCACCCACTGCGTTCCGCTCTGGAACTTGAAGGCGATCGCGTCGATCACCTCACGGTGATCCCGCCAGCGGCCACCCTGCTTCGGCGTACGGACCGGGAGCAACGGCTCGATCCGCGCCCATTGCGCATCTGTTAACGGCACACCCGGTCCAACGACCGAGCGATCCAAACGAAACCGCCTAGTTCTCAGCCGGAGCGACCGAGCGCAGCATGACCGAGAACACTGGCGAGCAGCACACCGCGATCGCTGTGCTGTACGTCCTGGTGAACAACGCGATGAAGCACGCCCTCACGCCCGGGGCGGCTGCGCAGGGCCCCGACGTCTGGTTGCGCATCGCCGTGGCCGGCGAACTCCTCATCGACGTCACGGACCCGGACCCGGCCTTTCCAGACTTCGACAGGGCTGTTGCCGGAGAGCTGGGGCGCGGTCTGTGGGGAGCCAAGCGGCTCGGCGCCGCCATCACCTGGTTCCCTGCTGACGGCGGGAAGACCGTGCGCGCCACCATGCGGCCAGGTCTGGTGCCAGCACGACGATCTCTCTCACCGCTCCGGTTCGGGAGAAGCCCGTCGCCTCTCCTACGCCCAGCATCCCGAAGTGGACGCCTCCGCTCGACGCGGACGCCCTGAGGCACGTCCTGAAGCGGATCACTGCATGGTCTCCGCTCGACGTCGAAGCGATCTTCGACGACGTCGACACGACGATCGGAAACCAGCCGCCGCCCGAGGCCGCGACCCCGGCGCTTATCGAGCGCTTGCGTACCCATCTCACAAGGCTCAGCGTCATCGCGGTAGCCGACCCCAAGTTCCCGCCCACCGATGAAATGACGCAGCTCATCGAGCGAGGACGCCCCATGCAGGATGCGCACCTGCCAGCCGACCATCAGCAGGCCGTCGGGATGGCCCGATGCATGGCTTTCGTGACCTCCGACCTCGTCGAGAAACTGATCGAGGCTCGGTACATCAAGGACGTCGGGTGACGCCTCGAACCGGTCGCCTCCACGGAGCTGTCGTGACGCTCTGTGGAGACGGCCTTCCATCGGGGTCCTCCGGCTCCACCTCGATCGCCCCGCTCTGCTCCGGCGGGCGCCGATCGGCGGAAAGCATGGAGGACCGGCTCACACTCCCCCGACGATCACGGGTGTGAGCCCCGGTCGCCCTCGCCAACTCCAGTCGAGGGCGGCCGGCCTGCCCAACTTCCACCCCGAAACTCCCTCTCCGCTCCACCACGGTTCCTGGGTTCAGCCGGAGAGGGCCCCATCGCAGCACGTCCGAGAGGAATGCGACGCACATGTGCCAGCACCAGACTCCCTGCCCCACCGCGGAAGCGTCGGACCGCGAGGCAGCCAAGACCGTGGCACGAGACGACATCTTGGGCTGGGCCCTGCTTTGCAACGGTGTCTTGCTCTTTGACGACACTGGCGAATTGCTGCCCGAGGGCCGGATCATTTCCCCGCACCGCCCCGCCGCACTGGCAGGAGCAGCCGCATGAGCAGGGTGAGACGCCTCGTCCCGTACATCACGATCCGTGAAGGCGAGGAACCCGAGTTGCACCTGGCCCTGCGCGCTACCTTTGACCGCGCCGACAGGTCAGCCCTGGGCTACTGGGACGAGAGTCGGGAGGACCGCGATTCGCGGGGTGTCCTGTGGGGCCGGTGCTCGCAGCAAATCGGCCCGGGTGGGTTGCCGTCCGGACGGCCGCAGTGGGGGTTTGTCCACCCCTCCAGGCAGCGCGAGACGATGACACGGCTTCTCTGTCAGATCTGCGCAGGACCCACCAAGACACCGAAGGACTGCCCGTTCCTGGAGCCCGCTGCCAACGGCGTCCCGAGGCCTGGAGACATCCTCCCCACCGCGCAGCCCCCGGTTTGTCTGGCGCACTTGCGCGTTGCAGTTGAGCAGTGTTCAGAACTCCAGAAGGGCTACACCGCTCTGATGGTGCGCAGCGCCCCCCTCTACGGGGTCATCGGCACGCCCTACCAGTGGACTGCCCGGGGGATCCAGGCACTGCCCGGGGACGACACGCCCATTCCCTACCGAACATCTGAGCTGCGATGGTTCCTGGCCTCTCAACTCGTCCGCTGCTTGCAGGACTTCACAGTCGTCGATCTGGATGACCTCACACCCCCGACTCGATTGCCTGAACGGAGCGGCCCGTGTCCCGTCGCGCGTGCCAAGTAGCAGTCTTCCTCACTGCCATCGCCTTGATCATCCGCCGAGAGGGCGCCTCGCCGCTCCGGCTGACCATTTCCCGGCCCTCCCTCAACGCCCCAGGGGCTCGTCGGGCGGGCCAGGCCCCAATCCTCCAGCGCCGGGCAGCTTTTCCTCCCCCGTTGCCCGGTGCCGGATCTCCCCTTAATCCGACTACCTGAAGGGCACCTTGTGGACGTAGTACTTCCCGCCGTTGAACTCGCCCCACTTCCCACGGCCGCGCGCGCAGACCCACCTCGACGCGAGAGGCTACGGCGCAACAACCGCACAACACGAGGAGCACCCACATGAACGTCCTGACGACTGATCACCCCGCCTGGATCGAGACCGAGACCGGAGGCCGCGTGCGAGCCGTGCACGCGGCCACCGGCATCTGGGTCCTGTCATGGGATCGAACCGACCTTCACATGAACTGCGTGGACGGTACCGAGGACGTGAAGCCGGAGGCACGAGCCCTCCGGTGATCACTGAGCGTAGAGAACTTCCCAATGACGTTGTCAAGCCGCTGCCGTGACTGGTGGTTTAGCTCGGTAGCACGCTCCGTCGCGGATCATGGCCCACAGGACGTTGGCCCGGCGGCGGGCGAGTGCCAGCAGTGCCTGTTTGTGCCCCTTGCCCTCGGCCCGCTTGCGCTCATAGAACTGTTTCGAGGCGGGACAGTTCCGCAAGCTGGCGAAGGCCGAGAGGTAGAACGCGCGGAGCAGGCCGCGGTGGTAGCGGCGTGGGCGGTGGAGGTTGCCGCTGACGCGTCCGGAGTCGCGGGGGACGGGTGCGAGGCCGGCGTAGCCGGCCAGGCGGTCGGCGGTGCCGAAGATGTCCATGTCGCCGCCGGTCGCAGCGAGGAACTCCGCGCTCAGCATGGTGCCCATACCAGGCAGACTCTAATCACCTCGGCGTGCGGGTGCTCGCGAAACCGGGCCTCGATCAGGGCTTCGAGCTCGGTGATCTCCTCATCGAGGGCCATCACCCCCTTCGCCAGGCGGGCCACCATGGTGGCCGCGAGTTTCTCCCCGGGCAGTGCGGTGAACTGGGCCTCGGCGGCCTCCACGACAGTCCGGGCCAGGGCCGCGCTGTTGCGGACCTTGCGGTTTTTCAACCACGTCGCGATCCGGGAGGCGCCGGCGCGACGGATCGCGCCCGGGGTCTGGTAGCCGGTCAGCAACAGGACTGGCCCCTTCTTCGTCAGGTCCAACGAGCGTTCCAACGCAGGAAAGATTTCCAAGAGTTGGGCGCGCAGGCGATTGATCTGCCGAGTCCGGTCGCAGACCAGATCGGTGCGGCGGGTAACCAGCGTGCGCAGGTCGACCGATATCTCGTCGCCGGGCCGCAGGACACCGAGGTCGGTGCGCATGCGTGCCTGGTCGGCGATGACGAAGGCGTCCTTCGCGTCGGTCTTGGCCTGGCCCCGGTAGCCGGCCGATGCACGGTGGATGGCCAGGCCGGTGATGTAGGTGATGTGCTGGTCGTGGCTGACCAGCAGACCGAGCAGGAGCGCGGCCCCGCCGTGGTTGATGTCCACCGCCCACAGCACATTCCGCGACAGCTCCAGTACGTCAGCGATGAGCTGGAGCAGTTCAGCCTCGGCGTTCAGGATCCGACGCGACAGCAGTCGCTTGCCCTGGGCGTCGATCACCACGCAGTGGTGATGTTCCTTGCCGATGTCCACTCCGGCCCAGATCTCGGGCACAGCCACCTCCGTCAGCTCGTCGTACACCAACCCAGCAGACGACCTCGCCGACGTTGTCCTACAAAGCGATCGCGTCGCGTCTCCCAATTAGCGGTCGAGTCGTCGCGGGGTTCCGGGCGGCCAAGTTCTCTGAGCCATCCAGCGGCGACTCCATGACAGCCATATCCGGAACCCCTGGGCCCCGCCGATCTTACGAATGACCAGCTCAGACCCACATCAAGAAAGGTAGGACTCCATGATCACCTCGGGCTCGTGCCTGCCTTGCGTCCGGGGTGGCGATCAGCGGCCTACACACGCCTACTGCCGGTCGGCCTTACTTGTCGGCCTTGTCCAAGCGCCAGGCAACCATCCCTGCGGCCCCTGACATCCCCTCTGCGTCGATCCTGACCTTGGCCACTGAGGCTGTCAGGCGCTGGCGAAGTGGGGCGCCGTCGCAGTCCACGGTTTGGCGGACCGGGTTCTTCAGGGCTACGGACAGGGTGATCTTGCCCTTTCCGGCACAGGCGACCGCTAGCTTGTACGAGCGCCCCCGTATCAGCTCCGGTTCGGTGTGAATTCCATCGCTGACACGTTCAAGGCCAGCCTCGACAAATAGCGGATCTCTGTCGCTGACTTCCTCTGTGCCGAGCGCTTCCTGAACCTGCTTACCGAGCCTCTCCTCACCGCGGCCAGACGTTCCGGAGGGGTGCTTCCGTTGCTGCCCTGGACTGCTCTCCGACGCGCTCGGCCCTGTTGGCCCGCCGGATTCGCTCTTGCAACCAGCGGCGAGGGCAACGGACAGCAGGGAAACACAACAGAGGGCAAGGCTGCGCCGCCAAGGGCGCCGTTGCGGCGTCATGAACTCGTCGACCAGTAGCGCCAACCGGTCTCCTTGGTAGGAAGCATTGCGGTGCCTGAGCCAATCTTCACCTTCCCACAACGGTTGGCGCGGGGCTTGTACTTCGCCCAATTCACCTGTAGCCCCAAGAACCGTACTGTAGGTGACCGTACAGGTGCGCGGATCGTCGTCGGGGTTGTGGACGGTGCGGCGGTGCGCGGCAAGGCCGGCGCTTCCGCCCTGGATCGGCAGGTGGCAGTCGGGGCAGCCGTGGGCCCACTGGTCTCCGGCCGGGAGGTCGGCCGGGGTGAGCGGGTGCGGGTGCGGGCCGTCGGCGGCGCGGCTCATTCGCGGACCGCGTCCGCGAACTGCGCTTCGAGGTCGGCGCGGCCGTCGGGGTCGTCGTGTGCCGTTCGGAAACTCGTCGCCGCTGATCAGGCGGCGTACCCGTACTCGTTTATGACGCCGCCGAGTACTCGGCGGCGGAGGACTCGGTGCGTAATCAGCTCGGTTTTAGGTGCCGGGTGCTCCTGCGCGAGAGGCGGAAGCTGTCCCCGAGCCTGATGTGGGCGATGGCAGTTGTACTGTCGGGCGCAGGCGTCCAGGACCTGGCGGGCATGGGTCTCGTTCCGGATCAGCAGGTGGTCGAGGACTTCACGCCGAAGGGTTCCGACGACCCGTTCACCGTGCGCGTTCATCCGAGGAGCCCGCGGCGCGGTCCACACGGCCTCGATGCCGTCGGCTGCAAAGACCGCGCCGAAGGACTCGGTGTACTTCGCGTCCCGGTCGCCAATCAGGAAGCGCAGTGACTCCAGGCGCAGGCCCAGCTCGGCGGCGTGGTTGCGGGCTTGTTGCACGGTCCACTGCCCGGTCGGGTGCGCGGTCACACCAGCGATGTGCAGGCGGCGCGTGCCGTGCCCGAAGAAAACCAGCGCGTAGACCCGGCGAAGGACGACCAGGTCGATGTGCAGAAGTCGCATGCCATGAGGCCCTCGGCTTGCGCGGTCGGAACCTCGCGCCATGTCGGCCTGCTGCGGCGTGGGGCTGGATCGACGCCAGCGGCCGTCAGGATCTCCCAGACCGTCGTGGTACCGATCGGATGTCCGAGGCGAGCGAGTTCGCCCTGGCCCCGTCGACAGCCCCAACGCGGATTCTCCTGGGCCAGCCGCAGCACCAGCGCCTTCACCGCGCCGGCGATCGGTGGCCTGCCTGGCCTCCAGCGGCGCTTGCTGTAGTCCCATTTGACCGCGATGAGCCTGCGGTGCCACACGAGCACGGTCGCGGGCGTGACCGGGAACACCCGCGCCCATCGGCGTCGCGGGAACAACGCGGACAGCGCAGCGAACCAGATCCGGTCCGACGGCTCGTACCGCACCGGACCGGTGAGCTGCCTGCGCAGCACCGCGCCCTCCTGCCGCAGCACCAACAACTCGGCATCCCTGGCCGCGCGTCGACGCAACAGCACCGCCGGGGCCGACAGCAGCTTCCGCGTAACCCGATACACCAGTGAGACGATCACCTGGACAGCGTTCCAGGAGGCCCCCGTAGCGCACCAGACCCACTCTGAGCAGCAGCGACGAATTTCCGAACGGCACAAGATACGAGCAACGCGCAACAGAAGTGACCCACCAACAAACCCCAGCTCACAGACCACCAAGCCGTCCGAGACACCCGTACATCACCGCCGCGGCCCGAACCAGCCATCTGAATATCCCAGCTCAACGCCCTGACCACTACCCACAAACACCAGGCGCGGACAACAAGGCCCGTCGCCCGGGCGTCAAGGGCTCGGAGTGCGATGTCGGTGCGCGATCGCTTCGGCGAGGCGCGCGATGAGTTCCCGCGCCGCGGGCGGGTTGATGACCTCGAAGTGGTCACTGAACTGGAGGAGTTGACGCACCCCGTCGAGCCGGTCATAGCCGACCCGTACCAAGACGGCGCCGTCGGCGTCGGTGTCGGCCGGTCCCCTGCTCAGCAGGCGTTTGCCAAGGATCCGTTTGGCAATGTCGAGGCGGTCCGCGTCCAGCCGCACGGTCACAACGACGTCCCGCGCCTCCTCCAGACCCGCAGGGAGTGTCCCGGCGAGCTCGGTGAGCGTGGTGTTCGCGCGTAGCCTGCGGGGTTCGTCCAACACTTCCCAGCCCACGAGGCGGCTGAGCGCGTACATACGCGGTTCACCGTCCGTATCTGCGACGAGGTACCAGCGGCCGGCGCGCAGGAGCACCCCGTAAGGGTCGACGACGATCGGCCGGTGGCGCGGGGCGCCACTGCGTCGGTAACGGACGCGCAGGCGTAGTCCACGGCGCAGATCACGCGTGAGGGAGGCGATGTCCGCCTCTTCGTCCTCGTCCGGGACGAACCAGGCCCGGTGATCGACGGCGACGACCTCCGCCAACGGAATCAGGTCGCTCTTCGGCGAGGCCGCTCGCCGCTGAGGGATGCCCCGTGCCGTGAGCTTGTCGGTGGCGCTGCGTGCGGCGGCTTCCATGCCTAGCTTGCGCGCCTGGACGAGGTCGACTCCGAGCACGGTGAGCAGTTCCGCCTCGGTGTCGCTCAGGCGGGACACGTCGAGCTGAGTGCCGGGGAGCAGAACGATCCCGCCGTATCTGCCCTGCTCGGTGAAGACGGGGACCTCGGCGGCGGCCAGTGCTTCGACGTCCCGCAACACTGTGCGCACCGATACCCCGAACTCCGTCGCCAGCTCCTTCGCGGTGGTGCGCCGTCTCGCCTGGAGAGCGGCGAGCATCGCGAGCAGCCGTTGCTGCCGATTCATGGGATCACCTCGGTTCGTGGGTCCACCTCCCTATAAACACGACGTGAAGTGTCATGTTTATGTGCCAGTGTCGCAGACATGGCAACCCGCCACCGACGCGGGCGACTGTCCGGATCGAAGGAGAGGCAACACCATGGCGAACCCCAATCTGTTCCTTATCTATGTGACCGACGTCGAACGGGCCACGCGCTTCTACAGCGACCTGTTCGAGATCGAGCCGGTCGTCACGACGCCGCGCTACGTGCCGTTCGAGGTGGCGCCCGGAGTGCTGTTCGCGCTGTGGAGCGGGCACAGCGACAACGTGACGCCTGCGACCCCGCGCACGTCCGAGGTCGGACTCATGGTTCCGGGCGGCGCCGCCGCGATCGACGAGGTCTACGAGCAGTGGCGCGCCAAGGGTGTGACGGTCCTCGAGGAACCGTACGACGAGGTCTTCGGCCGTACCTTCGTCGTCACCGACCCCGACGGCAACCTCATTCGTGTCTCCCCGGTGGACTGACCGTGCGGGCCGCGGACCGGTTGTACGGCGGCCGCGCAGGCCGGTCGTGCGCGCGGGACAGACGGGTGGGCGGGTCCGGCCGAGCTGGCCAGGCTGTACGGACGACGCGGGCGCCCGGTCGACTGGGGCCGTCGTGCCTGCGCGCTCCCCCGTTACGTGCTTGGCTGCCTCCTGCACGAGCTGTGCTGTGGGCGCCCCGCGACGCGGGCTGGAAGCCCGGTCAGGGCGTGAGTCGAGGCCGCGACGCTGACGAAGTTTGCGGTGGCCTACAACGCCGACACCCTCAACCTCACCCACGAAACCGGGGGCACATGGTGGGGGCCTTGGACGGCGCAGATTGTGGCTGGACCGGACACCGCGACCCTGACAAGGCCGCCCGCACCCTGCGGACGATCGAGGGCGCCGCCCGCTGGCCGATCTCCATCCCCCGGTGCGGCAGAGCGTTCGGGCCGCGCCCAGACTTGATCGCCTAGAAGACTGCTGAAAATCTCGGGTTTTGGCCCCGGCTCGGTCGAGTTGGGGCCAGTCTTGTAGGCATGCAGGGGGAATGGGCCGGGGAGCTGGTGGGGCCGGATGTGTGGGAGACCTGCCGGGAGTTGATCCCGGCCGGGAGTGTGTTCGCGTTCCTGGCCGAGCACCGTGAGGTGCTGTTCCCGCCGGGGATGTTCGCGGACATGTATCCGTCGTCCAACGGTCGTCCGAATCTGCCGCCGCAGGTGCTGGCCGCGACGGTGGTGCTGCAGAGCCTGCAGGGGCTTTCGGACTTCGAGACGGTCCAGGAGTTGCGGTGTGACCTGCGGTGGAAGGCGGCTTGCGGGCTCGGACTGTACGACACCGCGTTCGATCCGTCGCTGCTGACGTACTTCCGGCGACGGCTGCGTCACTCTGCCGATCCGATGCGGATCTTCACCAAGGTCAAGGAAGTCGTGGCCGCGACCGGTGTACTCAAGGCCAGGCAGCGGCGCGCTTTGGACTCCACGGTGCTCGATGACGCGGTGGCCACCCAGGACACTGTCACCCAGATCATCTCCGCGATCCGCCGGGTGATCCGCGAGGTCCCCGGCGCCCAGGAGGTGGCCGCGGAGCACTGCCGGGCGCACGACTACACCGACCCGGGCAAGCCGAGGATCGCCTGGGACGACGAGACGGCCCGCGCCACGCTGGTGGACGCGCTGGTCACCGACGCCCTGAACCTGCTCGGGTATCTGCCCGAGCAGAACCTGGGCGAGAAAGCGGCGAACGCTGTTGGCCTGCTGGCCCTGGTCGCGGGCCAGGACGTGGAACGCGCCGAGGACTCCGACGGGCGCGACGGGCGCTGGCGCATCGC
>NZ_JBLVKW010000032.1:50408-82494 GCF_048270745.1 Streptomyces sp. NPDC056231 | reverse complement strand
GTATAAGAGACAGCCGCGGGCGCGGGCCGGGGCCCCGTGACCGAGGAGAGGGGCAGCGGGGATCAGCCCATCTCCTCCAATGCTTTGCCCTTGGTCTCCTTCACGAACTTGAGCACGAAGGGGATCGAGAGCACGGCGAAGCAGGCGTAGATGATGTAGGTGCCCGACAGGTTCCAGTCGGCCAGGCTCGGGAAGCTCGCGGTGATCGCCCAGTTGGCGATCCACTGGGCGGACGCGGCGACACCGAGTGCGGCGGCGCGGATCTTGTTCGGGAACATTTCACCGAGGAAGACCCAGACCACCACACCCCATGACAGGGCGAAGAAGAGCACGAAGACATGGGCCGCGACGAGGGCGACAACACCCTGAGTGGTGGGAAGTTTGCCGTTGACCAGCTCGGCGGAGAAGGCCCAGGCCTCACAGGCCAGCGCGATCGCCATGCCGGTGGAGCCCGCGAGCGCGAGCGGTTTGCGGCCCACTCGGTCGACGAGGACCATCGCGATCACCGTACCGATGATGTTGACGATCGACGTGGTGAACGACCAGAAGAACGAGGCGGTCGGGTCGATACCGACGGACTGCCACAGCGTCGCCGAGTAGTAGAACGCCACGTTGATGCCGACGAGCTGCTGGAACACCGAGAGACCGATGCCGACCCACACGATCGGCAGGAAGCCGAAGCGGCTGCCGAGCAGATCCTTGAAGGTGGACTTGTGCTCGCGGTGCATGGCTGCCTGGATCTCGGCCACACGGGCGTCGAGGTCGACTTCCTTGCCCTCGACCTCGGAGAGGATCTCCTTGGCCTTCTTGTTCTTTCCGACGGAGATCAGGTAGCGCGGCGACTCGGGGATCGCGAACGACAGCAGGCCGTAGAGGAGCGCCGGTACGACCATGACGCCGAGCATCCACTGCCAGGCCTCGATGCCGCCGATCGTTCCGCGCTGCTTGCCGTCGGCGAGCTGCAGGATGCCGAAGTTCACCAGCTGCGAGATGGCGATACCGATGACGATCGCGGCCTGCTGGAAGGAGCCGAGCCGGCCACGGTAGGCGGCGGGCGAGACCTCGGCGATATAGGCCGGGCCGATGACCGAGGCCATGCCGATCGCGAAGCCGCCGATGATCCGCCAGAAGGCCAGGTCCCAGAGGGCGAACGGGAGCGCGGAGCCGATGGCGCTGATGGTGAAGAGCACCGAGGCGATCCGCATGCAGCGGATGCGGCCGATCCGGTCGGCGATACGGCCCGCCGTGGCGGCGCCGATGGCGCAGCCGATCAGGGCGATGGCGATCACCTGGGCCAGCGTTCCGGAGCCGATGCCGTAGCGGTCCCGGATCGCCTCGACGGCGCCGTTGATCACGGCGCTGTCGTAGCCGAAGAGGAAGCCGCCCATCGCAGCGGCTGCCGTAATGAAGATGACGTGGCCGAGGTGTTCCGGCTGGGCCGCGCGGGCTCCGGATCCTGGTGTCTGCGATGTGCTGGTCACATGAACTCCTGGTGCCTGGCCGCGTCGTCAGGCGTGGGGGGAACTCTTCCAAGTGGCCCACACCTCGACAGGCACCACCACTTGAAGTTAAGAACGACATTTCAGAGAGTATGCCTTCAAGTTTCGAAGTCAAATGGCTGGGTGTTGAGCTGATGCACGGGACCGCTCAAAGGGTGTGTTGAAGACCTGAAGATTCAGTAAAGCCTCAGCGGAGCCGCTGGCTGATGACCTTGGAGACGCCGTCACCCTGCATCGAGACGCCGTACAGCGCGTCCGCGACCTCCATCGTCCGCTTCTGATGTGTGATCACGATGAGCTGCGAGCTCTCCTGGAGTTCTTCCATGATCCGGATCAGCCGCTGCAGATTGGTGTCGTCGAGCGCCGCCTCGACCTCGTCCATCACATAGAACGGACTCGGCCGGGCCTTGAAGATCGAGACCAGCAACGCCACAGCCGTCAGAGACCTCTCGCCGCCCGAGAGCAGGGAGAGCCGCTTCACCTTCTTGCCCGGCGGGCGCGCCTCGACATCGACCCCGGTCGCCAGCATGTTGTCCGGATCGGTCAGGATGAGCCGCCCCTCACCGCCCGGGAAGAGCCGTGAGAAGACGCCCTCGAACTCACGCGCCGTGTCCCGGTACGCCTCCGTGAACACCTGCTCGACCCGCTCGTCGACCTCCTTGATGACCTGCATCAGATCGGCCCGGGTCTTCTTGAGGTCTTCGAGCTGCTCGGAGAGGAACTTGTGCCGCTCCTCCAGTGCCGAGAACTCCTCAAGGGCGAGCGGATTCACCTTGCCGAGCTGCTGATACGCCCGTTCGGCGGATTTCAGCCGCTTCTCCTGCTCCGCCCTGACGAACGGCTTCGGCTGGTTGCGCGGGTGCTCCGGGTCCTCCGGCAGCTCCTCACCCTCCGCGGCCGGCGACGGAGGCACCAGCTGGTCGGGGCCGTACTCGGCGGCAAGCCCGGCCGGCTCCACGCCCAGCTCCTCGAGGGCCTTCGCCTCCAGCTGCTCTATCCGCAGCCGCTTCTCGGCGCCGAGCACCTCACCACGGTGGACGGAGTCGGTCAGCTTGTCCAGCTCACCCTTGAGCTCACGTCCGTGGCCACGCTCGACGATCAGTTCCTGCTCGCGCTCCGCCTTCGCTGCCTCGGCGGCGACCCGCTCCTGCCCGGCCCGTTCGACGGACACTTCGACATGGGCGAGAAGTTGACGGGCACCGGAGGCAACTGCCGAGGCCACCGCAGCCTCGTGGCGCAACCGGGCGCGAAGCTGCTCCGCACGGGCACGGGCCTCACGTTCGGCGCGGGCACCGCGGTCGAGGGAATCCGCACGCCCGGCAAGTGCCTTGACCCGTTCCTCGTGGGTACGGACCTGGAGCCGGGCCTCCATCTCGGTCTGACGGGCATTGGCACCGTCGGCGGCGAGCCGGTCGCGCACGGAGTTGTCCGGCTCCTCCTCGACCGGCATCTCCTCCGCGACGAGCAGCCGTTCGGCCAGCTCCTCGGCCTCCTCGGTCGCCCGCTCCAGGGCGTCCTGCGCGCGGGCGGCGGAGGCGGCCGACCGCTCGGCCTCGCCCGCGGCGCCGCGGGCCTGCCCGGCAAGCCGGCCGAGCTGCTGGGCCACCCCCGACTTCTCCCGCTCGGCGGCCCTGCGCCGCTCCCCCAGCTCCTCGACGAGCGCGGCGCAGGCACTGCGTCGCTCCCCCGCGAGGCGCTGGGCCTCGGCCAGTTCGGTGCACCGGACAGCGAGGTCCGCCAGTTCGGCGGCGGCCTCGTCGACGGAGGCCTGCACTTCAAGCAGGCTGGGCGCCCCGGCAGAACCGCCGTGCGCGAAGTGCGCCCCGAGGATGTCTCCTTCACCGGTCACCGCGGTCAGCTCAGGGTGCGCGGCGACAAGATCCTCGGCGTCCTCCAGGGTGGGCACGACGACCATGCCACGCACCAGCCGGCGCACGGCAGCCATCAGCTCAGCGGGTCCGCGGACAAGATCGGCGACTGCGGGCGGGGTGTCCGGGACAGCGGCGCGGAGCACGTGGCCGGGTGCCTCGGGGCGGTCGGCAGGGCCGTGGGACGGGACGTCGGGGGCCGGACCCGGCGCGGGTACGTGGCCGACGTGGTGGCCGGGCGCGTGCGCCGCACCGGCGTGGGCCGCCCGGTCCTGCCCGGCTGCCTGGCCCGGTACGTGCCCCGCACCGGACTCGGCGGTCCGGGGCGGGACTTCCCCGGCCGCGGCGGGCGCCGAACCCTGACCGGGTACCTGCTGCGTCGCGGACCCGCCCTGGGCGGGCACCTGCCCCGTATCAGCCTCGGGCGCACCCGCGCTCGCACCCCCCAGAAGCAACGCCGCCCGCCCCGCGTCCTGCTTGCGCAGCAGCCGGATGGCGTTCGCTGCCGTAGCCGGGTCCGTCACCGCCACCGCGTCCGCCGCCGCGCCCAGCGCCGCCGCGACCGCGACCTCGTGGCCAGGGGCCACCGTCAGCATTTCCGCGGCCGGGCCGAGCAACCCCGACAGACTGTCGCGCGAGGCGAGCAGCGCGCCCGTGCCGTCCTTGCGGCGCAGGCCCAGGGCCAGGGCGTCGTGCCGGGCCGCGACGGCCGCCCGCTTCCGTTCCGCGCCGGTGGCGGCCTCCCGGGCGGCGGAGAGGGCCGACTCCGCCTCGATGAGCTCCCGCTTGGCGGCGTCGTGGCGCTCGCCCAGCTCCGCGTCGCCCGCGTCCAGCCCCTCCACCTCGGCCTTGAGCTGCTCGTATTCCTCCTGCGCCCTGACCGCCCGCTCCTGCGCCTCGTCACGCGAGGCGGCCAGCCGGTCGATCTCCGCCTGCGCCGAACCGGCCCGGCTGCGTGCCGCGTTGACCTGCCCGGTCAGCCGGGCGAGCCCTTCTCGCCGGTCGGCGATGGCGCGGGCCGCGTCCTTGAGCCTGCGCTCCTCGGCCGCCAACTCCCGTTCCAGCTCGGCCCGGTGGGCAGCGGTGTCCTCCAGCGCGTGTTCCGCCGCTGACAGCGCGGCCTCCAGCTCAGCCTCCTGCTCCCGGATCCGGGCGGCTTCGCGCTCCATGCTTTCCGGGTCCCTGAATCCCGTACCGCGCCGCTCCTCCTCGGGCGCGGCGGTGGCGCTCTTCACCCGGGCGTCGGCCAACGAGATCGTGCCGCGTACCCGCTCGGCGAGCTGCGACAGCTCGTACCAGGTCTGCTGGGCCTGCTGCAGGCGCGGCGCCAGCCGTCGTACCTCGTCCTCCAGCTCCGCCTCCCGCGTCAGGGCCGCCTTCAGCTCCGCCTCCGCCGCCTCCCGACGCTGCTTCAGCGCCGCTTCGTCGGCGATCTCGCTGCGCAGCGCGTCGTGCAACCGCACCAGGTCGTCGGCGAGCAGCCGCAGCCTCGCGTCGCGCAGATCGGCCTGGATGACGGCGGCCCGCCGTGCGACGGCCGCCTGCCGCCCCAACGGCTTCAACTGCCGCCGCAGTTCGTCCGTGAGGTCCTGGACACGGGCCAGATTGGCTCCCATCGCGTCCAGTTTCCGCAGCGCCTTCTCTTTCCGCTTTCGGTGCTTGAGCACACCGGCGGCTTCTTCGATGAATGCGCGGCGCCCCATCGGATCGGCATGGAGTACGGAGTCCAGCTGGCCCTGTCCGACGATGACGTGCATCTCCCGGCCGATACCGGAATCGGAGAGAAGTTCCTGGATGTCGAGGAGCCGACAGGTGTCCCCATTGATCTGGTATTCGCTGCCGCCGTTGCGGAACATGATCCGCGTGATCGTCACTTCGGCGTACTCGATAGGCAGCGCACCGTCGGAATTGTCAATGGTCAGCGACACCTCGGCGCGTCCGAGCGGCGGCCGCCCGGTGGTGCCGGCGAAGATCACGTCCTCCATCTTGCCGCCGCGCAGGGATTTGGCTCCCTGCTCACCCATGACCCAGGAGAGCGCATCCACCACATTGGACTTGCCGGAACCATTGGGACCGACGACGCAGGTGATCCCGGGTTCGAACCGCAGGGTCGTGGCGGAGGCGAACGACTTGAAACCACGCAGGGTCAGGGCCTTGAGATGCACGCCGCCGGACTCTACCTTTCGCTCTCGGTTTCGCTGATGAAGGTGCAGGGCACATCAGACGGTAAGGGAAGGGGTGTATGTCCGGGGTGGGTCTGTCGCAGTCGGGCAAAAGAAAGAAGGGACGCCGAAGCGCCCCTTGCAAATCTTGCGAAGTGCTGCGTGACGGATCAAAGAACGCGGCGGATCAAGAAGGCGACAGATCACAGTGATGATCTTCAATGATCCGGTGACGATTCCGGTGACGATCCGGTGATGAACTCAGACGGCTGACGCGAGCAGCCCGACCGGCCCCTGTGGGCCCTCGGTCAGGTCAGCGCCGGCTCCGCCTGAGGTACGTCGATGTCGATGCTGTCGAGCAGCGACTCTTGGTGCTGGGCGGCGGCGTTGAGCGCGTCGTTCTCGTCCTGGATCCGTACGAGCTCGGATTCCAGGTCCTGGACACGCTGCTGGAGCCGTCGCATCTCGGCGAGGAGTCGCGGGTCGGAACCGCCGACGTAACCGAGAAGCGCCTTTGCCATGATGGATGGTCCTCCACACTGAGTGACCGACCGATGCGGTGTGGGTCGTGAGGGAATCGCACCCGCGGTGCTCGGCAGTGCTCTGTCATCACTGCGGTTCTGCTGCCAAAGAACTCTGCCAAACAGCTAAGGTGCGCGGGGTTTTCAGCGTCTCACCAAAAAGTTTGACGGTCAACACGATCACACCCCGTAGACGCGGGTACCCGGGGGCGCGCGGCTTGACGATCACGCGGCGCGACTCTCCTGCGGGGCCCTGAGGGGGCGTGGAGATCATCCTTACTGCCGCAGCCTGGCACGGCAACCGAATCTTGGCAACCGTCCGGTCCTTCCGCAGGTCATTTCATGTGCACGCAGATGAGCGGCCCTCCCGTCACCGCTCGCCGCCCGTCGAACACGGTCCGAACACGACCCCGAATTCAGGCCCCATTCGGAACGGGGTCAGCGGATCGCAAACCCCTCGTAACCACCGCGCGGGGTGCCCCAGATCTCAGTGACTCCATCCACGCGTCCGGGTGTGTCGTCGGAGCGCAGCCACTCCAGCAGGCGGTGGCAATTCTCACGTTGCCCTTCGGCGACAACCTGCACTCGGCCGTCGTCGAGATTGAGGGCGAATCCGGTGAGGCCACCGATCTCCAAAGCATTTGCCCTGGTGAACCAGCGGAACCCTACTTGCTGTACTCGGCCGCGCACCCAGGCGGTGAGCCGTACATCTTCGTTCATGGCCGAACGCTAACCGCCCTATTGCTCAAGGGGCACGTCGCCTCGTTGAGCCATGGCGTACAGTCCGGTCGAAACCAGAGCCTCACTCGACCGAGTGAGGCGTATTGACGCCGATTCTGGCGTCCAGAACGTCAGAAGGGACAGCAGATGGGACGCCATCGACGCTCCGCCGCAGGTCCCGTGGCCGGTTCGGCCGCTGACACGCCTGCGGTTGTGAAAGCCCGCGCGCACCGCAGGAAGCGGTCCGGCATGCCCGTGCGTACAGGGCTGATCGGCGTCTCCGCTGCGATGGCCGTCGGAGCCGTGGCCGTGGCTTCGGGTCTGCTGCCCAGCGGCGGCACGTACCACGTGACCGGTGGCGCGGCGGCCGATCAGGTCCGCTCCCAGGGAGCGCCGGACCTGCTGACGCAGGGCGGCTCCACCACCGCTCCGGCCGACCGCGGTATCGCGTCGGCCGAGGCCGGCCGCAGCACCGAGCGTTCCCCGGTGCCCCGGAAGTCCGAGCGGCCGGGCTCCCCCAGCGCCTCGGCCACGCCGTCCGCGTCCCCTTCGAAGACGGCCGAGCAGACGGAGCGGACGAAGGCGGCCGGGACCACCGGTTCCGAGCCGTCCGCCACGGCCTCGGCGGCGCCGACGGCATCTGCCGCAGCTCCGGCGCGCAGCACCACGCCCCCGGCCGGCGACGCCTCCGCCCAGGCCGCCGTGCTCGCACTGGTCAACCAGGAGCGCGCGAAGGTCGGCTGCACCCCGGTCAGGGCCAGTGCCCCGCTCGCCTCGCTCGCCCAGAACTTCAGTGACGACATGGCGGCCCGCGGCTTCTTCGACCACACCGACCCCGACGGCCGGACCCCCTGGGACCGCGCGTCGAAGGCCGGTGTAACGGGGCTCGGCGGCGAGAACATCGCCCGCGGCCAGGCGGACGCACAGGCGGTGATGGACACCTGGATGAACAGCAAGGGCCACCGCGCAAACATTCTCAACTGTGACTACAAGACCCTCGGCGTGGGAGTGCACTACGGCTCCGGCGGCCCCTGGTGGACTCAGGACTTCGGCTTCTGAGATTTTCGCAGGTCGGCGACCTTTCTTGGGCCGTCTCGGGGCCGTTATCGGCAACCGAGGCGGCCCAAACTGTGTCTACGGCCGCCCGCGTACGGGTCTCGCTCGACGGCATCAGATGCGTATAGGTCCGCAGCGTGAAGCCGGGATCATGGTGGCCGAGGTATTCACTGAGAGCCTTGATGCTCTCGCCCGCGTCCAGGAGTACGGACGCGTAGAAATGCCGCAGCGCGTGCATTCCGTTATCCCGCCCGGTGACCACACCAGCAGCTCGTAGAGCAGGACGCCACTGGTGATCGTTGAACCGGTTGCGGTTCAAGGAGAGGCCCTCAGGACTCCGGAAGATGAGCGACGCCGTGACCGGTGGACCGTCCACCGTCTTCCAGGGCAACGTCACCTCGGCTGCGGGGAGGATGGACGGGGCGCCGTTCGCGAGTGCCGGCCGGATCGTGGCAGGCGTCGTGGGCTCCCATCCCGACCACCTTCGACCCAGGCAGAGCCGAGCAGCCGCGGCCCAGGGCGTCAAGGTCGTTCGTACAGTGGCGCGCTCCACCTTGACGCCCTGAACCACGCCCGCTCCACGGTGTGTGGGCCGAAGGCGGACGGGATGGGAGCTGCGGTGAGAGGTGGGTTGAGGAGCATGGGCAGGCGCGGCATTTTGCCACTGAACGAGAGCCAAGCTCAGATGGTCCTCAAGACTTTCGTTTTCGGGTTCCACGAGCAGGGGCGGGATGCCATGTTCATCTTCACGCGGAACATGATCGTGTGGCGCGGGCTACTGCCATCAGGCAGCTAAGGAGACGAACATGCTTGGAACAATGGACCCGGGAGCCATGATCGGCGCAGCCATCACAGTCGTTGCCATCGTAGGTCTCGCCATAGTTGCTGCCAGGTGGTTCAAGGCACGGAGGCGGTAGACCGAGACAAGGCAGGCCGCCTACCTCGGCTGAGGTAGACGTGCCCGCTGCGTGCCCGACGCAGCAGAACACCACGGGGACTGGCGGGGAGTCACGGCCAAGCAGGAACAGATGCGCAGGTCACGAACCGCCAGGTCAACGCCCAACCACATACGAGGTCTTCCAAACTGGTGCTCCATGACCCGCAGCGCTGGCGCTTGATCGGGTCATTGAGACTCCACTGACCACGTGGGCAAGCAGCGGCGTTGCTGCTAAGTCAGCAGAGCCGTAGGAGTCTAGCCATGCTGCTTGGCCCCGCTCATCATGAGGACATGCCAAATACCCAACAGGGATCAACAACCGGCAAGAAACGTGCCTCCCTTGCTACCACCTCGGTTTGCTTGTTCGTGCTGGGGAGCCTTGAGGTGGGGTTGTACGCGGCCGAGTTGATCACGGATGGGGAGCGCTACTTCCAAATGCTTGAGTCCGCTTGTGCCCTGCTGCTCGCAAGCTGGATCACCGGAGCCGTCCACCTCCGCCGAGACAGGACCGCAAAACGGCGGGACGGGTAGGAGTCAAAGGGTCTCCGGGGCGGTTGCAGTACTCCTAAAGCGGACGTCGTCGCACAGCAGAGCGCCCTCCCGGGGCCGTCACGGGGCCGTGGAAGGACGCTCATCGATGACCAACGCTGACAACTGCCGACAGCTCAGCAGCAGGTCACAGCGTTCATCGATGACGTGACCGCAGGTCGGAGGCCCGGCGTGTCACTTCTTCGGCTTCTGATCCTTCCGGGGCCAGGGCCTTCCGGGATTCCTCCCGGACCGCATGGGCCGCGCTTCGCCTCATTCCTTACGCCCGCACAGCGCACTCCGAAAGGGAGCGCTGTGCGGGCGTAAGCTGCTTCTCATGGACGAGACCACCCCGCGGGACGGCGCCGACAGCCTGCCCTTCGATGTGTTCTCCCGGCAGTGCCCCTCGCGCGGCACGCTGGAGCACGTCACCGGGCGCTGGGGCAGCCTGACGCTGACCGCGCTGTACGAGACGAGTGCCCGCTTCAACGAGCTGCGCCGCAGGGTCGACGGGGTGAGCGAGAAGATGCTCTCCCAGACGCTTCACGCACTGGAGCGGGACGGCCTCGTCCTCCGGGAGGCGCAGCCCGTCAATCCGCCGCGCGTCGACTACGAGCTGACCCCGCTGGGACGCGAGGTCGCCGGCCGGCTGCTCGGGCTGATCCAGCTCGTCGAGAGCCGGATGCCCGAGGTCCTCGACGCCCGCAGCCGTTACGACGCGGCGCGCGAGGTCACGCCCTAGCCAGGCGTGTTGGCCCGCGGCGGCCGCTGGCAGCGCGGGCAGTAGTAGCTGGAGCGGTTCATCCACGGGCGGCGGCGTATCGCCGTACCGCAGCGGTGGCAGGGCTCGTCCTCACGCCCGTACGCGTCGAGCGACCGGTCGAAGTAGCCCGACTCGCCGTTCACATTGACGTAGAGGCTGTCGAAGCTGGTGCCACCCTGTGCGAGCGCGGCGTTCATCACGTCGCGGACATGGCCGAGCAGCTCGGCCGACCTGGGCCGGGTCAGGGTCGCGGTGGGCCGGTCGTAGTGCAGCCTGGTGCGCCAGAGCGCCTCGTCCGCGTAGATGTTGCCGACGCCGCTGATCAGCGACTGGTCGAGCAGGGCACGCTTGACCGTCGTACGGCGCAGTCGCAGAGCGGTGTGGAACGCCGCGTCGTCGAAGACGGGATCCAGAGGGTCGCGGGCGATGTGCGCGATGGTGTCGGGCAGCCCGTCCGGGGTGTTCTCGTGGACGGAGAGCCCGCCGAAGGTCCGCTGGTCGACGAAGCGCAGCTCGGTGCCGAGGGCGTCGTCGAAGCGGATTCGAATCCGCAGATGCTTCTCGTCGGGGGTGTCCTGCGGCTGTACGAGCAGCTGACCGCTCATGCCGAGGTGGCCGAGGAGTGAGCTGGAGTCGTCGTCCAGCGGAACCCACAGGTACTTGCCGCGGCGCATGGCCGTGCCGAAGCGGCTGCCGCTGAGCCGGGCCGCGAAGTCCGTGGAACCCGCGAGATGGCGGCGGACCGCACGCGGGTGCAGGACCTCGACCTCACCGACCGTGCGGCCGGTGACCCAGCGATCGAGACCGCGCCGTACGACTTCGACCTCAGGCAGCTCGGGCACGGAGTGGCTCCTCAAGAGACTCAACAGTTTAAGGGGTGTGCGGCCCTGATCCGCCGGACGGACCCAGGGTGCGACTGTGCGGTCACGCCCTGGGTCCGGACAGGAGGAACCCCCCGGTGCACAAGGCGCCGAGGGGTTCCCAGGTCAGGCCGGAGTGACGCCCGTGGACGGCAGCGGGCCGGCAGGGGTGTCGGCGGCCCCTCCGTCGGCTGCGGCCTTCGCCGCGGCCTCCCGCTGCTCCGCAGCGGCGCTGATCTCGCGCCAGGCGGACTCCGCCGCCTGCTGCTCCGCTTCCTTCTTGCTACGGCCGGTGCCGGTGCCGTACGAGACACCACCGACGCGAGCAGCAGCAGTAAAGGTCTTCTCGTGATCCGGGCCGGTCTCCGTGACGAGGTACTCGGGGACTCCGAGGCCCTCGCTCGCGGTGAGCTCCTGGAGGCTGGTCTTCCAGTCCAGGCCGGCGCCGAGATTGGAGGACCTGTCGATCAGCGGGTCGAAGAGCCGGTGAACCAGCTCCGAGGCCGCACTGAGGCCCTGATCGAGATAGACCGCGCCGATCACCGCTTCAAGCGTGTCGGCGAGGATGGATGCCTTGTCCCTGCCGCCCGTACCCTCTTCGCCCCGGCCGAGCCGGATGAAGGAGCCGAGGTCGAGGCCACGGCCGACCTCCGCAAGTGCACGCGAGTTGACCACCGCGGCCCGCAACTTGGCCAGCTGACCTTCGGGCAGGTCGGGGTGGGTGCGGTACAGCGTGTCCGTGACCACCAGGCCGAGTACCGAATCCCCGAGGAATTCGAGCCGCTCGTTGGTGGGCAGGCCGCCGTTCTCGTATGCGTAGGAACGGTGGGTCAGCGCACGCACCAGAAGGGCGGACTCGAGGTGATACCCGAGCCGCCCTTCCAGAAGCGTGTGGGACGAGGCTGTGTTGACGTTGTCTGCCTGCTTCTTGGCGTGGGACAACTCAGACATCGGGCCTCTCACCAGCCGCTCAGACTTCGAGGACCTGGCGCTTGTTGTACGTGCCGCAGCTGGGGCACGCGATGTGCTGCAGCTTCGGCTCCTGGCAACGCTCACACGAAACCAGGGTGGGGACCGCAGCCTTCCACTGCGACCGGCGGTGGCGCGTGTTGCTGCGCGACATCTTCCGCTTCGGAACAGCCACGGCTACTTCTCCTGCTTCTCGTCGACGCCCGCTTCGGCGCCGCCCATGTTGTCCTTCTCGCCGTCCTGAACGGTCTCGGCGAGTCCTTGCAATGCCGCCCAACGGATGTCGACGGCATCGTGGTGGTGACCGGGGTTCTCGTCCAGCCTGATCCCGCATTCGGAACACAGGCCGGCACAGGTCTCCCGGCACACCGGCTGCATCGGCAGTGCGAGCACCACCGCATCACGCAGCACTGGTTCGAGGTCGAACAAGCCGTCCTCGAGGAAGAGCCTGTCCTCGTCGTCCTCGGCGTCGTCGGCCGGGTCCGCCGCCTTGCTGCGGCCCCGGTCATCGGCGTCAGGGTACGAGAACATCTCCTGGAAGTCCGCCGCAACCTCTCGGCGCAGCGGCTCCAGACACCTTACGCACTCCCCCTCGGCCGACGCACGGGCGGTGCCTGTGACAAGCACCCCTTCCATGACCGATTCGAGGCGGAGTTCCAGCTCCACGGGGGAGCCCTCCGGCACACCGATGACCCCGTCGATACCGAGGTCCTCGGGCGCGTCCACCGAGCGGGTCAGCCGCAGGAGGGCACCGGGACGCCGACCCAGCTCGTGCGTATCGAACACGAGAGGGTTTCGGTGGTCGAGGTGGCCGTTCAGGGCTTTTCCTGCTTTCGAAATCGTATGCATGGCGCAATGCGCACCGTGGGGAGGGGCCGACCGGATCGAAAGTTGAAGCGGGCAGCCGGGATCGCAGACCTACGCGCGACCGAAGAACCAGGATACTGGACGCGTTACCCTGCTCCCAACCGGGTCCGATTCCGGCCTCGAACCGGGCGGAACCGGTCGCGTTCGGTCTGCGTCCTGGCCGCCCCGGTCAGCGCTCCTGCTCGTACCGGCGGAGCTGATCGATGTCGATCATGCTGGTGTCGAAGAGGCTGGTCTCGTCGAGGGCGCTCTCACCCTGCGGCGGAAGGGGCTGATGCGCCGGCATCGGCTGCTGCCAGCCCTCGTACCCCTGCGGCTGCAGCTGCGCCTGGCCCTCGTCGTAGCCCTGTGACTGATAGGCGGCGTACGGGTCCGGCTGCTGCTGGTACCCGTACATGTCCTGCTGCGGCTGCTCCTGGTACGCGTACGTCTCCGGGTAGCCCGGCTGCGCCTGTGCCGGGAAGTGCGGCTGGACCTGCTGGGGCACCGGCTGCGGCTCCGGGGTGGCGAGCTCGGCGAGACCGGCCCAGTGGTCCTCGTCGCTGGTGTGGCCCTGGCTGCCCGCGGCGTCCTGGGCGGCCATGTGCGCGCCGAGCTCGTCGGTGGCGACCCGGCCGTGCAGCTTCTGCCGACCGCGGCCGACCGCTTCCAGGGTCTTGGCGAGCACGGCCTCGAACGCGCCGAGCTTGGTGTCCACGTACTCGTCGGCGCGGCGCCGGAGCGTCTCCGGGTCGGCGCTGCGCTCGGGGGCCTCGGCGAAGTCGGGGTCCTCGTACCCGTGCTCGTCGAAGCCCTGGCCACGGCCGAGGAGCTTCTCGCGACCCCGGTCGACGGAGCCGATGGTCTTGGTGAGGACGACCTCGAAGTTGGCAAGCTTGCTGTCGACGTACTCGTCGGCCTCGGCGCGCACCTCGTCGGCCTCCCGGCGAGCCTCGCCGAGGATGCGGTCGGCCTCGGCCTGGGACTGCCGGGCGACCTCGGTGTCGGAGATCAGTGAGCCGCGCTGGGCGTGGGCGGCCTCGATAATCCGCTCGGCCTCCTGCCGGGCCTGCTCGACCATCTGCTCCCGGCCGCCGATGAGTTCCTGGGCGTGGGCGAGTGAGCCGGGAAGGGCTTCACGTACCTCTTCGAGCATGGCGAGCAGATCGGCGCGGTTGACCACGCACGACGCCGACATGGGCATGGACCGGGCGTTCCCGACCGCTTCGACGATCTCGTCGAGCTTCTTCTGCACGTCCACCGTGTGCTCGCCACTCTCTACTGCTGATTGGAGACGGATGGCACGACTGTACGGCCAGTCGGCGCCCGTCCGACACCGGGTGACGGACGGTCAGTGCATCACTGCTGGGCGAGACGTTCGACGAGCGCCTCATGCACCAGCGGCGGCAGCAGGTGCGAGACGTCGCCGCCCCAGGCCGCGACCTCCTTGACCAGGGAGGACGACAGGAAGCTGTACGTGGGATTGGTCGGCACGAAGAGCGTCTCGACCCCGGAGAGGCCGTTGTTCATCTGGGCCATCTGCAGCTCGTAGTCGAAGTCGCTGACGGCCCGCAGGCCCTTCACGATCGCCGGGATGTCGCGCTGCTTGCAGAAGTCGACCAGGAGGCCGTGGAAGGACTCGACCTGGACGTTGCCGAAGTCCGCGGTGACCTGACGGATCAGCTCGATCCGCTCGTCGATCGTGAACAGACCCTTCTTGGACTGGTTGATCATCACCGCGACATGTACGACGTCGTACAGCTTCGAGGCGCGGCCAATGATGTCGAGGTGTCCGTTGGTGATGGGGTCGAACGACCCCGGACAGACGGCGCGGCGCAACTTGAGTCCCTCGCTCTCCGGTGCGGTCATCGTGCGTCTTCGCACGTAGAGGCGGCGCGACCGTACCAAAGCGTTCCCTCGCCGTAGCGACGGGCCCGCAGTGGCTCGAATCCCTCGGGCCAGTTGAATTCTCCGCCTCTGGTGCTCCGTTCCACGGTGACGAGGGCATCGTCCGTGAGCCAGCCCTGAGCACGGAGTGTGAGCAGTATCTCGCCAAGATCGCCATCGGTGACGGCGTACGGCGGATCCAGGAAGACCACGTCGTACGGGTCCGCGGGCGTCGGTCCCGTCACGATCTGTTCGGCCTTGCCGGTACGGACTTCGGCGCCGGGCAGACCGAGCGTACGGACGTTGTCCCGGACCGTGCGGGCGGCCTTGTTGTCGGCCTCGACGAGCAGGGCGTGGACCGCGCCGCGGGAGAGCGCTTCGAGACCGACGGCGCCGGAGCCCGCGTACAGATCTGCGATTCGGATGCCCTCCAGGGTGCCCAGGAGCGCTTCCCAGGTGGAGAACAGGCCCTCGCGTGCGCGGTCGGAGGTGGGGCGGGTGCCGGTGCCGGGCGGGACGGCCAGGCGGCGTCCGCCGGCCGAGCCGGCGATCACGCGGGTCATGGGTGTCTGGTCCTCGGGTCGGGGGTGGCCCGCCGGGGTGGGGCGGGCGCCGTGCATCCCACGATATGGCTTCGGGCCCGCATGGGGCCCCAGGGCGTGTTTCGAAAGGAGCGTCGTCCGGCCGTAGGGCGAGCCGGGCGGCGTCCAGTGCGTGCGATCGCAAGGCGGAGGGCCGCCCCGGTACCGGGCGTATCGGGGCGGGCCCGACAACGCGGCGAGCGTGCGTGCCGGACGCCGCCCGGCAGGCGGGACTTTCGAATCACGCCCGAAGGCCCCATGCGTCCCCCGAACTCAGCCCTTGTCGAGGTACTCCTCGCGCTCCTTGTCGAGCAGGGCGGCCAGCGCGGTGCGCAGCTCCGGCAGGCGGGCCAGGTCCGGGTCCGCCGTGACGATCGCCACGGCCTCCTCGCGGGCTGCGGCGATGACCTCCTCGTCGTCGATGACGGAGAGCACCCTCAGGGACGTGCGGACCCCGGACTGGGCCTGGCCGAGGACATCGCCCTCGCGGCGCTGTTCGAGGTCGATCCGGGACAGTTCGAAGCCGTCGAGGGTGGCGGCGACGGCGGAGAGCCGGGCACGCGCGGGGCTCGCCTCGTGCGCCTCGCTGACGAGCAGACAGAGGCCGGCGGCGGAGCCCCGGCCGACCCGGCCGCGGAGCTGATGGAGCTGGGAGACGCCGAACCGGTCGGCGTCCATGATCACCATCGCGGTGGCGTTGGGGACGTTGACCCCGACCTCGATGACGGTCGTCGCGACGAGGACGTCGACCTGGCCCGCGGCGAAGCGCCGCATCACGTCGTCCTTGTCGTCGGGGTTCATCCTGCCGTGCAGCACCTCGATACGCAGACCGGCGAGGGCGCCCTTGGTGAGCTGTTCGGCGATCTCCAGGACCGCGAGCGGCGGGCGCTTCTCCCCGTCCTCCTCGGCCGTCTTCTCCGCGGCCTTCTTCCTGTTCTTCTTCTCGGCCTCGTCGTCGGCGTCGTCACCGATCCGGGGGCAGACGACGTATGCCTGATGCCCGTTGCCGACCTCCTCGCGGACCCGCTCCCAGGCGCGGCTGAGGAAGTGCGGCTTGTCCTTGGCCGGGACGACATGGCTGGCGATCGGCGAGCGGCCCGCCGGCAGCTGGTCCAGGACGGACGTCTCCAGGTCGCCGAAGACCGTCATCGCGACGGTACGGGGAATGGGGGTGGCGGTCATCACCAGCAGGTGCGGCGGCTGCTTTCCCTTGGACCGCAGCGCATCGCGCTGTTCCACTCCGAAGCGGTGCTGCTCGTCGACGACGACCAGCCCCAGGTCGTGGAACTGCACCTTGTCCTCGATCAGCGCATGCGTGCCGATCACGATCCCGGCCTCGCCGGTGACCAGGTCCAGCAGCGCCTGACGGCGGGCCGCCATCCCCATGGACCCGGTCAGCAGCACCACCTTCGTACCGAGGTCGGAGCCGCCCAGCATTCCGCCTTCGGCGAGCTCGCCCATCATGTCGGTGATGGAGCGGTGGTGCTGCTGGGCGAGCACCTCGGTGGGGGCGAGCATCGCGGCCTGTCCGCCCGCGTCGACGACGGCGAGCATGGCGCGCAGCGCGACCATGGTCTTCCCGGACCCGACTTCGCCCTGCAGCAGCCGGTGCATCGGGTGCTCGGTCGCCAGGTCGTCGAAGATCTCCTTGGAGACCTTGTCCTGGCCCTCGGTGAGGGTGAACGGCAGTTTGGCGTCGAAGGCGTCGAGCAGTCCGCCGTGCCTGGGGCTGCGTGCCACCGCCGGGAGCTGGGTGTCCGCGTACCGTCGGCGGGCGAGCGCGACCTGCATGACGAACGCCTCGTCCCACTTCAGCCGGTCCCTGGCGTCGGCGATGTCCGCCTTGGTCTGCGGGCGGTGGATCTTCAGCAGCGCCTCGGGCAGCGGGGTGAAGCCGCGCCCCTCGCGCAGCGGGAGCGGCAGCGGGTCGACGGCGTCCCGTGCGCTGGGCAGCACGGTGTCGACGGCCTTGGCGATCCGCCAGGAGTCGAGCTGCTTGCAGGCGGGATAGATGGGCAGCAGCCGTCCGGCGAAGGCGTCCACCGCCTCCGTGGCCTCGTCGGCGTCCGCGGTGTCGAGCAGCTGGTACGTGGGGTGCGCGAGCTGCATCTTCCGGTTGAAGACGGAGACCTTGCCCGCGAACATCGCCGTGCGGCCCGGCAGCAGTTCCTTGTGCGGCTTGTGCACGCCGTGGCCGAAGAAGACCAGCTGCAGTCGGCCGCTGCCGTCGGTGAGGGTCACCTCCAGGCGCTTGCCCCTGCCGTTGTTGAACACCATGATCCGCGCGTCGGCGACCTGGGCGACGACGGTCACGTGCTCGTCCAGCGGGAGGTCGGTCAGCGCGGTGAGCTGGCCGCGCTCCTCGTACCGCCGCGGGTAGTGGTGCAGCAGATCACCGACCGTGTGCAGGTCGAGGTGCTCGGCCATCACCTTCGCGGTGGCACCGCCGAGCAGCTTCTTGAGGGGTTCATCGAACGCGGACACGCGATCCATTGCACACCAAGCCACTGACAGAAGTCGCCCGCACCACCGGAATCCCCTGGTCGGAAACGTCTGCGCACCCCTGGGACCGGGCCGGAGGGGTGGCCTACTCCACGCCGATCAGCAGCGGAGCGCGGAGGCGGCCGCCCCGGTACACCACCGTGTCCACCGCCAGGTACCCCTCGCGCACATGCTCCTGCAGCGCCTCCGCCAGGCTGTCCGGCACGTCCTCGCCCAGGACCAGCGTCACGAGTTCACCGCCCGCCGACAGCATCCGGTCGAGCACGGTCCGGGCCGTACCGGGCACGTCCTCCCCGATGACCGCCACATCGCCGTCGATCAGCCCCAGGATGTCGCCGGCCTGGCAGATGCCCGCCATGGTCCACGACTGCCGCTCGGCGACGGCCAGTTCGGCGTACCGGGTGGCGCCGGCCGCGGCGGTCATCGCCACCACGTCCTCGTCGAAGCTGCGGTCCGGTTCGTGGACGGCGAGCGCCGCGATGCCCTGGACGGCGGCGCGGGTCGGGATCAGGGCGACCCGGATGCCTTCCGTACGGGCCTGCTCCGCGGCCGCCGCGGCCGTGTGGCGCAGCTCCGCGTCGTTGGGCAGCAGGACCACCTCGCGGGCATGGGCGCGACGGATCGCATCGACCAGTTCACCGCTGGCGGGCGGCTCTCCGGGGCGGGCGAGCACCGTCGTCGCGCCGGCCTCCGTGCACAGCCCGGAGAGCCCGTCGCCCGGGACCACCACGACGACACCGCGCTGCGCGGGCTCGCTGGGGTGGGGGTGGACCCGGTCGGCGCCGAAGTGGGTGATCCGGATCCGGTACGGTCTGCCCGCCTCGACCCCGGCCTCCACCGCCGCACCGGCATCGTCGACATGGACGTGGACGTTCCACAGCCCGTCGCCGCCGACCACGACGAGCGAGTCGCCGAGCCCGTCGAGCCGGGCCCGCAGCCGGTCGACGGCGTCGTCCCGGGCCTCCAGGAGATAGATCACCTCGAAGGCGGGTCCTTCCGCCGGCCCGCCTGCCGCGCAGTCGTCGGCGGCGGCAGCGGTCACGGGGGCGATGTCGGGTGTCACCCAGGTCCCGCGTGCGGGCGCCTCACCGGAGACCGCTTCGACAAGCGCCCCCAGGACGGTCACCAGGCCACGGCCTCCGGCGTCGACGACTCCCGCCCGCCCGAGGACGGCGAGCTGCCCGGGGGTCGCGTCCAGTGCCGTACGCGCCCCTTCGTACGCCGCCTGCGCGACCGCTTCCGGTCTCGGGTCGCCCGCCGTCCGCCCGGCGGCCTCGGCGGCCGCCGTGGCGACGGTCAGCACCGTGCCCTCGACAGGGTGCGCGACGGCCTGCCGGGCGGCCTCGGCGGCCCGGGTCAGGGCGCGGCGCAGATGGTCCGCGTCGTGCCCGTCGGCCAGCACTCCCGCCATGCCGCGCAACAGCTGCGCAAGGATCGTGCCGGAGTTGCCGCGGGCGCCGATCAGCGCCCCGTGTGCCATGGCCCGTACGACATCGGCGAGGGCGGGCACGGACATACCGGTCTCGTGGGCGGCGAAGACCGCCTCGGCGGCGGCCGCCGCCGATTCCATCGTCAGATAGAGGTTGGTGCCGGTGTCCCCGTCCGCGACGGGGTAGACGTTGATCGCGTCGATCGCCTCACGCTCCCGGCCCAATGCCTCCAGCGCCAGTGAGCACCAGGTACGCACCGCGACGGCGTCCATGTCGTCGGCGGTCTGCGGCACCTGGTGTTCCTCCTGGAGAGCGGCCGTGCGGGCGGTGGACCGCAGACTAGTCCTGCCCGGTGTGTCCGGCAGGGACAGGGGCGGGGCAGACGGCGGGGAAACCCATGGTAGTTTCGTTCTACCGACGCGGCCGTTGTATGCTGCTTCGGTTGCCCGATGAGAGTCGGGCCTTCCTCCGGTACCGCCACTTCAGTCAAATGATTCCGGCGCGCCGGAATTCACTGTAAGTGCACCTGAAGTCTTTGGAGTGACCCGTGGCTGCCAACTGCGACGTCTGCGGCAAGGGGCCGGGCTTCGGCAACAACATTTCGCACTCGCACCGCCGTACGTCCCGTCGCTGGAACCCCAACATCCAGCGCGTGCGTGCCGTGGTCGGTCGGACGCCGAAGCGGCTCAACGTCTGCACCTCGTGCATCAAGGCCGGCAAGGTCGCGCGCTGACGTTCCCGTCGTAGCGCAGCCTTCCGGTTGCCCAAAAAGCCGGTCCATCTCGGTGGACCGGCTTTTTGCTGTGCTCTCCCACTCCCTGTCGCGGGGGCGGCCGTTACAGCTGCCAGCCGTGCCGGACCGGGCCGATCCCGGTGCCCAGCGGGAAGCCCGCCGCGATCGCCCCGGTGACGTACGCCTTCGCGGCCCGTACGGCCGCCGGTACGTCTTTGCCCCGGGCCAGCCCGCAGGTGATCGCGGAGGCGAGGGTGCAGCCCGTGCCGTGCGTGTGCCGGTTGTCGTCGCGGGGGGCGCGCAGCCAGTGCTCCTCGGTGCCGTCCGTGAGGAGGTCGACCGGTTCGCCGGGCAGGTGACCGCCCTTGATGACGACCCAGCGCGGCCCGTATCCCAGGATCTCTGCCGCGGCCTGCCGCATTCCGGTCTCGTCCGTGGCCGTCACGCCGGTGAGCTGCGCCACCTCGTCGAGGTTGGGGGTTGCCACCGTGGCGACCGGCAGCAGCTTCGTCCGTACGGAATCGAGGGCTTCGGCAGCGAGCAGTGGATCACCGTGCTTGGAGACCCCCACCGGGTCGACGACCACCGGGGCGTCCGTTGCCGCGAGGAGTGCGGCGACGGTCTCGACGAGGGCGGCCGACGCGAGCATGCCGGTCTTCACCGCCTGGACGCCGATGTCGTCGACGACGCTGCGGTACTGGGCCCGTACCGCCTCCGTGGGCAGCTCCCACGCGCCCTGGACGCCCAGCGAGTTCTGCGCGGTCACCGCGGTGATCACGCTCATGCCGTGCACGCCGAGCGCCAGCATCGTCTTGAGGTCGGCCTGGATGCCCGCACCACCGCCGGAGTCGGATCCGGCGACGGTGAGCACACGGGGTGGAGCAAGCGGCACCTGCGGTGCGGCAGAGGTTACGGGCATACGCCTCAATCTACTGGGCGTCCTCGATGCCGCCGAAGTGGTCCCAGCCGCCCTTGCTGGTCCAAGGGGCCCCGTCGACCGTCACCTGGGGCAGCGCCGACGGGTTGAGGACCTCGCCGATCACCTTCCAGCGGGCGGGCAGCTTCACGTCCTGGGGGAAGGTCGCGACGATCGCGTGGTCCTCTCCCCCGGTGAGCACCCACTGGAGCGGGTCCACGCCGACCGCCTGGCCGATGTCGGACATCTGCGAAGGAATGTCGATCAGCCCGGACCGCAGATCGATCCGGACCTTGCTGGCCTCGGCGATGTGTCCGAGGTCGGCGACGAGTCCGTCACTGACGTCCGTCATGGCGGTGGCGCCGAGTCCGGCGGCCGCGGGGCCCGCGTGGTACGGCGGTTCGGGGCGCCGATGGGCCTCGACGAAGGCGCGCGGCGAGCGGAAGCCGCGGGACAGGACCGCGTACCCGGCGGCGGACCAGCCGAGCCAGCCGGTGACGGCGACGACGTCACCGGGTCGGGCGCCGGCCCGGGTGACGGGTTCATGGTTGCGCAGATCGCCGAGCGCGGTGATCGCGACGGTGATGGTCTCCCCGGCGACGACGTCACCGCCGACCACGGCCGCCCCCGCGACCTGGCACTCGTCACGGATGCCGTCCATCAACTCGCCCGCCCAGGTGACCGGGAGTTCGGCCGGGACGACCAGGCCGAGCAGCAGCGCGGTGGGAACGGCGCCCATGGCGGCGATGTCGGCGAGGTTCTGTGCGGCGGCCTTGCGTCCGACGTCGTACGCCGTCGACCAGTCGCGGCGGAAGTGCCGTCCCTCCACCAGGATGTCCGTACTGGCCACGACCCTGCGGTCGGGGGCGGCCACGACTGCGGCGTCGTCGCCGGGTCCGAGCCGCACCGCCGGAGTGCTGGTGAGCCGGGACGTGAGCTCCTTGATGAGCCCGAACTCCCCCAACTCGCCCACGGTTCCCTTCACCGAGTCTCACCTCTCATCTGTCGCGCCGGACGGACGTCCGGTCTGGGTCGGCCGCCGGTGGTCCGGGCCGTGGCCCGGCCGCCGCCGGGAGCAGTCTGCCCCCGTTGTCACCGGCATGCCTGTCGCCCGTACGCACCGCTGCGCTTGCAGTCGCGGACCTTCAGTGCTGTCGGTACTGTCAAGGCATACGTCAACTCATGGCATCCGTGCGCCACGCTGTGGACGTCATCCGTTCCACAGGTCTCCCCGCCGCCCTCGGCAACGCGATACCGTGGCGTCTCTTTCCCCCACATGATCCTCGTGGCCGCCCTGGAGGTTCCGTGGTACAGGCGTACATCCTTATTCAGACCGAGGTGGGCAAGGCGTCGACCGTCGCCGAGACCATCGCGAAAATTCCGGGAGTGATCCAGGCAGAGGACGTCACCGGCCCCTACGACGTGATCGTGCGCTCGCAGGCCGGCACAGTCGATGAACTCGGCCGCATGGTGGTCGCCAAGGTCCAGCAGGTGGAAGGCATCACCAGAACCCTGACCTGCCCGGTCGTCCACCTGTAGCCCCCGTCTACGCTGGGCCGGTGACGTCCTTCCGCCGCCGGCTCCGCCGCCCCGTGTTTCTCGGTCCGTCCGCTGCCGTTCTGATGCTGGCCGCGGCGGGCTGCTCCACGACGGACGCCGCGGCGTCGATCACGGTCCCCACCCCGATGCCGGAAGTCGCAGCCTACTGCGGTGCCCTGCACAAGGAACTGCCGGAGACCGTTGCCGGACAGAACCGTGACGACTCCGGGCCGAAGTCCGTGCTGACCGCCTCATGGGGGGACGGGGCGATCGTACTGCGCTGCGGTGTCGACCGGCCCGCGAAGATGGACGATCCCATGGCCAAGGGGACCGAGGCGGACGGCGTCAACTGGCTGCTGGAGCAGCCGGAGGACGCCGGTCCGCGCTTCACCACGACCTATCGCAAGGCATATGTCGAGGTGACGCTCTCGACGGCGTACGCCCATGACGCCAGCCCGCTCGCGGCGTTCGCCCCGGCTGTCAGGAAGACGATCCCCAGCAGCGTGTAGCGCCTGGGTCAGCGCAGGCCGGTGGGCCGGGTCAACGCCGCCTGGATCAGCCGGTCGACCAGCTCCTGGTAGCTCACACCGCTCTCCTGCCACATCCGCGGGTACATGGAGATCGGAGTGAAGCCCGGCAGCGTGTTGATCTCGTTGATGACGAACGTGCCGTCCTCGGTGAGGAAGAAGTCGGCGCGCACGAGGCCCTCGCAGGACGCGGCCTCGAACGCGTCGATCGCGAGCCGCTGGACTTCGGCGGTCTGCTCCTCGGTGAGCGGCGCGGGCACGATCCCGGACGCCGAGTCGATGTACTTGGCCTCGAAGTCGTAGAAGTCGTGCGAGGTGACCGGCGGGATCTCGGCGGGCACGCTGGCACGCGGTCCGTCCTCGAACTCCAGCACCCCGCACTCGATCTCGCGGCCGCGCAGCAGCGACTCGACGAGGAACTTGGGGTCGTGGCGGCGGGCTTCCTCGATCGCCTCGTCGAGTCCGGCGAGGTCGTCGACCTTGGTGATGCCGATGGACGAGCCGGCCCGCGCGGGCTTGACGAAGAGCGGCCAGCCGTGTTCCCCGGCGAAGTCCACGATGCGCTTGCGGGCGGCGAGGCGGTCGTTGTCCCATTCGCGGGGGCGGACGACGACGTACGGGCCGACGGGCAGCCCGAACGACGTGAACACCCGCTTCATGTATTCCTTGTCCTGGCCGACCGCCGAGGCGAGCACACCGGCACCCACGTACGGCACACCGGAAAGCTCCAGAAGTCCCTGAAGAGTGCCGTCCTCGCCATACGGGCCGTGCAGCACGGGGAAGACGACGTCGACCTCGCCGAGCGCCTTGGGAACCGAGCCGGGCTCGCTGTACACCACTTCACGGCTGCCGGGGTCGACGGAGAGCACCACGCTGCCCTCGGAGGACTCGGCCAGTTGGGCCACGTCCGGCATCTTCCTGTCCGTGATGGCCATGCGTGCGGGCTCGTCGGCGGTGAGCGCCCAGCGGCCGTCCGTCGTGATGCCGATCGGCAGGACGTCGTACTTCGTCCGGTCGATGGCATTCAGGACGGCGCCGGCCGTGACGATCGAGATGCCGTGTTCGGAGCTGCGGCCGCCGAACACGACGGCCACACGCGGCTTGCGGAGCTGCTGCTCCGGGCTCTGGGGGAGGTTCTCGCTGCTCATATCACGATGAGCGTACCTGCTGGTACGGGTCGCGTCAGCGTCACCGGGGCCGGTCGGGGGTCAGTGCCGCTCGGCCTTCGCGCTGCGCGACATCAGCTCGCCCAGAGCGACCATCGGCGGCTTGCCCTCGTGGACGATGGAGACGACCGTCTCCGTGATGGGCATGTCGACGCCGTGCCGGCGTGCCAGATCGAGCACCGATTCACAGGACTTGACGCCCTCGGCGGTCTGCTTGGTGATGGCGATGGTCTCGTCCAGCGTCATGCCGCGGCCGAGGTTGGTGCCGAAGGTGTGGTTGCGCGACAGCGGCGAGGAGCACGTCGCCACGAGGTCACCGAGGCCCGCGAGTCCGGAGAACGTCAGCGGGTCGGCGCCCATGGCGAGACCGAGCCGGGTGGTCTCGGCGAGGCCGCGGGTGATGAGCGAGCCCTTGGCGTTGTCGCCGAGCCCCATCCCGTCGGCAATACCGACAGCGAGACCGATGACGTTCTTCACCGCGCCGCCGAGCTCACAGCCGACCACATCGGTGTTGGTGTACGGGCGGAAGTACGGGGTGTGGCAGGCGGCCTGGAGGCGCTGGGCCACCGACTCGTCCTGGCAGGCGACGACGGCCGCGGCAGGGCGGCGTTCGGCGATCTCCTTGGCCAGGTTGGGTCCGGTGACGACGGCGATACGGTCCGCGGAGACCTTGGTGACGTCCTCGATGACCTCGCTCATCCGCTTCGCGGTACCGAGTTCGACGCCCTTCATCAACGAGACGAGGACGGTGTCGGGGTCGAGGTGCGGGGCCCAGTCGGCGAGGTTGGCGCGCAACGTCTGCGAGGGCACGACGAGTACGGCGAAGTCGGCGCCGCGCAGCGCCCGGGCGGCGTCGGTGGTGGCCCGGATGGACTCCGGGAGTTCAATTCCCGGCAGATATTCGGGGTTGGTACGGGTCGTGTTGATGGCCGCGGCGACCTCGGCGCGGCGGCCCCAGAGGGTGACCTCGCAGCCGGCATCGGCGAGGATCATGCCGAAGGCCGTACCCCATGAGCCGGTTCCGAAGACGGCTGCCTTTACGGGGTGCGTCACTTGCGTCCCTCTCCTTCGGCCTTGCGCCGCTGTTCGGCACGCGCCTTGCGGTGGTCGTAGAGCTCGGCGGGCGCCTTCTCGCCGCGGATGTCCTCCAGCTGTGCGGTCACCGCGGCCATGATGACCTCGGTCGCCTCGCGCAGGACGTCGGGCGTCGGCTCCTTGTCGTAGAACCGGGAGAGGTCGACGGGCGGACCTGCCTGCACCTGGAGGGTCTTGCGCGGGAAAAGTTGGAGCTTCTTCTCCTTGGCGTACGGCGGCATCACCAGGTTCGCGCCCCACTGGGCAACGGGGATGACCGGAGCCTTCGTCATCAACGCGACGCGGGCGGCTCCGGTCTTGCCGGCCATCGGCCACATGTCGGGGTCGCGGGTGAGGGTCCCCTCCGGATAAAAGGCAACGCATTCGCCGCGCTCGATGGCGTCCACGGCGGCCCGGAAGGCGTCCAGCGCATTGGTCGTCTCGCGGTACACGGGGATCTGTCCGGTGCCACGCAGCATCATTCCGACAAAGGGGGCCTTGAAGAGCCCCGCCTTGGCGAGGAGCCGCGGCACCCGGCCGGTGTTGTACTGGAAATGACCGTAGGAGAGCGGGTCCAGATACGAGTTGTGATTGACCGCAGTGATGAATCCGCCGTCGGCCGGAATGTGCTCCATTCCCCGCCAGTCACGCTTGAACAGAACCACCAGCGGCGGTTTCGCGATGACCGCCGCCAGGCGGTACCAGAAGCCGATTCTGCGGCCGGACACTCGGACACCTTCCTCTACGGACCTGACGCGTTCGCCTGCCTGTGGCGGTCAAGTGTCACCCCAGGCCCCTGCTCTGTCGAGAACACCGTACGCCCCGGCCCCGGGGCCACCCCTCCGGGTTGTCGCACCGGGTTGTCGTACCGGCAGGCGAGAATAGGCGGCGATGCGCACCGAGGGGGAGATCGCCACGAACACCGACCGGACCGGGATGTGGTCCCTGGTCGTCCCGTTGAAGCCGCTGGCACGGGCCAAGAGCAGGCTGTCGCAGGCAACGGGCCCCTTGCTGCGCCCCCGGCTCGCCCTGGCCTTCGCCCAGGACACCGTGACCGCCGCGCTGGCCTGCCGGGCCGTACGGGATGTGGTGGTCGTCACGGACGACCCGGTGGCCGGGGCCGCACTCTCGGCGCTCGGCGCGCACATCGTTCCCGACCGGCCGGCCGCCGGCCTGAATGCCGCGCTGACCCACGGCGAGCGGGCGATACGCGACCGAAGGCCCGCCGCGGCACTCGCCGCGCTGAACGCGGATCTGCCCGCGCTGCGTCCCGCGGAATTGACCCGGGTGCTCGAATTCTCCGCTGAATTCCCGCGCGCATTTGTTACGGATATGGCGGGAATCGGCACGACTTTTCTTTCGGCTTCGGCGGGGGTGGAATTGCGCCCGGCTTTCGGTGGCCCGTCCCGGGCCCGGCATCTGGCCTCCGGCGCTGTGGAGATAGTCCCGGCCGGCATCGAATCGGTCCGCCAGGACGTGGACACCGGCGCCGATCTGCGGGCCGCGCTGGCCCTCGGGGTGGGTCCGCACACGGCGGGCAGCTTGGCCTCGGACGTGCCCGCGAGGGACCGATAGGCTGCCGTTCATGCAGGCGACCTCGTACACGTACGACCCCGAGACCCGCACCGGCAGTGTGCTGCTCGACGACGGCACCCCGGTGGAATTCGACGCCCCGGCCTTCGACGCGGGCGGCCTGCGGCTGCTGCGCCCGGGGCAGCGGGTGCGGATCGAGGTGGAGGGCGAGGGAGCGGCCCTGCGGATCACCCTGGTGACGCTGCAGACGTTCTGACGGGCGCGACCGGCCCGCAGGGCCGCCGAGCGCACCCCGGACAGCCCGCGGGCCGGGCTCCCCGAGGGGAGCCCGGCCCGGCGCGTGTGAGCAGCCCTCTGCTGCTCGGTCTCACTTCTTCCGCGCGACAGCCTTCTTGGCCGTGGTCTTGCGCGCCGTGACCTTCTTCGCGGGCGCCTTCTTCGCCGTCGCCTTCTTGGCGGGTGCGGTCTTGGCGGTGACGGCCTTCTTGGCAGCCGTCTTCTTCGCCGCAGCGGTGGTCTTCGCGGCCGCCGTGGTCTTCTTGGCCGCCGCGGTGGTCTTCTTCGCGGTGGTCTTCTTCGCCGCAGCGGCCTTCGCCGCCGTCACGGTCTTCTTGGCGGTGACCTTCTTCGCCGCAACCTTCTTGGCGGCGGCCTTCTTGGCCGCGGCCTTGGTGGTCGCACGGGCGGAAACACCGCCCGAGAGGCTGCCCTTGGGCGCCTTCTTCACGGCCACATCGTGCTTGGGGAGCTTCTTCGAGCCGCTCACCAGGTCCTTGAAGCCCTGTCCCGCACGGAAGCGGGGCACCGAGGTCTTCTTGACCCGCACGCGCTCGCCCGTCTGCGGGTTGCGGGCGTAACGGGCCGGGCGGTCGACCTTCTCGAACGAGCCGAAACCGGTGACCGAGACCCGGTCCCCCGCGACCACTGCACGGACGATCGCGTCGAGTACCGCGTCGACCGCGTCCGCGGCCTGCTGACGGCCGCCGACCTTGTCGGCAATCGCTTCTACGAGCTGTGCCTTGTTCACGTCTTCCCCTTCGGAGACATTGCCAGAACGTAAGTGTTCAAGCGTTTTCGCACGTTAGGCAGATATATACCGCAAATCAAACACGAAACGGGCTAATCACCCTAGTGCCGCAACGAAGTCGACCGCCGCACAGTTCCGCAGAGGTCAGTCACCTTCGGGGAATCGGCCCTCATCGAGGTCCTTCATCAACCGGTCCAGACGCCTTGCCGCATCCGGGAGATCGTGCTTCGCCGCGGCCGTGATGACCAACAGCTTCCGGGACAGCGCCATCCGTACGCCCTCCGGGACTTGCAGTGCGCGCACTCTTGCGTGCGCTTCCTTCAATCGGTCGGCGACTTGGCCGTAAAGCTTGAGTTGGCTGTCGCGTTCCATGCACCGATTGTGCCATCTGGGGCGAGTTGTCGCCCGATGGGGTCTCAACAAGCGACTGCGCCCCCTGCCAGAAGGCAAGGGGCGCAGTACTGGAAACGCGCTGCTCAGGTGTTAATTGTACGCGGCTTGAAGGTCGGCCTTGCCACCTCATAAGACGCGATGTCCGCTTCGTTCTGAAGGGTGAGGCTGATGTCGTCCAGCCCGTTCAGCAGTCGCCAGCGGGCATTCTCGTCGAGCTCGAAGTCGGCGGTGATGCCCTCGGCTCGGACCTGGCGTGCCTCCAGGTCGACAGTGACCTCGGCGGCCGGGTCGGCCTCGGTCAGCTCCCACAGTGCGTCGACGACCTTCTGGTCGAGGACCACGGTCAGCAGCCCGTTCTTCAGCGAGTTGCCGCGGAAGATGTCGGCGAACCGGGAGGAGATGACGGCCTTGAAGCCGTAGTTCTGCAGGGCCCAGACCGCGTGCTCACGGGAGGATCCGGTACCGAAGTCGGGACCGGCCACCAGGACCGTTGCGCCGTCCCGCTCGGGCCGGTTGAGGACGAACTCGGGATCCTTGCGCCACGCCTCGAAGAGCCCGTCCTCGAAGCCGTCGCGGGTGACTTTCTTCAGCCAGTGGGCGGGGATGATCTGGTCGGTGTCGACGTTGCTGCGGCGCAGCGGGACGGCCCGGCCGGTGTGTGCGGTGAAAGCTTCCATGGTTCTCAGACTCCGGCGGACGTAAGGGCGTCGGACAGGTCGGCCGGCGAGGCCAGGCGGCCCAGCACGGCGGTGGCGGCGGCGACCTGCGGGGAGACCAGGTGGGTACGGCCGCCCTTGCCCTGCCGGCCCTCGAAGTTACGGTTCGAGGTCGACGCGGAGCGCTCGCCGGGGGCCAGCTGGTCGGGGTTCATGCCGAGACACATCGAGCAGCCCGCGTGCCGCCATTCCGCGCCGGCCGCGGTGAAGACCTTGTCCAGGCCCTCCTCGACGGCCTGCAGGGCGACCCGGACCGAGCCCGGGACGATCAGCATCCGTACGCCGTCGGCGACTTTACGGCCGTCCAGGATCGCGGCCGCGTTGCGCAGGTCCTCGATCCGGCCGTTGGTGCAGGAGCCTACGAAGACGGTGTCGACGCTGATCTCGCGCAGCGGCTGTCCGGCGGTCAACCCCATGTATTCCAGGGCCTTTTCGGCGGCGTTCCGCTCCGAGGCGTCCTCGTACGAAGCCGGGTCGGGGACGTGTCCCGACAGGGGCGCGCCCTGGCCGGGGTTGGTGCCCCAGGTGACGAACGGCGCCAGTTCGGCGGCATCGATGACGACCTCGGCGTCGAAGACCGCGTCGTCGTCCGTGCGCAGCGTCTTCCAGTACGCGACGGCGGCGTCCCAGTCCTCGCCCTGCGGGGCGTGGTCGCGGCCCTTCAGGTAGTCGAACGTGGTCTCGTCCGGGGCGATCATGCCGGCCCGGGCGCCTGCCTCGATCGACATGTTGCAGATGGTCATCCGGGCTTCCATCGAGAGCTTCTCGATGGCGGAGCCGCGGTATTCGAGGATGTAGCCCTGGCCGCCGCCGGTGCCGATCCGCGCGATGATCGCGAGGATCAGGTCCTTGGCCGTGACCCCCTCGGGCAGTTCGCCGTCGATGGTGATCGCCATGGTCTTCGGGCGAGCCAGCGGCAGCGTCTGCGTGGCCAGGACGTGCTCGACCTGGCTGGTGCCGATACCGAACGCCAGCGCGCCGAAAGCGCCGTGCGTGGAGGTGTGGGAGTCGCCGCAGACGACCGTGGTGCCGGGCTGGGTCAGACCCAGCTGAGGGCCGACTACGTGCACGACGCCCTGCTCGACATCGCCCAGCGGGTGCAGCCGTACGCCGAACTCCGCGCAGTTCTTGCGCAGGGTCTCCAACTGGGCGCGGGAGACCGGGTCGGCGATCGGCTTGTCGATGTCGAGGGTCGGAGTGTTGTGATCCTCCGTGGCGATGGTGAGGTCGAGGCGCCGCACCCCGCGTCCGGCCTGCCGGAGGCCGTCGAAGGCCTGGGGGCTGGTCACCTCGTGCAGCAGGTGCAGATCGATGAAGAGAAGATCGGGCTCGCCGTCCGCGCGCCGGACGACGTGGTCGTCCCAGACCTTCTCCGCGAGTGTCCTACCCATCGCTTTCCCTCCGGCCGGCGTCTTCGCCGGCCCAACTAGAGATTTCGGTGCACCGCCGTCCGGACCTCCGTGCGGGGCGGTGACTACGGGCCGTTGTGCGGCCGCCCCTACAGGTTCGCAACTTCTGCCGGAAATTGAACTTGCGTTTCACAGAGTGAGACGCAAGTATCGTCGTATGGACAACTCTAGCGGCGTCGGCGTTCTCGACAAGGCGGCTCTGGTATTGAGCGCCCTGGAGTCCGGCCCGGCCACCCTCGCCGGGCTGGTCGCGTCGACCGGGCTTGCACGACCCACGGCTCATCGACTGGCTGTGGCACTGGAACACCACCGGATGGTGGCGAGGGACATGCAGGGCCGGTTCATCCTCGGCCCCCGGCTGGCGGAGCTCGCGGCCGCGGCAGGCGAGGACCGCTTGCTGGCGACGGCGGGACCGGTGCTCACACATCTGCGGGACATCACCGGCGAGAGCGCGCAGCTCTACCGCCGACAGGGCGACATGCGGATCTGTGTGGCCGCGGCGGAGCGGCTGTCCGGACTGCGGGACACCGTGCCGGTGGGCTCCACCCTGACCATGAAGGCGGGTTCCTCGGCCCAGATCCTGATGGCCTGGGAGGAGCCGGAGCGCCTGCACCGCGGCCTCCAGGGCGCCCGCTTCACAGCGACGGCGCTCTCGGGTGTGCGCCGCCGGGGCTGGGCCCAGTCGATCGGCGAGCGGGAGCCGGGCGTCGCCTCGGTCTCGGCTCCGGTACGCGGGCCGTCGAACCGGGTGGTCGCGGCGGTCTCGGTCTCCGGACCGATCGAGCGGCTGACCCGCCACCCGGGCCGGATGCACGCCCAGGCGGTCATCGACTCGGCGGCCCGGCTGAGCGAGGCCCTGCGCCGCACCGGCTGACGTACGGATCACCTGCCGGCACGGCCCTCGGACCCGCCTGCCGCACGAGCCCGGCACACAGACCCGGCACAGCAAGAAATCGTTCCCCGGCCGTCCCAGCGTCGTGACGGCCCCCTCTCAGCCCTTCCGCTCCGTGGACGAGCGGTGCGCGAGACGGTCCGCCGCCCGCCGTCCCCGCTCCTCGATCGGCAGCACGCCCACCGCCGCGGCCAGTCCGTGCGGCGGCATGTCGGCGTAGATCGATTCGTACGACCCCTCGGGCGCGATGTATGTCTCGTGCCACAGCCCCACGTGCTGCCGGGACTTCTTCTCCTTGCGGTTCACCATCGCCCAGGCCTTGCGGTGGAGCATGTCGGGCGCGGCGGCGTACGCGTAGAGCTTCTCCTTGGACTCCCAGTACTGGACGACGTAGTACGTCCTCGGCGATCCGGACAGCAAGGTGTAGCCGAGCAGCCCGCGGCTCCTGTCCCGGCTCAACTCCCGCAGCATGCGCGGCATTGCCACAAGGACCGGCAGCCAGTGGTGCGCGCCCCAGAAGTGATTGATACGCATCCCGATGAGCAGGACGACCACGTCCCCCTCGGCTGCCGCGGTCGACCGTCCCGGTATCGGCTTCACACGCATGCCCTGCCCCCTGATCGCTGCTGGAGAGTGCGGCTATCCATCGCTTGGACAGTGGCACCGCCCAAGCGGTGGCGCAAGGGAAGGCGCAGATGCGGCTCTCGGCACTGAGCAAACAGAGCGACGTCTCGACGGCAACGATCAACTACCACCTGCGTGACGGGCTGTTGACGCCCGGTGAACGCATCGGCGCGCCCCAGACCGAGTACGACGAGAGCCATCTGCGCCGGCCCAGGAGGAGGAGTCGCACCGGCGGTACGGGCTCTGAGCCGACGGGCCCGTACGCAACGGATCCGGGCACACGACCAAGGGCCCTTCACCGAAGTGAAGGGCCCTTGGTTTCTTGCCTTGTTGTACCCCCGACCGGATTCGAACCGGCGCTACTGCCGTGAGAGGGCAGCGTGCTAGGCCGCTACACAACGGGGGCGT
>NZ_JBLVKW010000032.1:0-50312 GCF_048270745.1 Streptomyces sp. NPDC056231 | reverse complement strand
GCGTGTTGTACAGATGAATATCTGCGCTGGGCTACCAGGACTCGAACCTAGAATGACGGTACCAGAAACCGTAGTGTTGCCAATTACACCATAGCCCATGGTGAAAACCGTACCCCCGACCGGATTCGAACCGGCGCTACTGCCGTGAGAGGGCAGCGTGCTAGGCCGCTACACAACGGGGGCCCTAGCGATCCTGCATCGAGATCGTGGGTGCGACCCAGATGATCTCGCGGGAAGGATCTGTACCCCCGACCGGATTCGAACCGGCGCTACTGCCGTGAGAGGGCAGCGTGCTAGGCCGCTACACAACGGGGGCGTGTTGTACAGATGAATATCTGCGCTGGGCTACCAGGACTCGAACCTAGAATGACGGTACCAGAAACCGTAGTGTTGCCAATTACACCATAGCCCACCAAAACTCAACCCCCAGAGGGGATTTTGTTCGGCTTGCGCTTCCCGACCGGATCTTCCGGCCCGCTCGGGCGGCGCAGAAAGAACATTACCCGAAGGTGTCCGGCGCTCCAAAACGGGTATCGCCTGCCAGCAGTCCGGGGAGCTGATCGAGGCCGGTGATGCGCTCCAGTTCGGGCCGTCCGCCGCGCCCTCCCCGGTCCAGCCAGATCCCCTTCAGCCCCGCCGCCACTGCCCCGGCTGCATCGATGTCCGGATGGTCTCCGACGTACACGACGTCCTGCGGCTCCAGCCCGAGCGCCTCACAGGCGGCATGGAACGCGCCGGCCTCGGGCTTGGAGATGCCGAGCTCCACGGCGCACACCACGGCCTCGAAACGGTCCCGCACTCCGAGGATGCGCAGCTTGCGGTCCTGATTGACGATGCTGGAGTTCGACAGGACGGCCTGCCGGTAGCGGCCGGCCAGCACGTCCAGGACCCGCAGGGCGTCCGGGAAGAGCGACCAGGCGGCCTCGTAGTGCGCGAGATGCCGGGCAAACCACTCGTCGGCCTCCGCGTCCGTGAGGGGCCGTCCGAGGAACGAACGGACCCGGTCCCGGCGCTGCCCCTGGAAGTCGGTCTCCCCGGCGGCGAAACGCGCCCAGTGGACGTCGGTGATCGCCCGCCACGCATCGAGGGCCTGCGCGGCAGAACCGTATCCGCCGGGCAGGCCCTCGCCCTCCAGATGTTTCTGCAGGCCGACGCGGTCGGCGCCCGTGTAGTCGAAGATCGTGTCGTCGATGTCCCAGAGCACGGCTCGGATCGGCATACGGCCACGCTACCGCCCGCCCCGCGAGGGGGCCGGGAAATGCCCTGGACGCCGTCCGCGACGCCCGGCCTGTGACAATGCGTGCATGAGTGAGCGCGACAGAGACGGTCTGCTGGCCGAGGCCATCGGGCTGCGCGAGCAGGGGCAGGCGGAAGAAGCCAGAGAGCGGCTGCTGATGCTTGCCGCCGGGCATCCCGAGGACGCGGAAGTGGCGTACCAGACCGCCTGGGTCCATGACGTGCTGGGCCTGGAGGCCGAAGCCGTCCCCTTCTACGAACGCAGCCTGCGGGGCGCCGGGCTGCCGGAGGAGGACCGCCGCGGTGCGCTGCTCGGGCTCGGCAGCACCTACCGGGTACTGGGTCGGTGCACAAAGGCCGTCGAGACGCTGCGACTTGGCGTCGCGGAGTTCCCCGAGGACGGCGCCCTGCAGTCCTTCCTCGCGATGGCCCTGTTCAACACCGGGCAGCATCACGAAGCCGTGCAGATCCTGCTGAGACTGATCGCCACGACCAGTCAGGACGCCTATGTGCAGCGGTACCGGCGGGCCATCGAGCACTACGCGCGGGACCTCGACGAGACCCTCTGAGGCATGCAGAAGGGGCGGTCACCGGTACGGACCGGTGACCGCCCCCTCGGGCGTACAGGAGACGCTTACGCGGCCAGCTTCGCCATGGCCGCGTCGATGCGGGCGATCGTCCTCTCGCGGCCCAGGATCTCCAGGGACTCGAAGAGCGGCAGACCGATCGTGCGGCCGGTGACGGCGACGCGGACCGGGGCCTGGGCCTTGCCGAGCTTCAGGCCGTGCTCCTCACCGGCGGCGAGGATGGCGTTCTTGAGCGCCTCGGCGTTCCACTCGGCGCCGATCAGCTTGGCCCGGGCAGTGGTGAGCAGGGCGTCGGAGCCCTCCTTCATCGCCTTGTTCCAGGACGCCTCGTCCTCGACCGGCTCGTCGAGGAAGAGGAAGTCGACGTTGGCCGTGATGTCCGAGAGGACGGTGACGCGGGTCTGTGCGTGCGGGGCGATGGCCTCGAACTGCGCTGCGTCGAAGGCCTCCGGGGCCCACGGGGCGAACGGCGCCTTCAGCCAGGGGCCACACGCCTCGGTGAAGGTCTTCACATCGAGCATGCGGATGTGCTCGGCGTTGATGTGCTCGCACTTCTTCAGGTCGAAGCGCGCCGGGTTGGCGTTGACGTCCTTGATGTCGAACGCGGCCACCATCTCCTCGACGGAGAAGATGTCGCGGTCCTCGGCGATCGACCAGCCGAGCAGCGAGAGGTAGTTGAGCAGCCCCTCGGGGACGAAGCCGCGCTCACGGTAGAGGTTGAGCGAGGCCTGCGGGTCGCGCTTGGAGAGCTTCTTGTTGCCCTCGCCCATGACGTACGGGAGGTGACCGAACGCGGGGGTGTCCTTGGCGATGCCGAGCTCGATCAGCGCCTTGTAGAGCGCGAGCTGGCGCGGGGTGGAGGAGAGCAGGTCCTCACCGCGCAGGACGTGGGTGATCTCCATCAGCGCGTCGTCGACCGGGTTGACGAGCGTGTAGAGCGGGGCACCGTTGGCCCGGACGATGCCGTAGTCCGGCACGTTCTCCGGCTGGAAGGTCAGCTCACCGCGGACCAGGTCCGTGAAGGTGAGCGCCTCGTCGGGCATCCGGAAGCGGACGATGGACGTCCGGCCCTCGGCCTCGTACGCGGCAATCTGCTCGGCGCTCAGGTCGCGGCAGTGACCGTCGTAGCCGGACGGCTTGCCGGCGGCGCGGGCGGCTTCGCGGCGGTCGTCGAGCTCCTCGGTGGTGCAGTAGCAGTGGTACGCGTACCCGCCGGTCAGGAGCTTCTCGGCGACATCCTTGTAGATGTCCATGCGCTGCGACTGCCGGTACGGGGCGTGCGGGCCGCCGACCTCGGGACCTTCGTCCCAGTCGAAGCCGAGCCAGCGCATCGAGTCGAGCAGCTGGTTGTACGACTCCTCGGAGTCGCGGGCCGCGTCGGTGTCCTCGATGCGGAAGACCAGGGTGCCGCCGTGGTGCCGGGCGAACGCCCAGTTGAACAGTGCGGTGCGGACGAGGCCCACGTGGGGGTTGCCGGTCGGGGAGGGACAGAAACGTACACGGACGGGTGCGTTAACCACGCTTGATCACCTTGTTGGTGAGAGTGCCGATGCCTTCGATGGTGACGGCGACCTCGTCGCCGACGTGCAGGGGCCCGACCCCTGCCGGGGTGCCGGTGAGGATCACGTCGCCCGGGAGCAGCGTCATCGCCTCCGTGATGTGGACAACCAGGTCCTCGATGGAGCGGATCATTTCGCTCGTACGGCCCAGTTGGCGTTGCTCGCCGTTGACCGTGGTCTGGATGGCGAGGTCGCTGGGGTCGAGGTCGGTCTCCACCCAGGGGCCGAGCGGGCAGGACGTGTCGAAGCCCTTTGCCCGGGCCCACTGCTTCTCACGCTGCTGGGCATCGCGGGCGGTGACGTCGTTGGCGCAGGTGTAGCCGAAGATGACGTCCTTGACCCGCTCACGCGGCACTTCGCGGCACATACGGCCGATGACGACGGCCAGCTCGGCCTCGTAGTGCACTTCGTTGGAGAAGGAGGGGTACTCGATGGCGTCCCCGGAGCCGATCACCGAGGTGGTGGGCTTGAAGAAGGCGACCGGTACGTCCGGGACCTCGTTGCCGAGTTCGGCGGCGTGCTCCGCGTAGTTGCGGCCGATGGCCACGACCTTGTTGGGGAGCACGGGCGGCAGAAGCCGGACCTTGCTCAGCGGGACCTTGGTGCCGGAGAGCTCGAAGTCGGCATACGGAATGCCCTTGATGATGTCGAGGACGAGGTCGGAGCCGACGGTGCCGTCGCCCTCGACTGCGCCGAAGGCGACATTGCCGTCGATGGAGAACCTGGCGATGCGCACGGGATGCTGTCGCCCCTCACTTGCTGGCTGGCGGAAGACTGACGCTCCAGGCTAACGCGGGTGAGGGGGACAACCGCGCCCATTACCCGGCGGTCGAGGCGGCTGCTGCGGCCGGGGCCACCATGAGGACGGTGCGACGCGGGTTGGCCGTCTGTGCCGGCAGCTCGACGGCGTGCTCCGGCTGCTCCGGCGTCTGCAGCGCTTCGGCGTCCTTGAGGTGCGCCAGCGTGATGCGCCGGGGGTTGGCAATGGTGCGGACCATCATCGTCGTCTTCATCTGCCGTTCGGACCCTGTCGGTACGGGCGCCACCCGGAGGGGCGCCGGTTGTCGGATTTGCCATCCCTGTAAAGCGCCAGGCTAAACATTCAATTCCCTCCGGATCTCCGGAAGAGACGGCGATCATGATGTGAGTTTGCTCACGACCGCGTGGATAATTACCTCATTTCGGGCGGTCGATCCAGGTCGGGGAAACGGACATTGCACCACTGAATGAATCATTCCGCTCCCGATCATCTCGACTGGGACACTCTCCACTCCCACCCGTTGCGCCCTCTATCGCCCCCTTTGACCATGAACACGCTCCACGGTTGGTGACTCGTCCATCACAACGTGTCACCCAGGTCGCAGCCCGGTACGCGGGCCTTGTTGGAGATCCGGCACTGTGCTGGAATTCCACGCACCGCCGCGGGTTTCAGGCCGGCGAGCAGGGGGCGCAACGCAGCGCCGAGTGGCGGCGGGAAGGGGAAGAGCGCCGGTCACTCACGACCACCAGGGGCGGGTACAACGCCCCACGACGCCGACACCGTCCCGCCCGTCTACGCGGAGGGACGCCTGGTCCAGAGGTTGCGACGCTAGTGCAGGGACGTTTCAAAAGGGATGGCAGCGCTGCGGCGGAACAGGAGCCGCGCGGCGGGACCGACCGCGGTTCCTCGCCCCAGCACGCCCAGAACCCGGGACCGGCCGCGGCCGGCGACAACGGCGAGCGCGCTCCGCGCTCCGGTGCCACGGAGAACAGCGGAACCGACCCGGCCGCTCCGCTCAAGCCCCGGGGGCCCGTCAGTGCGGGTTCACGCGTGGCTCTGCGCAACTGGCGCATCAGCACGCGCCTGGTCTCCCTGCTCGCTCTTCCGGTAGTCGCCGCGACCACCCTGGGTGGTCTGCGCATCAACGACTCCATGAACGACATGCAGCAGCTGGACCACATGCAGCTGCTCACCAAGATGACCAAGCAGGCGACCTTTCTCGCCCAGAAGCTCCAGGAGGAGCGCGACAGGTCGGCGGGTCCGCTGTCCAACGGCGTGAAGGCCGATGACTTCAAGGTCACCGAGCCGCGCAAGACCACCGACCGGGCGAAGACCGCCTTCCTGCAGACGACGAACGAGATCGGCGACACCCAGGGCGACGACGCCCTGAAGTCGATCAAGGCGAGCGTCGACCAGATCGCCACCCAGCTCGGTCAGATCCACGACATCCGCAAGACGGCGTACGAGGACGGCAGCCCGAGTCTCCAGACCGTCGACAAGTACAGCCAGCTGATCACCTCGCTGCTGAGCCTCTCGCAGGACATGGCGCAGGCGACCAGCAACCCGGAGATGATCAAGCGGACCCGTGCCCTGGCGTCCTTCTCCTCCGCCAAGGAGTACGCGTCGATCGAACGGGCGATCATCGCCGCGGCCCTGCCGGGCGGGGGCGGCAGCCTCAAGGGATCGCACCTCGACGAGAACGACAAACAGTTCGGCAAGGCCGCCCTCGCCAAGGAGCGGCTGGCCATGAAGGCGTTCAGTGCGAACTACGCGGCCACCGGTCAGAACGCCGACCAGCTGACGGCGTCGCTGAAGAACGGCAACCCGGAGATCAAGGCCGCCGACGCCTACGCCTCGCAGGTGCTCGAAACCCCCAACGGCATGGCGGGGGCGCAGCGGCGCTCGTACCTGGACTGGTACGAACAGAGCTCCACCAAGCTCAACGCGATGCAGACCATCGAGCAGACCCTCCTCAGCGACATGGAGGGCAAGGCCCGCGAGCTCCGCGACGCGTCGAAGCGCGAAGCCATCATCAGCGGTGCGCTCATCCTGCTCGTCCTCGGTGTCTCCCTGGTCGGTGCCTTCGTCGTCGCCCGGTCCATGATCCGCTCGCTGCGGCGGCTGCAGGACACCGCGACCCGGGTCGCCCAGGACCGGCTGCCCGAACTCGTCAAGCAGCTCTCCGAGTCGGACCCGCAGGACGTCGACACCTCGGTCGAGTCCGTCGGTGTGCACTCCCGGGACGAGATCGGCCAGGTGGCCGCGGCCTTCGACGACGTGCACCGCGAGGCGGTCCGCCTCGCCGCCGAGCAGGCCCTCCTGCGGGGCAACGTCAACGCGATGTTCACCAACCTCTCGCGGCGTTCGCAGGGTCTCATTCAGCGTCAGCTCTCGCTCATCTCCGAGCTGGAGTCCCGCGAGGCCGACCCGGACCAGCTGTCCTCGCTCTTCAAGCTCGACCACCTCGCGACCCGTATGCGCCGTAACGGCGAGAACCTCCTCGTCCTCGCGGGCGAGGAGCCGGGCCGCCGGTGGACCCGCCCCGTCCCGCTGGTCGACGTGCTCCGTGCCGCCGCCTCCGAGGTGGAGCAGTACGAGCGCATCGAACTGGCCGCGGTGCCCGCCACCGAAGTGGCCGGCCGCGTGGTCAACGACCTCGTGCACCTGCTCGCCGAGCTGCTGGAGAACGCCACCTCGTTCTCCTCGCCGCAGACGAAGGTCCGGGTCACCGGTCACGCACTGCCCGACGGGCGGGTGCTCGTGGAGATCCACGACACCGGCATCGGTCTCTCCCCCGAGGACCTCGCGGCCATCAACGAGCGGCTCGCGTCGCCGCCCACCGTGGACGTCTCCGTCTCCCGCCGCATGGGTCTGTTCGTGGTCGGTCGGCTGTCGCTGCGTCACGGCATCCGGATCCAGCTGCGGCCGTCCGACTCCGGTGGCACGACCGCACTGGTCATGCTCCCCGTCGATGTCGCACACGGCGGCAAGCAGCCGGTCTCGAAGCAGACGCCGGGTCAGCAGCAGTCCGCCCCGGGCGGTCTGCTCGCCGGCGGCAACGGCGCGGGCAACGGCAACCGTCCGGGTCCCGGCGGTGCTCCGCGGGGTCTCGGCGCGGCTCCCCGTGGACAGCGCGAGCAGGTCGGTGCGGGACCCGGTCCGCGCGCGGCGCTGCCGGCGCGCGACCAGGGTTCCCACCAGCAGCCGAACCAGCAGCATCAGCAGGGTCAGCAGAACGCCGGCTTCCAGAACTCCGGTTTCCAGAACGCCGGCCCGCAGGACGCTTCGCGGCAGGATCCGCCGCGTCAGGGCGGCGGGCTGTCCGGCGCCTTCGGCGGCAGTGCGCGGCTCGGCGCCCGCGGCGACCAGGGCGATTCCGGTCGTACGGAGTCGGGTCAGACCGACCTGTTCGCTCAGAACCGGCCGGGTCAGGCCGGTCAGCAGAACGGTCCGGGTCCCTGGCAGGCCCCGCAGCAGCCCCGGTACAACGCTCCCGACGGCCAGGACGGCTTCCAGCAGCCTGGCGGTCCGGGTAACCCCGGCCGTCAACTGCCGCCCGTCGGCGGTCCGCGCGCCGAGCTGCCCGGTGGCAACCCGCAGCCGCAGCGCCCGCAGACCACCAGCTGGGGCACCGAGGACCCGTCGGTCCCGCGGCATGCTCCGCTCGACGCCCCGCGCGGTCACGAGGAGCCTGAGTCCACCGGCCAGTTCCAGCAGCCGATGAGTCCGTCCATGGACCGGCGCCCGCCGATGGACGACCTGCAGGGGCCGGGCTCCACCGCCGAGTTCGCCCGCCCGGACTTCTCGGCCCCGGCCCCGCAGCACCAGGACCCCGCGAGCACCTCGCAGTTCGCCCGCCCGGACTTCGGTGTCCCGCAGTCCTCCCAGGACCAGGGCATGCCCGGACCGCGTCAGCGCGGCCTGGACACCGGGGACTTCGGTGCGCCGCGTCCGGCCGCCGCTCCCGCCCCCGAGGCGCAGTACCGCCCGGTGCTGCCGCCCCAGCCCCAGCCCGAGGCACTGCCTCCGTCAGGTCTCGGGGACGGTCGTACCCCGCTGTACGACACGCTGGAGACGAACTGGTTCCACGGCCCGCAGCAGGGCGGCCAGCAGCCGTCCGCCGAGCCGCAGGCGCCGGGCGCCCCTCAGCAGTCCACCCCTGATCGTCCCGCTCCCCCCATGCCGCGCCGCGGCGCGGGCGACACCGGCACCACCAGCTCCTGGCGTGCCTCGCCGAACGACGAACTCGTACGGCAGGCAGAGCGGGCCAAGAAGCCCGCAGCAGGCGGAATCACCACTTCCGGACTGCCTCGCCGGGTGCCGCGTGCCAATCTGGTGCCGGGCACCGCCCAGCAGCAGAACCACCAGTCCGGTCCTCAGGTTTCGCGTGCGCCCGATGATGTACGCGGGCGCCTGACCAATCTCCGCCGGGGTATCCAGCAGGGTCGGCAGGCCAACAACGACCAGTCGACCGGCAGTTTCCCACTCGGCCCCACTCACCAGCAGGAGCGTTAGTTGAGCCCGATGAGTCAGGCCGCGCAGAATCTGAACTGGTTGATCACCAACTTCGTGGACAACACCCCCGGGGTGTCGCACACGGTGGTGGTCTCCGCCGACGGACTCCTGCTGGCCATGTCCGAAGGATTCCCGCGCGACCGTGCCGACCAGCTGGCGGCCGTTGCTTCCGGGCTCACCTCGCTGACCGCGGGCGCCTCCCGGATCTTCGAGGGCGGCGCTGTCAGCCAGACCGTGGTGGAGATGGAACGCGGGTTCCTCTTCCTGATGTCCATCTCTGACGGCTCCTCACTGGCCGTGCTCGCCCACCCGGACGCCGACATCGGTCTGGTCGGGTACGAGATGGCCCTCCTGGTCGACCGCGCGGGCACGGTCCTCACCCCGGACCTCCGTGCCGAACTCCAGGGCAGCCTGCTCCACTAGGCGGCGATGAACCGGTGACCGACACGATTGCCCCAGGTACCGCACCCCAACCCTCGCCCGTCCGGCCGTTTCAACCCCCCACCGGCCCCTTCAGACGGCAAGCCGACCCCTTGCTGTCACGCCCGGAGGATTCATGACCCCGCCACCCGCCTCACCCGATCCGTACGGCGCACTGCACCACGCGTCGTACGAAGGTGAAGGCGACCAGCCGCTGGTCCGTCCCTATGCCATGACCGGTGGCCGGACCCGGCCGCGCTACCAGCTCGCCATAGAGGCCCTGGTCTCCACCACGGCCGACCCGGCGCATCTGGCGACGCTGCTCCCGGAGCACCAGCGGATCTGCCACCTCTGCCGTGAGGTCAAGTCGGTGGCCGAGGTATCGGCGCTGCTGTCGATGCCACTCGGTGTGGCCCGGATTCTCGTCGCGGATCTGGCGGAAGCCGGCATGGTGGCCATCCACCAGCCGGGCAACGGAGAGGCCGGCGGCACGCCGGATGTGACACTGCTCGAAAGGGTGCTCAGTGGACTTCGCAAGCTCTAGCGGCGGAGCGGCCCGGGCCACCACCTCGGCGAAGATCGTGGTGGCGGGCGGCTTCGGCGTGGGTAAGACCACGTTCGTCGGTGCCGTTTCGGAGATCAACCCGCTGCGTACCGAAGCCGTGATGACGTCCGCGTCCGCGGGCATCGACGACCTGACTCACACCGGCGGCAAGACCACCACGACGGTGGCCATGGACTTCGGCCGTATCACCCTGGACCAGGACCTGATCCTGTACCTCTTCGGTACCCCCGGTCAGGACCGCTTCTGGTTCATGTGGGACGACCTGGTCCGCGGCGCGATCGGCGCCGTCGTCCTGGTGGACACCCGGCGTCTCGCCGACTGCTTCCCGGCCGTCGACTACTTCGAGAACAGCGGCCTGCCCTTCGTCATCGCCCTCAACGGCTTCGACGGACACCAGCCGTACACACCGGACGAGGTGCGCGAGGCCCTGCAGATCGGCCCCGACACCCCGATCATCACGACGGATGCCCGCCACCGCGGCGACGCGAAGAGCGCGCTCATCACGCTCGTGGAGCACGCGCTGATGGCCCGGCTGAAGTAGCCGAAAGCTCGCCGCAAGTCGGTATGGGCATACGGCAGTTGCCGTAGTCGCACGGGGGCGGACTGTGTCCTTTGACACGATCCGCCCCCGTGTTCATAACGTTTCGACAGAGAATTGCCCGGGCTTCGACACCCGATGCGTTCGGCCGGTATCACTGTGCTCACATGAGCCCCGCCTTTTGACGGGGCTCGCTCTTTATGCCCGTTTTATCTGAGGCTTGGACCGCTCGGAATGGCTCATTCCGAGTGTTTGGAACGCGGCCGGTCCCCGTGCTGCAATTCGACGAAACTCCCGAGTAGTACGGCCCTGAACGAAAAACGGCACAGCGTAGGTGCCGACGCCGAGAGGTTGTTGGTCGAGTGAGGCGTAGCAGCAAGGGCTCCGCAGTTCAGCCGGAGCGGGACAATTTCACCCCGCCGCCGCGCACCGCGGCGTCACCCGCCGACGTGTCCGAACAGGCACCGGCCGGTGGCAGCACCAGCCGGCTGTCCCCCCGCAACTGGCGGGTGCCCACCCGGCTGAACGCCATCCTCCTGATCCCTGTACTGGTCGGCCTCATCATGGGCGGCTTCCAGGTGAAGGGGTCGATCGACACGTGGAAAGAGGCCGAGGATGCCGAGAAGACCGCGCTGATCGTCCGCGCGGCCTCGGAGTACGGGCAGGCACTGCTCAACGAGCGTGACCTCACCGCGCAGTCCCTGTTGTCGAACAAGCGTGACGCCGCGGTCGTCTCCGAGGCGCGCACCACCACTGACGCCGCCGCCGCCAAGTTCGACGACGCCGTGCAGGGCATGCCGAAGGATCAGGGCCTGGAGCGCCGTCTCCAGCTGTTCAAGCAGGAGGAGCCCAACCTCCCCGACCTGCGCAAGGCCGCCTACGCCGAGGCCATGGACCCGGTGAAGACGGAAGAGGGCTACGTCAAGGTTCAGCACTCCCTGATGGAGTTCAGCAACGAACTCGGCCTCGGCACCGGCAACATCACCAGCTACGGCCGTACGGTCTACGCGATCGAGCTGGCCAAGGCGGCAGAATCGCTCCAGCGCTCCATCGGTATGCACCTGCTGGTGCGCCCGAGCCAGGAAGGCCCCAAGTTCGACGCCCAGGTCAAGGCGTTCGGCTCGTACAACTACCTGGAGCAGATCGCCCTCGGCGAGTTCGTCTCCGGTGGTACGGAGGCCGACTCCGCGCGGCTGAAGCAGGTCATGGCCGATATGGCGGCCGAGGGCGCGAAGAAGCTGAAGACCGCCAAGGAGCAGGCCGACGCGGCCGGTGTGCCGTTCGTCGCGCCGCCCAGCATCGACGGCTCGGTCTACGACGGGATGGCCCAGCAGATCGGTCAGGGCAAGTCGCCTCAGAAGCTGGCCGCCAAGGGCATCACGCCCGAGACCTGGATGGCCGCCGCGACCGCCAAGTTCGACGGCTACACCACGGTCGAGGACGAGCTCGTCGACAAGGCGGTGACCGAGGCCGCGGACATCTCGTCCAGCGCCAGGACCGACGCCGTCGTCAACGCCGCGATCGTGCTGGTGGCCCTGCTGGCCGCGTTCTTCCTGGCCGGGCTCATGGCCCGGCAGATGAGCCGCTCGATGCGCCAGCTGCGTACCGCTGCCTTCGGGATCGCCGAGCAGCGGCTGCCGATGCTGGTCGACCAGCTGTCGCGGACCGAGCCGGGCCGGGTCGACACCCGGGTCCAGCCGATTCCGATCACCAGCCGGGACGAGATCGGCGAGGTCGCCCGCGCCTTCGACCAGGTGCACCGCGAGGCGGTGCGGCTCGCGGCCGAGCAGGCCATGCTGCGGGGCAACGTCAACGCGATCTTCACCAACCTGTCGCGCCGCAACCAGTCGCTGATCGAGGGCCAGCTGACCCTCATCACCCACCTGGAGAACAACGAGGCCGACCCGGACCAGCTGGAGAGCCTCTTCCGGCTCGACCACCTCGCGACCCGTATGCGCCGCAACGGTGAAAACCTCCTCGTCCTCGCCGGCGAGGAGCCGGGCCGCCGCTGGAACCAGCCGGTTCCGCTGGTCGACGTCCTGCGGGCCGCCTCCTCCGAGGTGGAGTCGTACGAGCGCATCGAGCTCGCCGGTGTCCCGGAGACCGAGATCCACGGTCAGGCCGTCACCGACCTCGTGCACCTGCTTGCCGAACTGCTGGAGAACGCCACCACGTTCTCCTCGCCCCAGACCAAGGTCCGCGTCACCGCCACCCGGCTGCCGGACAGCCGCGTGATGATCGAGATCCACGACAAGGGCATCGGCCTCACCGCCGAGGACTTCGCGGACATCAACCACAAGCTGGCCAACCCGCCGACCGTGGACGCCTCGGTCTCCCAGCGGATGGGACTCTTCGTGGTCGGCCGGCTGGCCGACCGGCACGGCATCCGGGTCCAGCTGCGCCCCTCGGGCGAACAGGCCGGAACCACCTCGCTGGTCATGCTGCCGGACGCGATCACCCACGGCGGCGGGGGCGAGAGCATCGGCTCCACGGACCCCCAGGACGACTTCGCCGTCTCCTCGATCATCCCGCAGCAGTCGTCGTTCGAGCCGGAGCCGCAGCAGCCCCGACTGCGCACGGCGGCCGAACTCGGCTTCGACGACTCCCGGTACGAGCAGCCGGCCGACGCCGCGCAGCTGGACCCGGTGGGCCGATCACTGATGCGTGAGGAGCGCCGGGCGGCGATAGAGGCCCAGACGGGCGGTGAGCGCCCGCAGTTCGCGGACGCGCCGTTCGCGGACGCCTCCCTCTCCCACACCTCGTACGCCGAGGACCCGTACGCACAGGAGCCGCAGCAGGGTCAGCAGCAGGAGCAGTACGCACAGACCTCGTACGACGGTTCCTACGACCCGTACCGCGGCGGGACCGGCTATCCGGAGCAGTCCGACTACGCACCGCAGGACGGCTATCCGGAGGCAGCATATGCCGCCCGGGAGAGCGCTCAGCAGGGTTACGAGGAACAGTTCGCGGCCCAGCCCCACCAGGAAGAGTGGGCAGATCAGGGCACGTACCAGGACGCGTACGAGCCCACACCGCAGGCCGAACCGGAATCTGTCCCCAGCGCTCCCGCGGAGCCGCAGGAGCGCGTAGGCTTCGACCGTCCGGGTCCCACCCCGAACGCCGGCCACGAGCTGACCGATGCCGGTCTGCCGCGCCGGGGCGGTCAGCAGCACTGGCAGCCGACCGGCCGCGGAAACGACCAGCCCGTCTCAGCCGAGCAGCAGCCGCTGCGGCAGCAGAAGTTGCCGCAGCGGCCGTCGCCCGCGCACCAGGACGGGAACGGCTCCGACGACTGGCGCTCGACGAACGACGAGCGCTGGGAGCGGGCCGAGAAGCTCCGGGAGCCGAAGGCGGGCGGGGTCACCCCGTCCGGACTTCCCCGGCGGGTGCCCAAGGCCAATCTGGTCGAGGGCACGGCGGAGCAGACCCAGCAGGGCGGCCCTCAGGTCTCCCGCGCCCCTGAGGACGTCCGAGGCAGGTTGAGCAACCTGCGCCGGGGCATTCAACGGGGACGTAACGCTGGTTCGGACGCAAGTACTACCTACAACCAGGAGCGTTAGTGTGAGCCCGATGAGCCAGGCGGCGCAGAATCTCAACTGGTTGATCACCAACTTCGTGGACAACACCCCCGGGGTGTCGCACACGGTGGTGGTCTCCGCCGACGGACTCCTGCTGGCCATGTCCGAAGGATTCCCGCGCGACCGTGCCGACCAGCTGGCGGCCGTTGCTTCCGGTCTGACCTCGCTGACCGCGGGCGCCTCCCGGATCTTCGAGGGCGGCGCCGTGAACCAGACAGTCGTGGAGATGGAGCGAGGATTCCTCTTCATCATGTCCATCTCTGACGGATCTTCACTGGCAGTTCTTGCACATCCGGACGCCGATATCGGTCTGGTTGGGTACGAAATGGCACTTCTGGTCGACCGCGCGGGCAGTGTCCTCACCCCCGATCTCCGTGCCGAACTGCAGGGAAGTCTTCTTAACTAATAGACAGGCGGTGCGTTTCGCGCCACCGCGCCATAAGGTGCGGTGGCGCGGCCCCACTGGGACCAGGACCGGCAGTCGGAGGAGGAAACGTGGCAACACCCTCAGGCGGACACCAGTACAACGGTGGTCAGCAGGTACCGGGTGAGCAGGGGGACAACCGTTTCAACTTTCCCTCCACGCCCAGCAGACAGGGCTCGCAGCAGCCCTATCAGCCTCCTCAGCAGCCCTATCCGCCCCGACAGGCGCAGGGTGGCGGGTGGCCGCAGGCCCAGGACGGTGGGTGGCCCCAGCAGCCGCAGCACCCTCAGCGGCCGCACCGGTTGGACGCGCCCCAGCAGCCCGGGATTCAGCCGGTGCAGCCGCGGCGGGCCGCCGAGCCCGCCGCACCGGAGGCGCACAACCCGCTGGTCCGTCCGTACGCCATGACCGGCGGCCGGACCCGACCGCGATACCAGCTCGCCATTGAGGCGTTGGTCAGTACCACGGCCGATCCGTCCCGGCTGCAAGGGCAGTTGCCCGAGCACCAGCGGATCTGCCGGCTGTGCTTCGAGATCAAGTCGGTCGCCGAGATCTCGGCGCTTCTCTCGATCCCCCTCGGCGTTGCCCGGATCCTCGTAGCCGACCTGGCCGAGGCCGGACTCGTCGCTATCCATCAGCCCGGCGGCGACGAGTCCGCCGGCGGCCAGCCAGATGTGACACTGCTCGAAAGGGTGCTCAGTGGACTTCGCAAGCTCTAGCGGCGGAGCAGCCCGCTCCACTACCTCCGCGAAGATCGTGGTGGCAGGGGGCTTCGGCGTGGGTAAGACCACGTTCGTCGGTGCCGTTTCGGAGATCAACCCGCTGCGTACCGAAGCCGTGATGACGTCCGCGTCCGCGGGCATCGACGACCTGACTCACACCGGGGACAAGACCACCACGACGGTGGCCATGGACTTCGGCCGTATCACCCTGGACCAGGACCTGATCCTGTACCTCTTCGGTACCCCCGGTCAGGACCGCTTCTGGTTCATGTGGGACGACCTGGTCCGCGGCGCGATCGGCGCCGTCGTCCTGGTGGACACCCGGCGTCTCGCCGACTGCTTCCCGGCCGTCGACTACTTCGAGAACAGCGGCCTGCCCTTCGTCATCGCCCTCAACGGCTTCGACGGACACCAGCCGTACACACCGGACGAGGTGCGCGAGGCCCTGCAGATCGGCCCCGACACCCCGATCCTGACCACGGACGCCCGCCACCGTGCGGATGCCAAGAGCGCGCTCATCACCCTGGTCGAGCATGCGCTGATGGCCCGCCTGCGGTAGTCTCCGGCAGCCATGCGGAAGGCCCCGCGCTCCTTCGGGAGTACGGGGCCTTCCGCGTTGCGGGGCTTCGGCTGAAAACGAATCGCCGGACCGGCTTGATTCCAAGCCGGTCCGGCGATCGAGGACAGAGGGCCTCAGCCCTGCCAGGAGTGCGGGGCGCGGAAGCCCGGGGTGCGCTCCAGACGGCGCCAGCCCGCGGAGGTACGGCCATGGTGGGCCGGAGCGGCGGATGTGGCTGCGGCGCGGGCGAGCAGGACCGCGGTTATGGCGGCCAGCTCCTCGGGGTCGGCAAGACCCTTCTCGACGCGCAGCACGGACTCGGCAGGAACAGCGCTCATGGGATGTATCTCCGTCTTTTCGGCAGTACGTGGCGGACTGTGCGGGTGGTACGGCAGTCGCGGTTACTGCGGGGGGTTCCCGTGCTTGCGGGACGGCAGATCGGCGTGCTTGGACCGGAGCATCGCGAGCGAGGCGATCAGTACCTCGCGGGTCTCCGCAGGGTCGATGACGTCGTCGACCAGGCCGCGCTCGGCGGCGTAGTACGGATGCATCAGTTCGGCCTTGTATTCCTTGACCATGCGGATCCGCATGGCCTCCGGGTCCTCGGCGTCGGCGATCTGCCGACGGAAGATGACGTTGGCGGCACCTTCGGCGCCCATCACGGCGATCTCGTTGGTGGGCCAGGCGTAGGTCAGGTCCGCACCGATGGACTGGCTGTCCATCACGATGTACGCACCGCCGTAGGCCTTGCGCAGGATCAGCGAGATCCTCGGCACCGTGGCGTTGCAGTACGCGTAGAGCAGCTTCGCACCGTGCCGGATGATTCCACCGTGCTCCTGATCGACGCCGGGCAGGAAGCCGGGTACGTCCAAAAGGGTGATGATGGGAATGTTGAACGCATCGCACATCTGAACGAAACGGGCCGCCTTCTCCGACGCCTCGATGTCCAGGACACCGGCGAGGGACTGCGGCTGGTTGGCCACGATGCCGACGACCTGACCGTCGAGCCGGGCCAGGGCGCAGACGATGTTGCGGGCCCAGCGCTCGTGGATCTCCAGGTAGTCGCCGTCGTCGACGAGCTCCTCGATGACCTTGTGCATGTCGTACGGGCGGTTGCCGTCGGCCGGCACCAGGTCGAGCAGGACGTCGCCGCGCCGGTCGGCCGGGTCGTCGCTCGCCACGGTGGGCGGGTTCTCCCGGTTGTTGGACGGGAGCATCGACAGCAGGTACCGCACCTCGGCGATACAGGTCTCCTCGTCGTCGTACGCGAAGTGCGCGACGCCCGAGGTCTCGGCGTGCACATCGGCGCCGCCGAGGCCGTTCTGCGAGATCTCCTCGCCGGTGACCGCCTTCACGACGTCCGGTCCGGTGATGAACATCTGGGAGGTCTCGCGGACCATGAAGACGAAGTCGGTGAGAGCGGGGCTGTAGGCCGCACCGCCCGCGCACGGGCCGAGCATCACCGAGATCTGCGGGATGACGCCGGAGGCGCGCGTGTTGCGCTGGAAGATGCCGCCGTACCCGGCGAGCGCGCTGACGCCCTCCTGGATGCGGGCGCCGGCGCCGTCGTTCAGCGAGACCAGCGGGGCACCCGCCGAGATCGCCATGTCCATGATCTTGTGGATCTTGGTGGCGTGGGCCTCGCCCAGCGCGCCGCCGAAGATCCGGAAGTCGTGTGCGTAGACGAAGACCGTGCGGCCCTCGACCGTGCCCCAGCCGGTGATGACACCGTCGGTGTACGGCTTCTTCTCCTCCAGGCCGAACCCGGTCGCCCGGTGCCGGCGCAGCTGCTCGACCTCCTTGAACGAATCCGGGTCCAGGAGCAGCTCGATGCGCTCACGCGCGGTCAGCTTGCCCTTGGCGTGCTGGGCCTCGGTCGCCCGGTCGCTCGGTCCGCGCCGGGCCTGCTCGCGCAGCGCCAGCAGTTCGGTCACCCGGCCACGGGTGTCACTCGGCTCGCCCGGGGTTTCGTCCACAACGGTCATGTATCGACCCTACGAACCCGGCCAAGAAAATCCTGCCGTCGACTCTGTACAGTCTCCTGACCCGTTTCCTGGTGGAGCCGGACAGAAACGTTGCCCCATGCAGGCGAACCACCAGGGGAAGGCGGTCCTGCTTTGTGGGAGCTCTACAAAAACGGACTGTGGTGTACCGCACAAGCCCGTCACCCCGGCCGTGTGGGCCATTTGTGCTCACCGCACGCCGCCCGCCCTACGGGCGGACGACGCTGCTTTCGAAACACGCCCTAGCGGACCTCACAGCGAAGGCTAGCGCCTGCCGTGCCCGGCGCGACTCGCAGGACCAGGCGTCGGCCGGTGGCGCGCACCTCGATCCCCGGGTCGGCGGAGACGGCCTCGCGCACCGGACGCTCCCACACCACGTCCACGGGCGTCCCGCTCCGGTCGGGCCCGCTCACGCACACCGTCGTCGAGTGACGCCTCTCCCGTACGAGCACGCTCGCCGGGGCCGTGACGGAGAGCGGGCCCGCCGTGCCCGGCTGCCAGAAGTTTGCGGCGGTCAGCCCCAGCGAACGGACGGCGACGCCCTGCTGGTCCGCGGTGTTGGCCAGGACGGTCAGCCATTGCCGGTCCGCCGCGCGGGCGGCGAGCGTGCGGCGGGAGGCGCCCGGCATCAGCAGATAGAGGTACGTGGCGTCGGTGGGGTCGGTGCCGTGGTCGAGCCAGAGGGTCTGCCAGTGGCGGGTCCGCTGCTCGGTGGAACTGGTGGTGTTGATGTCGGACCAGGCTCCGTTCCTGGCCTCCCGCAGCGTCCGCAGGGCGGCGCCGCCGGGCAGCACCCAGCCGCCGTGTCCGTCGAGGTGTGCCCAGCGCGGACGGTGCCCGCCGTCGAGGGTGAACGCGGCGGAGGGTTCAGGACCGAGATTGCGGTTGTCGACGATCGTCTCGACCGGGACCCCGTCGGCGGCGCTGATGCCCGCGCCGAGACAGATGACCGTATCGGCGGCGCAGAACCAGGATTTGCGGGCCTGCAGGGTGGATCCCAGGCCCTTGACGTGCTGTCCGACGGCGGCGAACTCGCCGTCGTGCGTGCCGCCGACCCACTGGACAGCGGGCCGGGGTTCGCCCCATTCGCCACCCGCGCGGTCGGTGAGGCGCTTGGTCGAGACGGTGGTGCCGGGTAGGCGGTACCAGTCGACGGTCGGCCAGAACCAGTCGGTGTACTGGTCGCCTCCCGAACGTCCCTGCCACCAATAGAGCATCCCGGCCCCGGTGTGCCAGCCGCGCGGGTTCTCCCCGTTGCAGCATTCGTACGAGCTGATCCGCTCCGACGCCATGGAGAGGTTGGCGACCCAGCCCGGGCGGCGGTGCACGGCCCGGTCCATGGCGGTGAAGAGCGTGTGCCCGACGGGTTCGGGGGCGGCGGGTACGGCGTCGGCGGCGACGGCCGCCAGCCGGGACAGATCGGCGACACCGAACTGTGGCGCAGTGAGGATCGGGGTGACGGTGTCCCGTTCGATCCACCCCTTCACCATGGCGTTCCACCGGTCGCGCTCGGCGGCCGAGGCGCCACCGGCGAGGAGCGCGATGGCGGCGATCAGCCCCTGCCCGTGGAAGTGGTCGCTCCGCATGACCTTGCGCTCGTCGCCCTTGAGCAGCCCCCGGCTGATGGCGCGGCCGTTGACGCTGTCCATCATCAGACCGTCGTGGATGAGCGGCGCGTAGGCGTGCTCGACACTGTCGAGGATGATCTGCCGGTTGGGGTCGGTGACGGCCCAGCTGGACCCGGCGAGCAGCGCGAAGAGCCGGCCGAGGCCGTCGAGCATGACCTGCCCGTACGTTCCCGAGTAGGCGACCCAGGTGTGCTGGACGAACGACCCGTCGGCGTAGAGGCCGTCCCCCTTCGTCACGTACGGGAAGACGGGCGAGAGGGCGTCGCGGGCCAGGGCGGTCTTCACGGGGTCGCGGCCGAGGATGCCGCGCAGGGCGACGGAACGGCAGAGGTCGACGCGGTTGGCGCCGGTGGACGTACCGCTGTAGTCGCCGAGCATGGCATCGGGGATGAAGTGGTCCACCGCGGCGCAGGCGGCCTGCCGCTGTTCCTCGGTGAGGTGGTCGTGGAGGACGGCGACGATGTCCATGAGGAGACGTGGGCTGCCGATCTGCCATTCCCACCAGTTGCCGTACCGGGTGGTGGCGGGGCTGTAGATCGTCGTGGCGAGGTGGTCGAGGCCTCGGACGATGTCGGCGAGGAGCGCGGTGTCACCCGTGTGGCCGGTGCCCTGCTGGGCGTACGCCTGGGTCATCACCCACAGGCGGCTGTAGCTCGCGGTGATGCCGGACGGCGGGTCGAAGGGACGGTCGGCCCAGAGGGAGGCCGCGGCGGGGGCCATGGTGGCGCGGAACCCCGCGGCGAGTCCACCGGTCTCGGCGAGCCTAGAGGCATAGGGCTCGGCGGCGGCGTCGTATCCGGTGCCGAGCGAGAGATCGACCCAGCGCAGCCGGAGGGTGTCGAACTCGTCGGCAGGTGCGTCGGTGGCGTGGGCCTGTCCAGGGAGGGCCAGGCCCAGTGCGGTGGCGGTACTGGTGGCCAGAAAGGCACGACGTGACCAGGCGGGCAGGAGTGACACGACAAGACCTCCGGAACCTCAGTGGTATGGACCGGCCACGCGCCGGTCCATACCGGCGACGCCGCCTCCCGTGTGCCGGTCGGTCGTAACACGCGCCCACGGGAACGGGAAGGGGGCGGGACCGAGACCGCCCCCACCCCCTCACCGCTTGTTCACTCAGTGCTCACCGATCGCTCAGTCAACTCCCGCAGTGGAATCGTGCGTTGCCCCAGTCCGCGTGGTCGTTTCCGTTGCCGTCGCCGCCGTCCCCGACGACCAGCTCGACGTACTTCGCTCCGGTGACGTCCGCCGTGAGCGACCAGGCGGTGTCGGCCGCCTTGAGCACCGGTGACTTCACCTTCTCCGTGCCGTCGGCCGTGACGCTGAACTGCACACTGCCCGCGCTCTTCTGGACATCGTCCACGCCGACCTCGGCGGTGAACGAGGTGCACTGGCCGCCCAGGTAGTAGCGGATCTTCGCGGGGGCGTGGCTGCCCAGGCCCTTGGCGTAGACGGTGCCACCGATCGTCAGCGGGGATCCGTCGCCGGCGCCCGTCTCACCGTTGGACATGTCACGCTCGACCGGTCCCCAGCCGTTGCTGGCAGAGGTCCAGTCCAGGTCGCTGGCCCAGCTGTCCGTAGTGGGCGGCGGCGGCAGTGTCCGTACGGACGTCTGCGCGCCGAGGGTCCGCTTCGCGCTGCCGACCGTGTAAGACACCTCGGAACTCAGCTTGTACGTCTGGTACTTGGCGTCCACCGGCGGAGTGACCCGCCAGCCGGCGGTGGCCTTGGCGCCCGCCGCGACCGAGTCGAAGGTGATCGCGCCCACGGGCTCCGCCTTCCAGCCGTCCGGGACGGTGAGGCCCACCGAGACACCGGTGACCGCCGTCGCCTCGTAGTTGGTGAAGCTCGCCTCGACGACGCCTGCGACGCCCGGCTCCAGGGTCTCCGCGGGCGGGTCGATGCTGAGCGTTCCGCAGGCGGCCATCTCACCGGCCGGGGCGGCGCCGAGGTCGGTCACGGTGAACCCGTCCAGGACGAAGTCGGCACCGTCGGGTGCGTCGTCACGCTTGCGCAGCCCGGTCCAGGTGTCACCGCAGCCCGCCGTGACGGTCTCGGAGAAGTGTCCCGTGGTGCGCTGCTGACCGATCGCCGTGGTGCGGGTCTCGACCGAGTCCGGGGTGCCGTCGGCCGTGATCCGGTCGTACCCGTCGACCCACTCGTAGGCGCCGGCGTGGCTGGACTGGTAGTCGTACTCGACCTTGTAGCGGTGGCCGTCGGCCATCGGCACGGTCCAGGGCGCGGTCCGGTAGACGAGCCCGCCGTTCTCCTCGTGGGCCTTGAGGGACTCCTTGCCGCCGATCACGTCGTCGACGAGCTTCCCGTTCCAGCCGGCCTGGGTGTACGGGGCGTGCAGCTGGGAGATGACGGTGCGGGGGTCGGTGGAACCGCCCGCGTCGCCCTTGAGGAAGGGGCCCCAGCCCTGGTCGACGTCCTCGAAGTCCTCGTGGACGACGGTGTTCTCCTTCGTCGCCGGGGCGTTGGCGACGATACGTACGTCATCGGCCCGCACGCTCGCCGTGCTGCCTCCGGCCGCTTCGATACGGAACGTGGTGCGGCCGCTCGCGGGCGCGGTGAAGTTCACCTTGGCGCGCTGGAAATACGTGCCGTGCCAGTCGGACGCAGCGACGTAGTCCTTGGCCGTGGAGCGGTCCACGACGACGGACTTCCCGCCGGCCGAGAGTGTCGTGTGCCGGGTCTTTCCGGGCTGGACCTCGATGAGCGCGGACGCGGTGTAGCGCTTGCCGGGCGTGAGGCCGGAGATGCGCTGCGAGAGTGCCGTCGTGCCCGTGCCGGAGAGCTTGGCGCTGTTGCGGCCCCGGCCGTCGGTGTCGCGGGCGACGGTGCCGGTCTTCGACCAGGCGTCGAGCCGGCCGTCGTTGAAGCCGGGGTCGCCGACCGGGGTGCCCTCGCCCCACTTGGCGTCGGCGGCCTTCGGCGCCTCGTCCGGGTAGAGGACGTACGGCTGTCCGGCCTCGGCCGTCAGCGTGATCCTCCCGCCGACGGGCTTGACCGTGCCGGCCTTGACCCGGCCGTTGTCGGTGAGCTTGTAGACGGTGTACTCCCCCGTGGACGGCACGGCCCAGCTGCTCGTACCACCGGACTTGCTGTAGTGGTAGAGCTTCTTCCCGCCGTCCCACGGAAGCAGGTAGTCGGTGCCGCTCAGCACCTTGCGGCCGTGGTCGTAGAAGGTCCGCTTGCCGTCCTCGACGGTGCCCCGGACATCACCGGTGAAGGTGATGTCGTTGCCGTCCCAGCGGATGATCTTCTGGTGCTGGAGGTACTTGGCCGGCAGGTTGCGCTGCCAGATGTTGTCGTAGAAGGCGTTCCAGTCGGTCTCGCCGGTCCAGCCCTCGAACTCGCTGATGGCGGTCTGGCCGAGGACCGGGTTGTTGTTCCAGACGTCCTTCTCGCTGTTCCGGATGAACCGGATGATCTGCGAGTTGAGGCCCTTGTTGGCGGCGCCGCCGTAGTCGAGGTCGTTGGCCCAGTGGGACCAGAGCGTGCCGCGCTCGAACTTGTCGGACCACTCGCTGCCGACGTTCCAGCCCTGCTTCTGCAAGGTCTGGAGGGTCTTGTCGGCGATCCAGCCGTGCGTGTAGTAGACGTCGATGTAGAGGAAGCTCAGGTTGCGGTCGGTCTCGTCGCGCAGTTGCTGGAAGCGCTTGGCCAGGTCGCCGCTGTTGATGTCGCGGCGCTGGTCGATGTAGTAGCTCTGGCCGAGCCAGTTCCAGCCGGGCCTGGTCTTGTCGACGAGCTTCTCGTCGAAGGCGTTGGCCTCCGCGTACGCCTCGGTGGCGTTGACGTGGACGCCGAAGGTGGCGCCCCACTTCTTGCCGTCCTTGAGAAGCTCGTTGAGGTCCTTCAACCCGCCGGCGCGCTTGTTGTAGTTGCCGCCGTAGTCGGGGTGGGCGGAGTCGTGCCCCTCGGAGGCGTACCCCTTGAGGATCGCCCTCTGCCCGAGACCGTCCGTGGACAGCGAGACCCGCTTGACGTCGTCGAGGGTCCGCAGGAAGGGGTGGGTGGCCTGGCTGGCGAAGTTGAACGGAATGTGGGTGATGACCCGGTCCGGGGTGTCGTCGCCGCCGGGAGCGGTCACGCCGATGGTGCGGAACGCGACCGCGCCGTCCTGCCAGTCGACGGTCTTGTCGCCGTTGGCGTCGGGCGTGACGACGACCTTCGCCCAGGGGAGGTTGTCCCCGCTCGCCGGCTCCGGTGCTCCGGCGCCGCGGTAGGTCCACTGCCCGGACCAGACACCGACCCGGACGCTGCCGTCGTCGGCCTTGCGTGCCTGGTGCCAGAACCGGGCGCCGTCGCCGCCGGTGGCGCCGGACGGCTTGTCGTACGAGGAGTTGGACTCGATGGCCGCCGCGAGCGAGCCAGTGTTGACGATCGCGTACGAGGCGCCGACCGGCGCCTTGTCGGCGGCGGTGTCCGCGGTGACCTTGGCGAAGACGTCGGCGGTCCGCGTGGAGTTCGTGTCGAGCCGGGTGAACGCGGTGGCGGCGCCGGTGTCGGTGGAGCCGACGGAGACCAGGTCGTGGCCGGGGATGTCGATGGTGCCGACCCGGAACGCCTCGGTGTCGCGGACGGCCGTCACCTCGAAGGTGGTGGCGCGCCCGGAGACCGAGAGCGAGGCGTCGATCTCGACGCCGGGCAGATCGGTGAAGGTCAGCGTGTACCGGGCGGTCGTGTCCGTGACCTCGGGTGCGGCCTTGAGCTTCACGGCGTGTGCGGTGCCGTTGAGGGTGACCTCGGTGACCGGTTTCGTGGAGCCGGACAGCTGGTTGCCACTGGCCCGGTCGGTGTACGACAGGACGCGCGGGAAGTCGTCGGCAACAGCGACCGAGAGCTGCGGCGATCCGATGACGGCGGCGTCCGCGGGGACGGCTGCGCCGACTGCGGCGGGTGACTGGGTGGCGGCTGTGGCGGGGAGCGCGGTCCCCACCAGCGCCAGGACGGCGGCTGAGGCGGCGGCGACAGCGCCCGCCGAAGTGAATCTTCGCGACATGTTCCCTGAGTAGTCCCCCTGTCCGGACACCGTCAATGACCTGCTACGACTCGGGGCGTTCCAGTCCAACAACCCCGTTGCGTAAGTCCAAGTGGACGGTGTGCGTCCATCGGTCGACGCCTTGGGGGCGGGATGTCAGGGAACGGAACGGGGCGGCCGGACCGCCTCGCGTCCCGTGCCGATCGCACCGATGCGGCTGCCCCGGACCGCGGCGGCCCGCAGGGCGTCGGCGACGCGGGTGCCCCCGGTTCCGCCGGAACCGGGGGCACCTGTGCAAGCAGATACAGCGCGCGGTCAGCAGCCGCCGCAGTTGTAGTACGTCACGTCCCAGTGATTGCCCTCGTCCGCATAGATGTTGCCGGAGGCGGACTTGTACTGGGGGGCGCCGTCACCGCGGAGCCCTATGTAACTGAAGACACCGTGGACGTAGTTGGTGAGACAGGTGGACTTGCCGAAGTCGAGCTTGTAGCCGTTCCAGTGCGAATACGTACCGCTGGCGTGCCCGGTCTCGGTGCCGCCGGTGATGTTGAGGGCGCAGCCCGTGGCGCTCTTGAGGGTCTGGGCGCCCTGGGCGGTGGCCAGGTTCAGCTGTTCGAACGAGGTGCAGGTGGAGTTGTTCCGGTCGGAGCAGCCGCCCGAGGACGACCAGGTGATGCCCGACGCGCGGAACATCGACGTCGCCTGCGCGTGCGTGAGCTTGGTGACGGCGTGCGCCTCGGTGGCGCCGCTGCCGAGGGCGCCGACTCCGGGGGCGAAGAGGGCGCCGAGAACGAGGGCGAGGGCGGTCAGGACGGGGCGCAGGGTCATGCGGGACACCATGGGGGGACTCCTCCTGCTCATGACAACTAGGGCAGGGAGATAGTGCCCGAGTTCTACGCGCGTCCGCCAGAGGGCCTCACGTGACCGCGAGGTGAATGTCGCCCTTCCGGAAACGAATCGGCCCCTTGATGTTGAACTTTGAACAAGATGGGTCTACAGTCAATCTCGTTGAAGGTTAAACATCCACTTCGACCGCCGCTCGATCACGCCCCCCGAGGAGGAGCCATGGCTCTGTTCAACCGCAAGTCCACCGCCGCCCCGTCCGCCCCCGCCCCCGCCACCGTCGCCGTGGACCCGGCCCTGACCGCCCTGACCGGCGAGTACGCCATCGACCCGGCCCACAGCAGCATCGGCTTCACCGTGCGTCACGCCATGGTCACCAACGTGCGTGGCTCCTTCGGGGAGCACGAGGGCACCCTGAAGCTGGACGGTCACAACCCCGCGAACTCGGCTGCCTCCATCGACGTCAAGATCGCCAGCGTCGACACCGGCATCACCGACCGTGACGGCCACCTGGTCAGCGGCGACTTCTTCGACGCCGAGAAGTTCCCCCTCATGTCGTTCCGCTCCACGCAGGCCGAGCAGCTCGGTGGCGACAAGTACCGGATCACCGGCGACCTCACCATCAAGGACGTCACGCGCCCGCTCGCCATCGACCTGGAGTTCAACGGCTCCGCCACCGATGTTTACGGCAACGAGCGCGTCGGCTTCGAGGGCAGCGCGGACATCCTCCGCTCCGACTGGGGCCTGACCTGGAACGCGGCGCTGGAGACCGGCGGCGTGATGGTCAGCGACAAGGTCAAGCTGAACTTCGACATCTCCGCGATCAAGGCCGCCCCGCAGGCCTGATCCCCGGAAATCCTCGGGCCCGGGCGCGCCCGCCTTCCACTTCCCCGCCGGGGAGGAAGGCGGGCGCTCGGCATTTCCTTCCGCCGCGGCCCTGACGCCGTCCGGGCCGGGAGCAAGAGGATCTGCGGCGCTCCCGGACACGGGGAACGACACGCGATTCGCCCGGAAGTTGACCCCATTGGGCTCTCTGGAGTCGCTGATTGCTTGCACACAGTGTGATCTGACATTGCGCACCGCGACGAGAAGCGGGCGCCGGACGGGGCAGCCCGGGCTGAAGAGCCGGGGGCGGCCCTTGCCAGTCAAGATCGAGAAGTGGAGAACTCAATGCAGCACAACGAGGGTCAGCGCGTGGAGTACCGGGACGCGGACAACAAGAAGTGCCAGGGCGAGATCACCAAGGTCAGCGGCACCGGCCCGTCGACGACGTACACCATCAAGAATGACAAGACGCACCGTGACGACAAGGTCCGGGAGATGCAGATCGACCAGAACCTGTAGGTGCGACTCCCCCGCTGATCCGCTGCCCCTGCCCCCGGTAGGCCGGGCTCGGGCAGGACGCTGATCCAGGGAGTACAGGGGCGCCCGCCGCCGCGGCAAAGCGGCCGTGCGGGCGCCCTCACTTCTGCGCGGTGGCGGACGGAGCCGGTGGGCGGGCAGCACCGACTCTCAGAAGCCGCCGCCGCCCCTGAAAGTCCTCAACTCCGGAGCGCCTCAAGCGGTCCGGTACGCCGTCTTCAGCTCGGCCGGCGCCCGGCCGGATCACCGGTGAGCGGGGGGTGGCCGGCGTCGGACCGCGCAACTACTCCGTGGGCTCGACCCCGGCCCGCAGCAGGCCGTAGGTGTACGCGTCCTCCAGCGCCTGCCAGGACGCGGCGATGACGTTCTCCGCGACGCCGACAGTCGCCCAGTCACCGGTGCCGTCGCTCGTGGTGATCAGCACGCGGGTGGTGGACTCGGTGCCGGTGCGGCCCTCCAGGATGCGGACCTTGTAGTCGACCAGCTCCAGCTTGGCGAGCTGCGGGTAGATCCGCTCCAGGCCGACGCGCAGCGCCCGGTCGAGGGCGTTGACCGGGCCGTTGCCCTCGGCGGTGGCGACGATCCGCTCGCCCTTCGCCCAGAGCTTCACGGTCGCCTCGTTGGCGTGCGTGCCGTCGGGTCGGTCCTCGACGATCGCGCGCCAGGACTCCGTACGGAAGTAGCGGCGTACCCGGCCCTCGGCCTCGGCACGCAGCAGCAGTTCGAAGGAGGCGTCCGCGGCTTCGTACGTGTAGCCCTTGAGCTCACGCTCCTTGACCCGCTCCACGACCCGGCCGACGAGCTCGCGGTCGCCCCCGAGATCGATGCCGAGCTCCTTGCCCTTGAGCTCGATGGAGGCACGGCCCGCCATGTCGGAGACGAGCATCCGCATGGTGTTGCCGACGAGCGCCGGATCGATGTGCTGGTAGAGGTCGGGGTCGACCTTGATGGCGGAGGCGTGCAGTCCGGCCTTGTGGGCGAAAGCGGAAACACCCACATAGGGCTGGTGAGTGGACGGCGTGAGGTTGACGACCTCGGCGATGGCGTGCGAGATACGGGTCATCTCGGCGAGTGCGCCCTCGGGGAGGACGCTCTTGCCGTACGTGAGTTCCAGGGCGGCGACGACGGGGAAGAGGTTGGCGTTGCCGACCCGCTCGCCGTACCCGTTGGCGGTGCACTGGACGTGCGTGGCGCCCGCGTCGACGGCGGCCAGGGTGTTGGCGACGGCGCAGCCGGTGTCGTCCTGGGCGTGGATGCCGAGCCGGGCGCCGGTGTCCGCGAGGACGGTGGAGACGACGGCCTGGACCTGGGCGGGGAGCATCCCGCCGTTGGTGTCGCAGAGGATGACGACATCGGCGCCGGCCTCATGGGCGGCCCGGACGACGTCCTTGGCGTACTCGGGGTTGGCGCGGTAGCCGTCGAAGAAGTGCTCGCAGTCGACGAAGACCCGGCGGCCCTGTTCGCGCAGGTAGGAGACGGTGTCGCGGACCATCTCCAGGTTCTCTTCGAGGGTGGTGCGCAGGGCGAGTTCCACATGCCGGTCGTGCGATTTGGCGACCAGCGTGATCACCGGGGCTCCGGACTCCAGCAGCGCCTTGACCTGGGGGTCATCCGACGCCCTGGCACCGGCCCTGCGGGTCGCACCGAAGGCGACCAGCTCGGCGTTCTTGAACTCGATCTCCTGCTGGGCCCGGGCGAAGAACTCCGTGTCGCGGGGGTTGGCGCCGGGCCAGCCGCCCTCGATGAAGCCCACGCCGAAGTCGTCCAGGTGCCGTGCAATGGTCAGCTTGTCCGCGACCGTCAGGTTGATGCCTTCACGCTGTGCACCGTCGCGCAGTGTGGTGTCGAAGACATGGAAGCTGTCGTCGGTGGGCTTGGCCTTGGTGGTCATGCTGGTCTGACTCCTGTCGGATGAGTGGATCCGGACGATTGGGCTCCACTTGCCCCCATCATCCCGCGCGCATCGCTCCGGCCGAGGTGAGGGCCGGAAAACGAAAAAACCCCTCGCGGGTGCGAGAGGTCTGCGCGCGGGTCTGGGGCACGGTGGCCGCTCCGTATCTGGTGGTACGGGACGGTCACTGCGGACCGGCGCGCCTGTTGCCAATAATCATGACGAACGAGGACACGGAGGCAGTCTCGCACAGCACTGCCTCCGCGCCCCCGGCCGTCTCAGGATGCGGGCGTGACGCTCGCCGCTCCGGCCGGCTCCGTCCGCCCGCCCTCGGCAGCCACCGCGCCGACCCGGCCCAGGTCGATGTCACGGGTCTCACGCATCGTCGGATAGACGACCAGGGAGACCGCGGCGCACCCCGCCACGTACGCTTCGTTCACGGCCGGGGGAACGACAGCTCGGTCTCGGCGAGTTCCAGGTACCACGCGTCGTCCGGTACCGGGCAGAAGCGCTCGATCGCGTAACCCTGTCCGGCGTGCCGGCAGGTGCTCAGCATGGATCAGACCTCAGGCTGCCGCTCTGCCGGGCGTCCGCGCACGACATTCAGCCGAGCGTCTCGTCGATGAACTCACCGATGTGGGCAAGGACTTGAGGCCGGTCGGAACCAGGGAGACCCATCGCCACATGGGTGCTGAAGCCGTCCAGCAGGGCCCGTATCCGAGTGGCGTACCTGTCCGCGTCGACCGCGCGCAGCTCGCCGCGGGAGGCTCCCTCGACAAGGAGGGCGACCAGGTCGCGGTGCCAGGAGAGCTCGATGTCGAAGAGGCGGTTGCGGGACTCCTCGTCGACCCCGTGGGCGCGGTTCCACAGCTCCAGCCAGAGCGTCCAGTGCGGATCGCGGGGGCCGTCCGCGACGTACAGATCGATGTACGAGTCGAGACGCTCGCGGACCGGGACCTGGCGGGCGAGGGCCGAACGGCGCTGCGCCCCGAGCTGTTCCTCGCTCCACTCCAGGGTCTGGAGCAGCAACTCGTCCTTGGTGCGGAAGTAGTAGAGCAGGTGCCCGCTGCTCATGCCGACCTCGCGGCCGAGGCCCGCCATGGTGAGCTTCTCCAGCCCGTGCTGGGCGATGTTCTCCATCGCGGCGGCCAGCACGGTCTCCCGCGGCGGGGCGGCGTTCCGCCGCCGCGTGGTGCGAGCGGGCTCGGGCATGGGATTCTCCGTGGTCGGCGGGGATCTCAGCATACGGGCAGGCGGTACAGCGCCGCCGGGGCCGGAGAGGGTGAGGACCCCGTCCGGCCCCGGCGGTGTGCCGTGGGGGTGATGGGCGGTGTCAGACGCGCGGCTGCTGCTGGGTGATGCAGTGGATGCCGCCACCGTTGGCGAAGATCGGGCGGGCGTCGACCGACGTCACCTCGCGGCCCGGGAAGAGGCCGCGGAAGATCGCCGCCGCGTTCTCGTCGCGCTCGGCGTCGCCGAAACCGCACAGCACCACGCCGCCGTTGCAGATGTAGTGGTTGATGTACGAGTAGTCGACCCAGTCGCCGTCCTCCTTCAGGACGGTCGGTGCGGCCACCTCGATGACCTCCAGCGTGCGGCCCTTGGCGTCCGTCCGGGTGCGCAGGAAGGCGGCAATCTCCTTGCAGACCTCGTGGTCGGGGTGGGCCGGGTCGGGCTGGGTGTGGACCAGGACCGTACCGGGACGAGCGAAGGAGGCGACGATGTCGACGTGGCCCAGGGTGCCGTATGTGCCGTAGTCCGCGGTCAGGCCGCGCGGCAGCCAGATGGCCTTGGTGGTGCCGAGGTGGGCGTGGATCTCGGCCTCGACTTCCTCCTTGGTCCAGTGCGGGTTGCGCTCGGGGCCGAGCTGGACGGTCTCGGTCAGCAGGACCGTGCCCTCGCCGTCGACATGGATGCCGCCGCCCTCGTTGACGAGCTTGGAGGCGTACGAGGCCACGCCCGCCAGGTCGGCGACATACGCGGCGATCTTGGAGTCGTGCTCCCAGGCGGCCCAGTCCTGGGCGCCCCAGCCGTTGAAGATCCAGTCGACCGCGCGCAGTTCGGTGCCGTCGGTGACGAAGGTGGGGCCCATGTCGCGCATCCAGGCATCGTTCAGCTCTCGCTCGACGATGTCGATCCCGTCACCGAGGTAGGTACGGGCGTTGTCGGTCTCGCCGGGACCGACGACCACGGTGACCGGCTCGAAGCGGCGGACGGTTCGGGCGACCTCGGCCCAGGCGGTGCGGGCCGAGTCCAGTTCCTCGGCGTCGGTGAAGGTGGCGTTGAGGCTGGGCCAGGCCATCCAGGTGCGCTCGTGCGGAGCCCACTCGGCGGGCATGCGGAAGCCGTCGGCGACGGGGGTGCTGCTCATGCGGGGAGGGTCCTCACAGGAAGTACAGGCGGTTGAGGGAGACGGATTCGGCGGGCTCGGAGCGGATCGGGTCGCCGTCGAGGGAGACGAGGCCGGTGCGGCCGTCGACCTGGACGTCTCCGATACGGGAGTTGAGCATCAGGTCGGCGGGGCCGATGCCACGGGTGCCGCGGACAGCGACCCGACGGCGGCGCGTGAGCATCCGGTCGTTGCCCTGCTCGAGTGCGGCACCGGCGACGAACGCGACCGATATGTCGGCGGCGGTGGCGCCGTGGCCGCCGATCTGCGGGCCGAGGACGAGCGGCTCGCAGGTGTCGGTGGCGGCGTTGGGGTCGCCGGTGACGCCCCAGGCGGGGAAGCCGGACTTCAGCACCAGCTGCGGCTTGGCGCCGAAGTACTCCGGACGCCACAGCACGATGTCGGCGAGCTTGCCGGCCTCGATCGAGCCGATCTCGTGGGAGAGGCCGTGGGCGATGGCCGGGTTGATGGTGAGCTTGGCCATGTAGCGCAGCACACGCGCGTTGTCGTCGTGTTCGCCGTCGCCGGCCAGGGGGCCGAGCTCGGCCTTCATCTTCCCGGCCATGGCGAAGGTGCGGCGCACGGTCTCGCCGGCGCGGCCCATGCCCTGGGCGTCGGAGGAGGTGATGCCGATCGCGCCCAGGTCGTGCAGGACGTCCTCGGCGCCCATCGTGCCCGCGCGGATACGGTCGCGGGCCATGGCGGCGTCGCCGGGCAGGTCCGTCTTCAGGTCGTGGACGGAGACGATCATTCCGTAATGCTCGGCGACCGCGTCCCGGCCGAAGGGCAGGGTGGGGTTGGTGGACGAGCCGATGACGTTCGGCACACCCGCCATCTTGAGCACGTTCGGTACGTGTCCGCCGCCGCAGCCCTCGATGTGGAAGGCGTGGATCGTACGGCCGTCGAGGACGCGCAGGGTGTCCTCGACCGAGAGGCACTCGTTGAGGCCGTCGCTGTGCAGCGCGACTTGGACGTCGTGCTCCTCGGCGACCCGCAGGGCGGTGTCCAGAGCACGGGTGTGCGCGCCCATGTCCTCGTGGACCTTGAAGCCCAGGGCGCCGCCCTCGGCGAGGGCCTCGACCAGTGGCGCGCCGTGCGAGGAGGAGCCGCGGCCGAGGAAGCCGATGTTGACGGGCCAGGCGTCGAAGGCGTTGAAGGCGTGGTTCAGGGCCCATGGCGAGTTGACGCCGACGCCCCAGACCGGGCCGAACTCCTGGCCGATGATCGTGGTGACGCCGGAGCTGAGCGACGCCTCCATGATGCGCGGCGACAGCACATGCACATGGGTGTCGATGGCGCCGGCGGTGGCGATCATGCCCTCGCCGGAGACGATCGAGGTGCCGGTGCCGACGACGACGTCGACGCCGTCGAGGGTGTCGGGGTTGCCGGCCCGGCCGATCGCGTGGATGCGGCCTTCCCGGATGCCGATGGACACCTTGCGGATGCCCTGCACCGCGTCGATCACCAGGACGTTGCTGATGACGACGTCGCAGGTCTCACGGACCGCGGCGGCCTTCAGGTGCAGTCCGTCGCGGGCGGTCTTGCCGAAGCCGGCCAGGAATTCCTCGCCCGGCTTCTGGGCGTCGGACTCGACACGTACGACGAGGCCGGAGTCGCCGAGGACGACCCGGTCACCGGCACGGGGGCCGTGTACGGCGGCGTAGTCACGAGGGTCGATGGTGGTCATCCCTCAGCTCCGTTCTGCTCGGACCGGTCGGCACCCAGGTATCCGCAGGCCACTGCCCTGCGCAGGGCCTCCTCCTTGGCGCCCGGCGCGTCCAGCGGGCCGTCGACGAGGCCGGCGAAGCCGATGGCGACGCGCTCGCCGCCGATCGGCACGAGGCCGACCTCGGCCTCGCCGCCCGCGTCGAAGCGGGCGGAGGAGCCGGCCGGGATGCTCAGCCGCATGCCGTAGGCAGCGGCACGGTCGAAGTCGAGGCGGGGGTTGGACTCGAAGAAGTGGAAGTGCGAGGTGACGCTGACCGGGACGGCCGCGGTGTTCCGCACGACGATGCGCACCTCCGGCTCCGGCTCCTCGTGGGCCGGTCCAGGCAGCACCGCGCCGGGGGCGGCGTCGCCGAGGGAGCCTCCGCCGATCGGGGCGGAGACGACCGCGAGCCGGGAGCCGTCGTCGAACACGGCCTCGACCATCACCTCGGTCACCACGTCCGCCACACCGGGCAGCACGTCGTCGGGGCCGAGCACGTTGCGGGCCGCCTCGATGGCCTCGGCGAGCCGACGACCGTCGCGGGCCGCCTCGCAGACGGTGTCCGCGATGAGAGCGGTCGCCTCGGGGACATTGAGCTTCAGCCCGCGAGCACGGCGGGCCCGTGCCAGTTCGGCGGCACCGAAGAGCAGGAGCCGATCTCGCTCGGTAGGGGTAAGTCGCACGTCAGTACACCTCCAATTTGAACATCACTCTAATCAAGATTTTCCCATCTGGAAACCATTGACGGAGAGCCTTGCTTGGGCTCATATAGAGCGGCACTCAAACTGTCGAACGTCAGGGGCGTCCGAATGCCGATAGAACAGCGCGGAGTCGACACCATCCCGGAGGCGGAACGCACCAGCGCCCCGCGCGACCTCGTCTCGATCCTGCTGGGGTCCAATCTCTGCCTGGGCGTGATCGTCTTCGGCTGGCTCCCGGTCTCCTTCGGCCTGGGCTGGTGGGCCTCGGTGAGCTCGATCGTCGCGGGCACCCTGCTCGGCACCCTGCTGACGGCACCGCTCGCCCTGGTCTCGCTGCGCACCGGAACCAACCTCTCCACATCGTCCGGCGCCCAGTTCGGCGTGCGCGGCCGCCTGGTCGGCTCGATCGTGGGTCTGCTGCTCGCCCTCGGCTACACAGCGCTGACCGTCTGGATCGGCGGCGACGCGATGGTGGGCGCCATGCATCGCCTCTTCGGGCTGTCGACCGGGGGTCTCTCGTACGCGGCCGTGTATGCCCTGCTCGCCGCCGCCACCGTGATCGGCGCGGTCTACGGCTACCGGATTCTGCTGCGTCTCTCCCGCGTCCTCGCCGTCGCGATGAGCGCGCTGCTGATCCTGGGCATCGTCGCGTACGCACCGCACTTCACCACCGCCGCATTGCCCGGCACCGGCGGCTATCTGCTCGGATCCTTCTGGCCGACCTGGCTGCTGGCCGTGGTCGCAGCAGGACTGAGCGGCCCGATCGCGTTCATCACCCTGCTCGGCGACTACACGCGGTACATCTCCCCGGCCCGTCACTCCTCCCGGAGCGTGCTGCGCGCAAGCTGGATCGGCCTGCTGATCGGTCTGCTCGTCCCGCAGCTCTTCGGTACGTTCACGGCGTACGCCTCCCGGGCGGCCCTCGACTATGCGGGACCGCTCGTCGACGCCTCCCCCACCTGGTACCTGATCCCGCTGCTGATCGCCGCCTCCGCCGGTTCGGTCGGCAACGCCGGCCTGATGCTGTACTCCATGGGCCTCGATCTGGATGCGATCCTGCCGCGGGCCTCGCGCCCCCAGGCCACTTTCGCGGTCGCGGGCGTCGCCACGGCGTGCGTCTTCGTCGGGCACTACGCCTGGGACGCCGAATCCGCGATGACGTCGTTCGTCCTGCTGCTGACCGCCATCGGCACCCCATGGGCGGTGATCACCCTGATCGGCTTCGTCCGATGTCACGGTGTCTACGACTCGGAGGCCCTCCAAGTCTTCAACCGGCGCTCGCGCGGCGGCGCCTACTGGTACACGGCCGGCTGGAACCTGCCCGCCACGACCTCCTGGGCCCTGGGCGCGGCAGTGGGCCTCTCCGCCGTCTCGCTGCCCTCGTACGAGGGTCCGCTGCTCTCCCTGACCGGCGGGGTGGACTGCAGCTTCCTGCTGTCGGGCCTGGTGGGCGGTGTCGCGTACACGGCGCTGACGCGGGGCAGGCGTACGGAGCCCGCGGTGTCGGCCGACCCGGAGGCACAGCCGTCCACCGTGTCCTGAACAGGAACGACGACGCCCGCCCCGGCTGCTGCCGGGGCGGGCGTCGCGGTACGGGACCGTGGCTCAGCCGAGCGGGTGCATCCAGCCGTGCGTGTCCTGCGCGACACCGCGCTGGATGTCCAGCAGGCGCTCGCGCAGCTTCAGCGTGACCTTGCCGGGCTCCCCCTCGCCCTGGGTCCACTCGCCGCCCGCGGACTTGACGACGCCGACAGGGGTGATGACGGCGGCGGTGCCGCAGGCGAAGACCTCGGTGAGGGTGCCGTTCTCGGTGTCGGCGCGCCACTGGTCGATGGAGACGCGGCCTTCCTCGGACTCGTAACCGAGGTCGCGGGCGACCTGGAGCAGCGAGTCACGGGTGACGCCGGCGAGCAGGGAGCCGGTCAGGGACGGAGTGATGATCTTGTTCCCGTACACGAAGTACAGGTTCATGCCGCCGAGCTCCTCGACCCACTTGTGCTCCACGGCGTCGAGATAGGCGACCTGGTCGCAGCCCTTCGCGGACGCCTCGGCCTGGGCCAGCAGGGACGCCGCGTAGTTGCCGCCGGTCTTGGCGTCGCCCATGCCGCCGGGGACGGCGCGGACGCGGTCCTCGGAGAGCCAGATCGAGACCGGCTTGACGCCACCGGCGAAGTACGCGCCGGCGGGCGAGGCGATGACGATGAAGAGGTACTCGTTGGCCGGCTTCACACCGAGGCCGACCTCGGACGCGATCATGAACGGGCGCAGGTAGAGCGACTCCTCGCCGCCGTGGGCCGGAACCCATGCCTTGTCCTGCTGGACCAGCGCGTCGCACGCCTCGATGAACGTCTCGACCGGGAGCTCCGGCATGGCGAGCCGGCGCGCGGAATGCTGGAAGCGCTTGGCGTTGGCCTCGGGGCGGAAGCTGGCCACCGAGCCGTCGGGCTGGCGGTAGGCCTTGAGCCCCTCGAAGATCTCCTGCGCGTAGTGCAGGACGTTGGTGGCGGGGTCGATCGACAGCGGGCCGTAGGGAACGAGCTGGCCGTCGTGCCAGCCGCGGCCTTCGGTCCACTTGATGATCACCATGTGGTCGGTGAAGTAGCGGCCGAATCCGGGGTTGGCCAGCATCGCCTCGCGCTCCGCGTCGGACAGCGGGGTCGAAGAGGGCTTGAGCTCGATCGTGGGCGTCGTCATGTGCATGTCCTTCACCGGTTTTGTGTGTGATGGACCGCGCTCACGCCGGCTCCTGTCAGACAGGTGCTGGGATGTCCGAGCTTTACCGCAAGCCACGGCCCGTTCGATTATCTCTCGCGGGGACCCGTGCACGAAATGACGCGAATGCGGTCCAGGGTTCGATGGTGGCACCCGGGACCACGCAGGAGAAGCCGCCGGGTGCGGTGGCGACCCGGCGGCTTCGAAGTAGAGTCGTCGGGTCAGCTCGCTACGCGTACCGCGAGCGCGTCACCGATGTCCGAGGTCGTACGAGCGGTGTCCCCGCGCTCCGCGAGGTCGGCGGAGACGGCCTCCTCGATACGCACGGCCTCGGCCTCGTAGCCCAGATGGCGCAGCAGGAGGGCGACGGAGAGCACCGCGGCCGTGGGGTCGGCCTTGCCCTGCCCCGCGATGTCCGGGGCGGATCCGTGGACCGGCTCGAACATCGAGGGGAACTCGCCGCTCGGGTTGATGTTCCCCGAGGCCGCGACGCCGATGCCGCCGGAGACGGCCGCGGCAAGGTCGGTGATGATGTCGCCGAAGAGGTTGTCGGTGACGATCACGTCGAAGCGTTCGGGCTGCGTGACGAGGAAGATCGTCGCCGCGTCCACGTGCAGGTAATCGGTGGCGACGTCCGGGAACTCGGCCGCGACCTTGTTGAAGATGTTGGTCCACAGGTGCCCGGCGTAGGTCAGCACGTTGTTCTTGTGGACCAGCGTCAGCTTCTTGCGCGGGCGGGCCTGGGCGCGGGCAAAGGCGTCACGGACCACGCGCTCGACACCGAAGGCGGTGTTGACCGAGACCTCGGTGGCGACCTCGTGCGGGGTGCCGGTGCGGATCGAGCCACCGTTGCCGGTGTACGGACCCTCGGTGCCCTCCCGGACCACGACGAAGTCGATCTCCGGCTGCCCCTCGAGGGGGGTCGCGACACCCGGGAGGAGCTTCGACGGCCGCAGGTTCACATAGTGGTCGAAGAGGAAACGGAGCTTCAGCAGGAAGCCGCGCTCCAGGACTCCGGACGGGACCGAGGGGTCACCGATCGCGCCGAGCAGGATCGCGTCGTGCTGCTTGAGCGCCTGGACATCGGCGTCGGTGAGGGTCTCACCGGTCGCGTGGTAACGCTTGGCACCGAAGTCGTATTCCTTGGTCTCCAGCTTCACATCCTGCGGGAGGACAGCGTGGAGGACCTTGAGGCCCTGAGCCACGACCTCCTGGCCGATACCGTCACCGGGGACCACTGCGAGATTGATGCTGCGAGTCATGTCGACACCCTACTGCTCGTCCCACTTCATGACATTTCACGTCCACTATTCGGACGCATGGGGAGTTGCACGCGTGCCGTTCACCCATCCGGCGGGGCGGGGGCAGCCCACAGGGGCTCGCTGGTCGCACCGTTCGGCCGGCTCTCGCGTACGGCACCGGCCCGAAGACGCAGATGCGGGTCTCCTGGCAGGTCCCGTTCGCCGTCCGGCGCCCGCACCGAAGGTCACCGCGCTCGCCGAGCCGGGCGAGCGCATCGGCCACTTCGTGCTCAGCCGCGGCTGAGCACTTCCGGACGGACCGGCCTCAATGGCCGGTGGAGCCGCCGTTGTCCCTGCGGTCGAGGGCTCGCTGCAGGGCGGCGGCGGCATTCTGGCGCTCCGACTCGGTCGGGCGGTGGGCGTGTCGGACGCGGCGGACAGTCGTCTCGGCCATGGTGGATCGACTCCTTGAGATCGCGAGGATTTCGAGATCGAAAAAACGTGAGCGTGATTTCGAGATCAGGATTTCGAGGCGCCGGAAGGGGCGGGGAGCGGGTGCCGCAGGGGTTGCCTGCGCAGGGGCACGCGCTCACGACCGCCAGTCGCTGGATCTAGCGAGACGTTCGGCTTCTACAAAGCTAGGACAGCTCGGCCGGTCTGTCTCCACAATTACTCGGACTTCCTACTATCTGAGACGGGGGTTTACGGCCTGCTGCCCCCGGTTTTCGGATCAGAGCCCGGGCGGCGGGGGATTGTGCCTGCTCAGGGGTGGTGACACAGCCGACCGCACGGGTCGGCCGCTGCGGTCCGAGATCCGTGATCCCGAGCTGTCAGGTACTCCTTCGAGGGAGATTTCCCGACGTTCACGGCCGCCGCACCTGGCGGCGCGCTGCACGACCGCGGTATCGCGTCCGTGCCGGGACACCACCTGGTCACGCGGGTACACGGGCCCATCGAGACGGGCGCGGCGAGCGTCGGCGGCTGACGGATCCGGTCCTGGCTTCAGGTCCTGACCGGTCACGGCCCGACGGTCAGGTCCTGAAGGCCCACCACACGCAGCAGCTGCAGCCGTTCGTACGCGTCCGTGCCGGGGCGGGCCGTGTGGATGACCAAGACCTGTCCGTGGTCGGCGCTGAGCAGGGCCTCGCATTCCAGGTCCAGCTCCCCGACGACAGGGTGCACGAACCGCTTGTGCTCGGCGCGCCGCACGGCGACCACGTGCTCGGCCCACAGCAGATCGAACTCCTCGCTCGCCGCACGCAGTTCGTCGACGAGGGCGACGAGCGCGACATCGTCGGGGCGGGCGGCGAGCACCGCGCGGAGCTGGCCGACATGGGTGCGGGAGTGGGCCTCGTGGTCCTCGGCCGGGAAGAGCGCCCGCCCTTCGGGGGCGGTGAACCAGGACCGGATGATGTTGTACCCCGGCTGGTACTCACCGGTCAGCGCCACGGCCATGGCGTTCTGAGCGAGGACCTCCCCGCGGTCGCTCAGGACCTGGGCGGGTGCGTCGTGCAGCCGGTCGAGGACCATCAACAGCCCGGGGCGCACATGCTGGGTGGGGCCGTGGCGGTCGCTCGGCGGCTCCTCCCCGGCCAGCCGGAAAAGGTGGTCGCGCTCGTCCTCGCTCAGCCGCAGCGCCCTGGCCACCGCGGAGAGCATCTGACGCGAGGGGCGTGAGCCGCGGCCCTGCTCCAGGCGCGTGTAGTGGTCCACGGAGGCACCGGCGAGATGGGCGACCTCCTCCCGCCGCAGCCCCGGGGTGCGTCGCCGGGAGCCGGCGGTCAGCCCCACGTCGGCCGGTTCGAGGCGGGCGCGGCAGCGGCGCAGAAAGTCGGCGAGTTCCGATCGGTCGAGGTCCACGTCCCCAGCATGGCCCGGGCACGGATCCGTATCCAGGGAGTGCCGGTCCTCGGATAACCGCGTCTCTCCCGCCGGGCGGCGGCCCGTCGCAGGGTGATGGGCATCGGAAGCGACGAGAGGAACCGATGATGCTGATTCTGGTGACGGGTGCCACGGGTGAGGTCGGCCGGCGTTTCGTACCGCGGCTGCTGCGGCGGGCCACCGCCGGTGACACGGTGCGGGTGATCGTGCGGGACGAGGAGCGGGGTACGCCCTTCGCGGCGCTGGGGGCCGAGGTCGTCGTCGGTGACCTGCGGGACCCGGAGGACATACGGAAGGCGCTGGCCGGAACGGACGCGGTGGTGAACATCGCGGCGGCGTTCCGCGGGGTGCCGGACGAGGAGGCGTGGGCGGTCAACCACGCCGCCGCGGTGGCGCTGGGCCGGGCGGCCGTGGAGGCGGGCGCGCAGCGGTTCGTGCAGGTCGGCACGAACCTCGCGTACGGCGCGGGGCGCGGCAGGCCGCTGACGGAGGACGACGCCCCGGTGCCGAGCGGACAGCTGTGGGGTGCGTACACCGAGTCCAAGGTGGCGGCCGAGAAAGGCCTGCTCGCGCTCCACCGCGACCACGGGCTCGATGTCCGGATCGCCGTCCTGGCCTTTGTGTACGGCGAGGGCGATCCGCACCTCGCGCAGGCGATGGCCTGGGCCGGGCAGTGGGCGGCCACCCAGCGGCTCGCGATGGTGCACCACGCGGATGTCGCGCAGGGACTGCTGCGGCTGCTGTACGCGCCGGGCCTGGCGGGTCGCCGCTACAACTTCTCGGACGACGCGCCGGTGACGGCGGTGGAGCTGCACCAGCTCAACGGCGTCGCGTTGCCGGCCGATTCGGCGGACCGGGTCGACCCCGACCCGTGGTACGGAATCATGTCGACGCTGCGGGCCCGGGACGAGCTGGGCTTCCGGCCGCTGTATCCGTCGGTGTGGACGGCGCGGGACGCGGGGGCCCTGTAGGGATCAGAGCACGTCGCCGTCGCGCCAGTCGAAGATCAGCATCCGGGACGGGGAGGGCAGTGGACGGCTGCCCGCCGCCCTGACGTACGTGCTGCCCTCCTCGTCCGGCAGCAGCTCCACCCGGCCCAGCCCCTGCACGCCGATCCGCCCCTGCCACACCTGCCAGCCACGCGCCGCGTACAGGCCGGCCCCGGTGGCGGAGGCGGACAGCGCGCCGAACGTGTACGCCCCGTCGATGACGCGTTCCAGCGCAGCCATCACCCGGCCGCCGAGCCCCTCGCGGCGCCGGTCGGCGCGGACGGCCACGCCCTCGACATACCCGATGCGGTACGAGCGGTGGGCGTGGATCACCCGGCGCTGGACGACACTGCCGTGGACGAGGAGACCGCTGTTGTCACGTGCGTAGGCGTGGATGCCGCCCAGAGTGTGGTCCCAGTCGTCGTCGCTGAAGTCGCCCTCGAAAGCGGTGTCGAGGAAGGCGCGGATCCCGTCGCGGGCGGTCGGGGTCAGCTCGTACGTGTGCGCGATGTGCCACAACGGCTCAGTCATGTCGCCCAGCCTCTCAGGCACCTGCGCCACCAGGGACTCAGGACGCGTTCGAGTAGCTGCACGTGTCGAAGGGTGCTGCGCCGGAAGAGAGTTGGCCCCATGAACGGCCTCTACGCTCTCCGGCCCTGATACGCGGACGGGCGGTATCCGGTGCCGCTCGACGCTGTCAGTGGGCACCCCTACTGTTCATGGGCAGGGGCCGCGTGCGGCGGCCCGGCGGAAGGGGACAGCGATGAGCTTCAGCATGCAGGCACGGGCCGTGCCTGCAACCGGGCTGCCGCAGCACTTTGCCGGGGTGGCGGCTGTCTTCGCCGACACGGACGACGAGCTCGACCGCCTGGAGACGGATCTGCACATCTCCAAGGATTTCTCCGAGGTGCACAAACTGTGTCTCACCGCACCGCCCGGCCACGGCAGTTGCGAGCTCCCGGTCTTCGGCGGGGCCATCCATGAGGACCCGGCAGGGATCGAGGCACCGTCGGTGACTGTGGAGGCCGGGGAGGTGTGGGAGGCGGCGGAATTCCTCCGCGCCCATCCGTTCGACGAGCTGTGGCGCGCGGCCGCCGGTGGCGTCGCCGCGCACTGGGGTCTGCCGGAGCCCGAGATCCGCAATGTCTTCGCCCACCACTACCGGCGGGTGCTGGACTTCTACGAGCGGGCTGCGGATTCGGGTGACGCGGTGGTGAAGCGGTTCCTGTACTGAGCGGCCGTGCAGCGGAGGGGCCGAAATGGAAACCGCCTCCCGGCCGGCAGGGGAACCGGGCGGGAGGCGGGAATCATGGCGGGGCGCCGGGGTGCGGCGCCCCGGGGGGCGTCAGCCCTGGTGGGGGTAGGTGTAGTCGGTCGGCGGGACCAGCGTCTCCTTGATGGCGCGGGTCAGCGTCCAGCGCTGCAGGTTCTGCGGGGCGCCCGCCTTGTCGTTCGTACCCGAGGCGCGGCCGCCACCGAAGGGCTGCTGGCCGACGACGGCACCGGTCGACTTGTCGTTGATGTAGAAGTTGCCCGCGGCGTACCGCAGCTTCTCCATCGTGTGCGCGGCCGCGGCGCGGTCGTTCGCGATGACGGAACCGGTCAGCGCGTAGTCGGAGACCGACTCCATCTGCTCCAGCATCTCGTCGTACGCGTCGTCCTCGTAGACGTGCACGGCGAGGATCGGGCCGAAGTACTCGGTCGTGAAGACCTCGTTCTCCAGGTCGCTGCACTCGATGACGGTCGGACGGACGAAGTAGCCCACCGAGTCGTCGTACGTGCCGCCCGCGATGATCGTGCAGGACGGGTCGGACTTGGCGCGGTCGATCGCGGCCTTGTTCTTGGCGAACGAGCGCTCGTCGATGACGGCACCGATGAAGTTCGACAGGTCGGTGACGTCACCCATGGTGATGGAGTCGACCTCGGCCGCGAACTTCTCCTTGAAGCCGGAGTTCCAGATGGAGGCCGGAACGTACGCGCGGGAGGAAGCCGAGCACTTCTGGCCCTGGAACTCGAAGGAGCCACGGGTCAGCGCGGTCTTCAGGACGGCGTGGTCGGCCGACGGGTGGGCGACGACGAAGTCCTTGCCGCCGGTCTCGCCGACGAGCCGCGGGTAGGTGCGGTAGTTGGCGATGTTGTTGCCGACCGTCTTCCACAGGTGCTGGAAGGTCGGGGTCGAACCGGTGAAGTGGATACCGGCCAGGTCGCGGTGGTTCAGGGCCACCTCGGAGACGGCGATGCCGTCGCCGGTCACCAGGTTGATGACGCCCTTGGGCAGACCGGCCTCCTCCAGGAGCTGCATCAGCAGCACCGCGGAGTGGGTCTGCGTCGGGGACGGCTTCCACACGACGACGTTGCCCATGAGGGCGGGGGCGGTGGGCAGGTTGCCCGCGATGGCCGTGAAGTTGAACGGCGTGATCGCGTAGACGAAGCCCTCCAGCGGGCGGTGGTCCATGCGGTTCCACACGCCCGGCGCGTTGGCCGGGGGCTGCTCGGCGAGGATCTGGCGCGCGTAGTGCACGTTGAAGCGCCAGAAGTCGACGAGCTCACAGGGGGTGTCGATCTCGGCCTGCTGGGCGGTCTTCGACTGGCCGAGCATCGTGGACGCGGCCAGCGTCTCGCGCCAGGGGCCGGACAGCAGCTCGGCGGCGCGCAGGATGATCGCGGCGCGGTCGTCGAAGGACATCGCACGCCACGCCGGGGCGGCGGCGAGGGCGGCGTCGATCGCGTCCTGGGCGTCCTGCTCGGTGGCGCCGGCGAAGGTACCGATGACGGCCTTGTGGTTGTGCGGCTGCACGACGTCGAAGCGCTCGCCGCCGCCCATCCGCTTCTCGCCGCCGATGGTCATCGGCAGGTCGATCGGGTTCTCGGCGAGCTCCTTGAGCTTCACCTCCAGGCGGGCACGCTCCGGGGAGCCCGGGGCGTAGGAGTGGACCGGCTCGTTGACCGGCGCGGGGACCTGGGTCACAGCGTCCATGAGTTCCGTTGCTCCTTAGGTAGAGGGGGAAGGGGGGCTCAGCCCTTGGTGAGGATGGAGCGGGCGAAGAACAGCAGGTTGGCCGGCTTCTCCGCGAGGCGGCGCATGAAGTAGCCGTACCAGTCGGTGCCGTACGCCGTGTAGACGCGCATCCGGTGACCCTCGGCCGCGAGCCGGACGTGCTCGTCGCTGCGGATCCCGTACAGCATCTGGAACTCGTACTCGTCCAGTTTGCGCCCGGCCTTGCGTGCCAGCTCCTGGCTGATGGCAATCAGCCTCGGGTCGTGGGACCCGATCATCGGGTAGCCCTCGCCGTCCATCAGGATCTTCAGGATGCGGACGTACGCCTTGTCGATCTCGGCCTTGTCCTGGTACGCGACGGAGGCGGGCTCCTTGTAGGCGCCCTTCACGATGCGGACGCGGCTGCCTGCGGCGGCGAGGCGGCGGGCGTCCTCCTCGGTGCGGAACAGGTACGCCTGGATGACACAGCCGGTCTGCGGGTAGTCCTTCCGCAGCTCCTCGTGGATGGCGAACATCGAGTCGAGGGTGGTGTGGTCCTCGGCGTCCAGGGTGACCGTGGTGCCGATCGCCGCGGCGGCCTCGACGACGGGGCGGACGTTGGCGAGCGCCATCTCGTGGCCGCCCTCCAGCGCCTGGCCGAACATCGACAGCTTGACGGACATCTCGGCCCTGGTGCCCAGGCCGAGGTCCTTGAGGCGGTCGATCAGCTCCAGGTAGGCGTCGCGCGCGGCGGTGGCCTGCTCCGGCGTGGTGATGTCCTCGCCCACGACGTCGAGGGTGACCTCCAGGCCCTTCCCGGTGGCGTCCTTGATGATCGGGACGACCTGCTCGACCGTCTCACCGGCGATGAACCGGTCGACGACCTGCTTGGTCCCCGGGGCGGCCGAAATGAATCGGCGCATCTTGTCACTGCGCGACGCAGCGAGAATCACGGGAGCCAGCACGGGGCACCTCCAACGGAAAGGTATGTGTGAGGGCCGTATCGGCAGGAACTGAGTCAGACCGGTACAGCACGGAGAACCACCGTGAAATCTAAGGATCTCCCCGATCCTGTGCCATCGACAGCTGTCACGCATCCGTGCACTCGATCTCAGACATATGTCTGAAGGGGGTGCGAGAATGGCCGGGTGAAGGGCGATTACCAGGAGCTGGTCGACGAGATCTCCGCGCTGCTCGGGGTCCCCGCCACGCTGGAGGACCGGGACTTCGGCCTGGTCGCCTTCGGGGCGCACGACAGCGACGACGACACGGCGATGGATCCGGTCCGCACCCGGTCGATCCTGACCCGGCGCTCCACCCCGGCGGTCCGCGCGTGGTTCGAGGGCTTCGGTATCGCCCGCGCCACCGGCCCGGTCCGGATCCCGGCCGCCCCGGAGGCGGGTGTGTTCCGGGGCCGGATCTGTCTGCCGGTGCGGCATCGGGGTGTCGTGCTCGGATACGTATGGCTGCTCGACGCGGACCCCGGGCCGACCGACGAGAAGCTGACCGCGGCGATGGACGTGGCGGCCCGGATCGGGGCGCTGCTCTCCGACGAGGCGCGGGCCGGCACGGACCTGTCCCGGGAGTTCGGCGCGGTGCTCACCGCCGGGCGGGGGTGGCAGCGCGACATGGCGGTGGCCGCGCTCCGGGAGGCGCTGGGCCCGGACGCGGACGGCCTGCACACGGTGGTCTGTGTGACGCCGTGGCCGGAGGAGACCCCGTCGGCCCGTACGGTGCCGTCGGCTGCGGCACTGTCCACCGTCCCGTCACCGGCGCGGGCGGGCACCCTGTCGCTGGCCGCGCTGGTCCGGCTGCGCTCCTCCGACGTGCTCGACCCGGCTGTCACGGCCGCGGACCGGCTGCGGACCACCGCGGGCCGCACGGCGACCGCCGGAATCGGAGTCCCCCGCCGAGGCCTGCCGGAGCTGGCCTCGGCCTGGCACGAGGCCGCGGCCTCGGCCCGCGCGGCGGCTGCGGAATCCCGCCTCGGCCCGGTCGCCGAGTGGTCGGCCATCGGCCCGTACCGTCTGCTGACCTCCCTCCCGCCGACCACGGACACCGCCCCGGACCTCACCGTCCGGACGCTGCTCACCCCTCCCCACGCGGAGCTGGCCCGCACTGCCGAGGTGTTCCTCGACTGCGCGGGCCAGGCGAGCCGGACGGCGGCCGAGCTGGGCGTCCACCGTCAGACGCTCTACTACCGGCTGTCCCGGGTCGAGCAGCTCACCGGCCTGGACCTCAACGACGGCGAGGACCGGCTCCTGCTGCACATGGCGCTGAAGGGTGCCCGGCTCTGAGCCCCGGCCGCGCTCAGTGCGCCGCCCGCTCGTCCGTGCCGGCCACCTTGGCCGTGCTCAGTGCGATGCGGTTCCAGGTGTTGATCGTGAAGATCAGGGCGAGCAGCCCGGCCAGTTCGGCCTCCTCGAAGTGGGCGGCCGCGCGGGCGTAGACCTCGTCCGGGACGCCGCCCCTGGAGACCAGGGTGACGGCCTCGGTGAGGGCGAGCGCCGCCTGCTCCTTCTCCGTGAAGAAGTGCGCGGCCTCCGGCCAGACGGCGACCATGTGCAGCCGCTCCTCGCTCTCACCGGCCTTGCGGGCGTCCGTGGTGTGCATATGGAGGCAGTACGCGCATCCGTTGAGCTGGGAGGACCTGATCTGGACCAGCTCGACGAGTGCGGGGTCCAGGTCCTGCCGGGCGGCGGCGTCGAAGCCGATGAGGGCCTTGAACGCCTTGGGCGCGGCCTTGGCGAAGTTGATCCGAGGGGTGCGGGTGACTGCGTCGTTGTTCGTCATGACCACTACGCTACGGAGCCGGGCGACCTCGCGTAGGGTGCATTTTCATGGCGGAACCATGGGTCAATTCAGCGGAACGGATCGGCAGCGACCTGCTGTTGGAGCTGACCGGTCCCGGCGGTCGCCGGACCGTTCTCATCCGCGCACTGCGGGACGCCGTACGGGACGGCAGGCTGGCCCCGGGCACCCGGCTGCCGCCCTACCGCTCGCTCGCCGCCGACCTCGGCCTGGCCCGCAACACCGTTGCCGACGCGTATGCCGAGCTGGTCGCCGAGGGCTGGCTGACCGCCCGGCAGGGCTCCGGCACCCGGGTCGCGCACCGCGCTGCCCCGGTGGCCCCGGTCCGCGTACCGAAGAGGGCGCCGACCCGCCCGGCCCCTCCCGTGCACAACCTCCGGCAGGGCCAGCCGGACGCGGGCTCCTTCCCCCGTACACCCTGGCTGGCCGCCTCCCGCCGCGCCGTGAACGCGGCACCGAACGACGCCTTCGGGCCCGGAGATCCGCAGGGCCGGATCGAGCTGCGCCGGGCGCTGGCCGGCTATCTGGCACGCGCCCGAGGGGTGCGCTGTGCGCCCGAACGGATCGTGATCTGCTCCGGCTTCGCGCACGCGCTGCGACTGCTGTTCGGCGGCGGGGTGCTGCGCGGACCGCTGGCAGTGGAGTCGTACGGGCTCGGTTTCCACCGCTCCCTGCTGGCTGCCGCCTCGGTGCGTACGGTACCGCTGGCGCTCGACGAACACGGGGCACGCACTGGCGAGTTGACCGGACTGCCGGGCGTGCGGAGTGTGCTGCTCACCCCGGCCCACCAGTTCCCGACGGGCGGTCCTCTGCACCCGCAGCGGCGCACGGCCACGGTCGACTGGGCGCGCACCCGCGACGGGCTGGTCCTGGAGGACGACTACGACGGGGAGTTCCGCTACGACCGCGAACCGGTCGGCGCCCTCCAGGGGCTCGACCCGGAACGCGTCGTCCACCTCGGCTCCGTCAGCAAGAGCCTCTCCCCCGCGGTCCGGCTGGGCTGGATGGTGCTCCCCGAGCAGCTCGTCGGCGCCGTACTGGCCGCCAAGGGCGAACGCGAGGGCTGGGCAAGCGTCCTGGACCAGCTCGCGCTTGCCGAGTTCATCGAGTCCGGCCACTACGACCGGCACATCCGCCGGATGCGGCAGCACTACCGGCGCCGCCGCGACCAGTTGGTCGCCGCGCTCGCCGAACACGCCCCGCACATCACGCCCACCGGCATCGCGGCGGGTCTGCACGCCGTTCTGCGGCTGCCGCCCGGCACCGAGCGCTCCACCGTCAAGGCCGCGGCCTGGCAGGGGCTCGCTCTGGACCCGCTCGCCGACTTCCGGCATCCCGCCGCCACGATGCGCGCCGAGGACGGCCTGGTCGTGGGCTATGCGACGCCGTCGGACCATGCGTACGGCGCGGCCCTGGAGGCACTGTGCCGGGCCCTTCCGCCGCCTTCCGTCTGACCGGTCCCGCGGATGACTGGGCCGGGCCCGCGGGAGGCGGACCCGCCGCCACCCCTGGCGCTGGGGCGGACTCTCACGGCGCCCCACGACAGCAGCGCACCCGGCATGCAGACGTCCGTTCAGGACGCCCGTATGCCGGGTGCGGCTGAGAAGGCGGCGGAATCAGTCGGTGAGGTTCACCGAACGGGCCGAGGTCGCGCCGATCTCCTCGGCGATCTCGCTGAGCACCGCCTGCGGGACGTTGTCGTCGACGGTGAGCACGACCAGCGCCTCGCCGCCCACGTTCGCGCGCGAGACCTGCATGCCCGCGATGTTCAGCCCGGCCTCGCCGAGGATCTTGCCGACCGTGCCGACGACGCCGGGACGGTCCTCGTAGCTCAGGACGACCATGTGGTCGGCGAGCGCCAGGTCCACATCGTGCTCACCGATCGCGACGATCTTCTGCAGGTGCTTGGGCCCGGCCAGCGTGCCGGAGACCGCGACCTCCTCGCCGTTGGCGAGCGTGCCCCGCACGGTCACCACATTGCGGTGGTCCGGCGACTCGGAGCTGGTGGTGAGGCGGACCTCGACACCTCGCTCCTGGGCGAAGAGCGGGGCGTTGACGTAGGACACGGTCTCGTCGACGACGTCCTCGAAGACACCCTTGAGCGCGGAGAGCTCGAGCACCTTCACGTCGTGCTGGGTGATCTCGCCGTACACCTCGACGTCGAGGCGGGCCGCGACCTCGCCCGCGAGCGCGGTGAAGATACGGCCGAGCTTCTCGGCGAGGGGCAGCCCGGGACGTACGTCCTCGGCGATGACGCCGCCCTGGACATTGACCGCGTCCGGCACGAGCTCACCGGCCAGCGCGAGGCGCACGGACTTGGCGACCGCGATGCCCGCCTTCTCCTGGGCCTCGTCGGTGGAGGCACCGAGGTGCGGGGTGCAGACGACCTGATCGAACTGGAACAGCGGGGAGTCCGTGCAGGGCTCCTTCGTGTACACGTCCAGACCGGCGCCGGCGACGCGGCCCTCCTTGAGGGCGGAGGCGAGCGCTTCCTCGTCGACGATGCCGCCGCGCGCGGCGTTGACGATCCGCACCGAGGGCTTCACCTTGTGCAGCGCCTCGTCGCCGATCAGGCCGAGCGTCTCGGGGGTCTTGGGCAGGTGCACGGTGATGAAGTCGGAAACTCCGAGCAGCTCGTCCAGCGTGAGGAGCTTGACGCCCATCTGCGCGGCACGGGCCGGCTGCACGTAGGGGTCGTACGCGACGATCTTCATGCCGAAGGCCGACATTCGCTGCGCGACCAGGACACCGATGCGGCCGAGCCCGACGACACCGAGGGTCTTCTCGCTCAGCTCGACGCCGGTGTACTTGGAGCGCTTCCACTCGCCCTTCTTGAGGGCGGTGTTGGCCTGGGGGATGTTGCGCGCGGTGGCGACCAGCAGACCGCAGGCCAGCTCGGCGGCGGTGACGATATTCGAGGTCGGGGCGTTGACGACCATCACGCCGGCCTTGGTGGCCGCGGAGACGTCGACATTGTCCAGACCGACGCCCGCGCGGGCGACGACCTTCAGCTTCGCCGCGGCGGCGATGGCCTCGGCGTCGACCTTGGTGGCGGAACGCACCAGGATGGCGTCGACATCGACGATCGCGGGGAGGAGCTCGGCGCGGTCCGCGCCGTTGCAGTGCCGGATGTCGAAGTCCGGGCCCAGCGCGTCAACCGTGGCAGGCGACAGCTCTTCAGCGATGAGTACGACAGGTTTCGAGCTCACGTGAGTCCTCACAGGTCCAGTGCGGACGGCCGTCCCGACGGCCGCAGGCGGTGGAGGTGCTTGCCGCGTGGAAGACGCACGACACTGTGGGCCTGACGCGTGTTATGTGCAGAAGTGTAGTCATGCGCGAGGGCGCATTCTGCGCCCCGTTGGAAGGATCACCCACACGGGGCTGGACGACTTGTACACACGTACGACGCCGCTTCTTCCAGCGGTGTTGCGACGGAAACGCTGCGGGGCGGGTCCGAAGACCCGCCCCGCAGCGAGGGACTTACGCGTCCTCGTCGTTGACCCAGCTCATGAGCTTGCGCAGCTCACGGCCGGTGGTCTCCAGCAGGTGGTCGCTGTCGGCCTTCTTGTACTCGTTGTACTTGGGCAGACCGTTGTGGTACTCGGCCATCCAGTTCTTGGCGAAGGTGCCGTCCTGGATCTCGGCGAGGACCTTCTTCATCTCGGCCTTGGTGGCGTCCGTAATGATCCGCGGGCCGGTGACGTAGTCGCCCCACTCGGCGGTCTCCGAGATGGACCAGCGCATCTTCTCCAGGCCGCCCTCGTACATGAGGTCGACGATCAGCTTCAGCTCGTGGAGGCACTCGAAGTACGCGATCTCCGGCTGGTAGCCGGCCTCGGTCAGGGTCTCGAAACCGGCCTTGACCAGAGCGGCGGTGCCACCGCAGAGGACGGCCTGCTCACCGAACAGGTCGGTCTCGGTCTCCTCGGTGAAGGTCGTCTTGATGACGCCGGCGCGGGTACCGCCGATGCCCTTCGCGTACGAGAGGGCGAGCGCCAGGCCGTTGCCCGAGGCGTCCTGCTCGACGGCCACGATGCACGGAACGCCGCGGCCCTCCTCGTACTGACGGCGGACCAGGTGGCCCGGGCCCTTCGGGGCGACCATGCAGACGTCGACGTTGGCCGGCGGCTTGATGAAGCCGAACCGGATGTTCAGACCGTGGCCGAAGAACAGCGCGTCGCCGTCCTTGAGGTTGTCCTTGATGGACTCCTCGTAGACCTGGGCCTGGATCGGGTCCGGGACGAGGATCATGATGACGTCGGCCTCGGCGGCGGCCTGAGACGGGGTCACCACGCGCAGGCCCTGCTCCTCGGCCTTGGTCTTGGACTTGGAGCCCTCGTGCAGACCCACACGGACGTCGACACCCGAGTCACGCAGCGACAGCGCGTGGGCGTGGCCCTGGCTGCCGTAGCCGATGACCGCGACCTTGCGGCCCTGGATGATGGACAGGTCGGCATCGTCGTCGTAGAACAGCTCGGCCACTGGGTCTTCTCCTTGGTGTGCAGGTGGTGCGTCCCACCGTACGGCGGGGTGCGTCAGAAACGTTTTCGGGTCTCGCCATGCGAGCGGCGAGGGGGTAGCGGCTAGGGCGTGTCTCGAAAGTAGCGTCGTCCGCCCGTAGGGCGGGCCGGGCGGCGTCCGGTGCGTGCGATCGCAAGGCGGAGGGCCGCCCCGATACCGGTCGTATCGGGGCGAGCCCGACAACGCGGCGAGCGTGCGTGCCAGG